>DASRZA010000144.1:0-6441 GCA_035686845.1 Armatimonadota bacterium | reverse complement strand
GGTGGGTCTGCCGCGGAATAAGAAGCGAATCAGCGTCATCTATGAAAGCGGCTACGCCATCACCCGGCGGTGCAAGCATCCGGAGGCGGCATGGAAGTACGTCAAATTTATGTCCGGTCCATTCGTCCAGCGGGAGAAGGCGGAGCTTGGAATCGGCATCTCAGCGAACCGCCAGGTCGCCGAACAGCGCCGGCGCCTCGACCCGCTCGAACCGATCTTCCTGGACAACGGCCGCTATGGCCGGGCGCCGTGGGGCGCGCGGGTGGAGAATTATGACCTCGTGGAAGACATTGGCGCCGAGATGATGGATGAAGTTCTTGTCGCTCATACGCCCGTTCCCCTGGCATTGCAGCGAGCCGCGGTCCGGATCGACGCGGAGCTCGCGAGCTAGACGAGAACGAAGTACGGAGGAAATCTCACCGCCGAGACGCAGAGTCCCGCTGAGAGCCGCAGAGAAAGAGCAAAAACAAGAAAACCACCGGGGACACGGGGAGCACGGGGAAAAGCGGACGGGGAGGGATGACAGGCTCCTCTTCCCGTTTCGGGGAGTCACCGAAAGGGGGTTGGGGAGGGTGGAGGATGGGCGCGAGGCGTGGTCGCTAAAGGAATGCGACGTCACCCGGTCGAATGAGGGGGTATGACCGTCCCGCGATCCCGGCCCCCGACCTGTGTCTCACCGGACCTGAAATGGAGACGCCGCCCCGGCCCCGAATGATAGCCCCTAAGAACTATCAAAGGAACCCAGATTATGATTGCTAAGGCAGCGACCGCGGCGTGGGGCCGTTTCCGATTGAGCCGGTTGGGCCCGCGGGGGCGATGGACGTACCACTACCTGGCGATTTTGGCCGCCGCGGCGCTGCTTCCGGTGGCGAGCGCAGCGGTCCCGTCCGCCCCTCCTCGCCAGGCGCTGGTCACCAATACCAGTGACACCGGCGCCGGGTCGCTCCGGGCGGTGATTGTCTGGGCTGATACTCACCCCGGCGCCACCATCCGGTTCCGGATTCCCACGAGTCAGCTCAAACCGGGCGATACCATGCCGACGATCCAGCCGGCCAGCCCGCTTCCCATCATTTCAGGGAACGGCACGGTCATAGATGGCGCCTCTCAGCGCACGGCAAACGGGGGCCCCGAGAGCAAGACGCCTGCCATTGTCATAAACGGAGCGATGGCGGGTCCTCATTCGTATGGCCTCCACCTGGAAGCGGCACACTGCGTTATTAGAGGATTGGTGATCAACGGTTTCTCGGGCAGCGGTATCGAGATATTTGGCCCCCGGACCCGGTCCAACGCCGTGCAGGACTGTTACATCGGTACTGACGCCGCTGGCACAAGCGCCGTCCCAAATCACAGCCACGGGATCGACATCGCCCTGGGTGCTCAGGAGAATCTAATTGGCGGCCCGGGCGCCGGCAATGTTGTATCCGGCAATGCGGAACGCGGCGTGAAGCTGTTTGGAGAGGGTACCAGCCGCAATACCGTCCAGGGAAACTACATCGGCATCAACGCCGCCGGAACCGCGTCCCTGGCCAATGGCAAGAACGGCGTTGACCTGGACGGGAGGGCGAGCGACAATCTCATCGGCGGAACGAGGTCGGGCGCGCGCAACGTGATCTCGGGCAACGGCGAGCGAGGTGTCCTCATCTCGGGTCCGGGCACAAACCAGAATTTAATTGAGGGCAATTATATTGGAACCAACGCCGCCGGTACGGCGGCAGTCCCCAATCACAGCCATGGCGTCGACATCGGCGGCACGGCGCAGGATAATACCATCGGCGGCGTTGAACCGGGCGCTCGAAACGTGATTTCGGGGAATATTCAGGTCGGTGTTAAGATCTACGGCGTGGATACCCGATACGACGTCGTCGAGGGAAACTATATCGGAACCGACGCCAGCGGCGTCCGACCCCTGGGAAACGGGGACAACGGTGTGGATCTGGCCGGCGGCGCACAGGAGAATGTCATCGGCGGCACAGCCCCCGGCTCGGCAAACCGGATCGCGTTTAATCGCGCCGACGGCATGCGCGTTTACGACGCGGGGACCAAGAATAACCGGCTGGGCGGCAACGACATCTATGCGAATGCGAAGCTGAACGTTGAATGGGTCGATGGAACCGATCAGAGCAACAGCCACGACGGCAACCACTTCGATGGGCCATTCCTCAGCGTTCCCACCCGCAAACGGGGAGCAGCCCGCCCGGTTCGGCCCTCCGGCCCCCAATAATGGGGGAGTCCTCGCCCGGTACCCGCGTCACGGTGGCGCAGCCTATCCCGCCCGCAGCAGACCTCTCTCCCGGCCTCTCCCCGAAGCGGGGAGAGGAGCCTATGCTCGGGCGTTTGATGTATCCCCGATCGCTTTACGAAACGAGAAGAGGCGCCTGTGACTCCAGCGATTGTGAGCCATCCTTCGTCCTCCGTCCTTCGTCCTCCGTCCACGCCTTACCGCACGCAGATGGTCTGGTATCCTGAATGAAGGATGCGCCAGCCCTGGTCCAGAAGCCAGGGTACGGCCAGCGCGCCTTTTCCTGTAAACCGGCGCTGGCTGTAGACGGTGTCATCGAACATGACGATAGAATTCCGGCCGAGCAGCGGCGCGCCTGCCTGGATCTCGTTGAGGCAGTGCTCTTCGAAGCCATCTACCTCTGTATCCATGCTGTCAAGGATCAGCAGGTCGATTGGCTCCGTGCGCTGGCGCAGATAGGCGACGGAATCATCTTCAACAATCGTGACGCAGCGCATCTCCCGTGTGGTGTGCCGGGCAAAGGCGCAGTTATCGGGATTGAGGTCGACCGAGGCCAGGCTGCCGCCAAACCGCTGGAGAAACGCTCCCATCAGATACGTCCCGAACCCGGTCCCGCGCCAGTCTTCCTCACCGCGGATGCAGCCGGTCTCCACAACGCGGGGATCCTGGAAGCGGGATCGTATCTCACGGAGGAGAGTATCGAACCCGCGATCGCGGTCGATGTACGAGGTGAGGCCGTTTTCCGATCCTCGCTCCCAGTCCAGCACAAACTGCTGAAGCTGCACGTCGGCGCCGATCTGGCTGGCGGGTAGATAGCGCGGGCCGGCCAGGGCTCGGGCGCAGGTCTCCGCGATAAACTCCGGGTCAAGCTCCATGTGCCCGCCGGGGCTCTCCACGATGTTGAAGCGAAGGCGCGTGCCAAGATTATAGGGGTGCGTGATCTCTCGCGGAACAATGCAAACGCTGCGGTCGCGGGGGAGGGACACCCGGCACGGATGTTTTGTGAGCGAAGGGAAGAGGCCGACGACCGGGATGTCGGTGAAGCGCGCCAGGTGGAGCGGGCCGCTATCGATGCTGATCAGCAGGTCCGCCTGGTGATAGAGCGCGACCAGTGTCGCGACGTCGATGCAATTCCAGTCGTCGGCCATGTGACGGACCCGCCAGTTGGCGAGCCGCGGGACCCGATTGTCCCAATCCAGGAGAACCAGGGTTCCATCCATGTGGTCAAGAATCTGCCGGTAGAGCTCGATGGCGGCGTCGGGCGGGACATTCTTCAGGTCGGTGGACGTATTTCCCTGGCTGTGCAGGAGCACGATCGGGCGCGGCAGCGGGGCGAGAAAGTCGCGAACGACCTTCCATTGATCCGGCTGGATCGTGGGCAAGAGATCGATCCGGACGCCGCAGAGCTCGTTCCAGAGGCTCTCGGGTGATCCGATGTCCGGCATCGGTGGACATCTCAGATTGGTGGCGGTCTTGTTATAGAGCCAGTACTGCTCCATCGTCTCCAGCTCCGGATCACGCGACTCCGGATAACCGACGTGCTGGACATCCCCGCTTTCCAATGAGATGTATCGCACGCCGGAGGCGGCGAAGACCGTCGCTTTGTTCGGTTCATAGTGGAGGTCGATCTCATATCCCCGCCGGCGGTAGAGCTCTAAAATAAAAGCGAAATTGGCGCAATCGCCGAGGCCGTGACTGAACCAGAGCCGGAGCCGCTCGGAAGCCCGGCGCCGCTGCGGCCGCGTCTCAGCGGCCGGCGGTCCGCTGACCTTGCCATTCCAGAGCTGGCGGAGCTCCTCCCGGAACGACCAGCATTCTGAGGCGTGAACCAACTCGGCGACTCCGTCTTGCTGCGCCAGGCGCCACTTTTTGCCATGCTGGAAGATGAGGTCCCCCGCAGGATCGTACTGGAAGAGGATCTGCCCGACCCGATCCGGGCGCTTCTCTGGCAGAGCAAAGGGAGTCGAAAGACGCCGGAGCGCCAGGTGGAACGCCGCTTCCTCGCCATAAAGATACCGGTCGAAGAAGTCTGAATGCTCGCTGTACCACATGTAGAGCGAGATTGCCGGAGAGCAGCGGCGCCGATCAAGGAGCATCTGGCCGCCATCAAGCTGCGGCTCGCGGGGGCACGGGACGCCGCATAGATCCCAGATCTCATGTGCCGGGTTCACTTCCTGGCGGTCCGGCCAGAGGAGCGCGCCCGTTTGGAGGTATTCGGGCGCATCAAAGAGGGGCGTTGGATCCGCAATCGGCATACAGTCCGCATCCAGGATCAACGCCTCTGCAAAGCGGCAGCACAGGAGGGAGTAAGGCTTGATCTCGCTGCTGCCGAGCGGTCGGGCGTGCTGCTGCTTTCGCAGCGCGCCGGCGTCGATGCACTCCACCCCCAGCGGCGCCACCAGCCGCCGCATCTTCTTGTCCATCTCATGCGGACCCCAGTGCCAGATCTGGATGGGCAGAGAACAGCCGAGAAACCGGAGCAGCTTAACAGCAATCCAGGCGCCCGTGAACTGATCCGGGCCGCCCGCGCCGATCAGAATCCCCCGACCCGCGCCGGTATCCGGGTACGGAGGGATACACTCAATAAACCGGTCGGCGGCGTCCTTGGCATCCGCCCGGTTAAGGCGCTGATCGATCTCGCTCATTCTGCCTCCCCGGAGCCGCTAAGGCTGGCGCGAGGTACGGGGCGCGAGGTACGAGGCGCCGGTACGCAGACCTTCTTGACTCATCCTTCATCCTTCATCCTTTGATTTACCTCTCTCCCGGCCTCTCCCCGAAACGGGAAGAGGGGCCTATGTTCAATCGCTTGTCCTATCCCCGATCGTTTATCGAGGCGGAAGGGGGGATTGGGCGGTTCTGATTCATCCTTCATCCTTCGTCCCGACCTCTCTCCCGGCCTCTCCCCTGCGAGGGGAGAGGTGCCTATTTCCGGAGCTTATCTTTTACCCTCGCGCTCTCGCTTGTCCGTCCGCGTTTCCTCTGCGGCTCTCCGCGGAACTCCGTGTCTCGGCGGTGAGCGTTTCATCCGTCCTCCGCCCGCGGTCCTCCGTCCTCCGTCCTCCGTTACGTGCAGTTAAACCGCGGCAGCCAGGCTTCCAGGTCCCGCCGCACCTGCTCGAATGGTGGGACGGGATGCAGGTCGTCCGCCAGGGACTTGACCCACCGCCTGCCGCGCCCGCGCAGCCCCCGGACCGCCCGGGCGGCGTTGAAGGGACGCGTCGGCGCGTAGGTCCCGCTGCTCCATGCCGGATCGTCTAAGATTGCCTTCACTTCCTGAAGCGTCTCCGATCCGCTCCGCAGCCCCATCCAGAAATCTACATAATCCAGCGGCCTCTGCCGACCGGCCAGCAGCCCTAACTTGATCGCCAGAAGTTCCGCCAGGGGCAGGGTTCGTACGGGGATCTGTTTGCCCGAGGGTGTCTGGAATATCCCCGGCGCCGGCAGCGTGCGGTGGTCGGCCCTGGTACGAATCCGGAGGCCAACCTGAACCTCGGGGAAGAACGTTCCGGGCGCGGCGATGAGGAAGGTGTTTGCAGTCGGTCCCGGCCGAAGATCCAGATCCAGCCCACGGGCCAGCTCCCGGAACCGCATGACCACGATGTGCGGGCCGAAGAAGTCAAGCCCTTTGCTCTGCCGGCCGTGCAGGTAGACGCCATGCAGCGCCGCGCCGCCGCAGAGCGTGAGGTACCGGCCCAGCGGCAGCCGGTTCAGCCCGGCTAAGACCCGCGCCTGAAGCTCGGCCTGTTCGCGCGCGACGATCCGCCGCATCACGACCTGCCCCATCTGCTGTCCCTCGGCGGCGGGCGCCCGGCTCGCGCGGTTCAGACGACTGACGGTGTCATAATCGATGGCGACCACGGTTCTCCCTTATCCTATACTGATATGATGTCCCACGTTCTTTCGTCTCTTTTTACTCCTACGGCCCAAAAACGAACACGAAGGGCACGAAGGTCCCACGAAGGGCGCGAAGGCAGAGCCCAATAAAAGGGGGCCCGGTCTGACGCACTTGGCCCCTAACCCGGATTATTCATGAAGGTCGGATGTTGAGATTGGCTGGCCCAGTTCAGGTTGGTAATCTGTGTAGGAGACACCACATTTTACTACGAAACTATGATTTCACGGCGGGCGACCGGCGTGATTCCCAGCGACTGCGAGCGGCATTTAAGCCGTAGCGAGACGATGTGTTGGACAATTCGGCGCAG
>DASRZA010000143.1:0-9802 GCA_035686845.1 Armatimonadota bacterium | reverse complement strand
GCCGTCCTGGACACCCTTCTACGCGCCGAGCACGATATCAACCTGCGGGGGCCGTCCGGCTTTCCCACCGATCCCGACGCCTATCTGCCGTCATTCGGGCGCGGAGAGCCGCCCGGCGGTCGAGCCGCGTGGTTCGATCTTCTCGATTATCTCGAGCCCATCATTCGGAGAGTGAGGAACGCGCAATTGTGCCATATAATCGCGCCCTCAAGTAGCGAGGCCGCGAAAGTCAACAACCAGCCCGCAGCAGAATTGGCGACCGCGCCCGGGGCAACCGATCAGCAAGCCGAGCCGCTCACCGAGTACCAGCTCCACGAAATTGAGCGGGGAAAGCTGCAAGAGCAAATCCGGAACGCGCGCATGAACCGCTATATCGACAACACGCCGGACCCTCCAGACCCTCGATACCCCGACTGGAGCCAATATCGCTCTCGCCGGTGGTTCTGAACATCGCGGCGCCACCGTCCCCATGCCTGCGCTGCGGATGCCGGCTCAACGGTTCCCCCATTATTGGGGGTCAGGGGGCCCGCTCGGTGACGCAGACGTCCTTGCCCGTGGCGTGGACGCCGGCTCAACGGTTCCCCCAGTATTGGGGGTCAGGGGGCCCGCTCGGTGACGCAGACGTCCTTGCCCGTGGCGTGGACGCCGGCTCAGCGGTTCCCCCATTATTGGGGGTCAGGGGGCCCCCTCGGTGACGCAGACGTCCTTGCCCGTGGCGTGGACGCCGGCTCAGAAGTTCCCCCATTATTGGGGGTCAGGGGGCCCGTTCTCGGGGACCGGGGGGCTGCCCGGTCCCCGCGGTCTTGACTCATCCTTCATCCTTCATACTCCATCCTCCCCTCCGTCCACCCTCTGGGGTGCGCTTTAGTCTGATCCGGGGTAAAGTGAGGGTAGCGGATTTTGGATGGAGGAGTGTGATGCCAGCAGAGATGGACAACACGATTTCAAGCTGTGACCAGGAGCAGCAGCATTTGGTGGCGCCGGTGGGCGCAGCGCGGCGCCGGGTTGAGGAATCGTGCGCTTTTGTCATTTTCGGCGCCAGTGGGGATCTGACCAGCCGGAAGCTGATTCCCGGTCTTTATAACCTTACCGGTCAGAACCTTCTCCCCGAAGGGTTCGGAGTCATTGGTTTCGCAGCTACGCCAATGGATGACAACTCCTTCCGCCAGCAGATGGCGGATCACACCCGGGAATCAAACGAGGTGAACCGGTTCGACGAGGCGGTTTGGAACCGGCTGGCAAACGGGCTGCACTATATCACCGCCGATTTTGAACGTCCCGATGGATACGAACGCCTCAAAGAGCGATTGACCGAGGTAGATCGAAGCTGCGGCTGCCGCGGAAACCGCCTCTTCTACCTGGCGACAGCGCCCCGATTCTTCGGGCCCATCGTGGAGAATCTGAAGAAGCATGGCCTCATCACTCTCGCAAGCCGGGGAGATCAATGGACGCGGATTGTCATCGAAAAGCCGTTCGGGTCCGACCTCGCGAGCGCCTGCCGTCTCAACGAGACTGTTCACAACGCGGCTTCAGAGGACCAGATCTACCGGATCGACCATTACCTGGGCAAAGACACCGTTCAGAATATCCTCGCGTTCCGGTTCGCAAACTCCATCATTGAGCCGATTTGGAACCGGCAGTACGTGGATCACGTCCAAATTACGGCATCTGAAAGCCTGGGTGTGGAGCATCGCGGCGGCTACTACGATCACGCCGGCTGTCTGCGCGATATGTTTCAGAACCACCTCTTCCAACTGCTTTCGCTGGTGGGCATGGAGCCGCCGGCGCGTTATGACGGCCAGACCATCCGGGGCCTGAAATCAGACGTTCTCCGGTCGGTAGTGCCGCTGGATCCCGCCCGGGTGGATGACGTCGCGGTCCGGGGCCAATACGACGACGGGGCCATCGATGGCGCGCCCGTTCCCGCCTATCGACAGGAGCCCGACGTTAACCCCGCATCCGGAACCGAAACCTTCGCGGCGCTAAAACTGATGATCGATAACTGGCGCTGGGCGGACGTGCCATTCTATCTTCGTTCCGGTAAACGCATGCGGAAGAAGCTGACGCTCATCGCCATCGAATTCAAGCGAGCGCCTCACCTCTTTCTACCGCTGACACCTCACGACCAGGTGGAACCAAATCTACTCATGATCCGGATCCAGCCGGACGAAGGCATCTCGCTCAAGCTGGGCGCAAGAATTCCTGGCCCGGAGATGCATATCCGTCAGATGCAGATGAACTTCGCCTATGACGCGACTTTCGGAGAGTTCCCAGCCACCGCTTACGAAACGCTGCTGTTGGACGCGATGGAGGGGGACCCTACGCTTTTCAACCGGAGTGATACGGTGGAATTGGCGTGGGAGATCCTGACGCCGGTTCTGGAACGTTGGAAAAGCCCGCCGACCAATGACCCTTTTCCCAACTATATCGCGGGAACATGGGGTCCGGCGGCTTCCGATCAACTTCTCGCCCGGGATGGCAGGGGATGGAAGAATGCTGGGATCCTGGCCGTTCCGGCGAAGGGAGAGGCGAAAACATGACCGCTCCGAAGCGGAAAGCTTCGCTCTTAACAGAGATTCAGCGGCAGGTGAGGTACGGGCTCGGCAAAGAATGGCAGCACGTCTCGCGGGACGACCTCTTCCGGGCGGTCGCGCTCACCGCGCGTGACCGTATGGTGGACGGGATGCTGGAGACCGAGCGGCGATTCCAGGCAGCCGACGCCAAGCGGCTCTATTACCTCTCGCTCGAGTTTCTCATCGGACGCTCGTTGAGCAGCAACCTGGCGAATCTCGGGATCATGGATGAGTGCCGCGATATGTTTTTGAAGCTCGGCGTGGATCTTGAAGAAGTGCAGGAACACGAGCCGGATGCCGCGCTCGGCAACGGAGGTCTCGGCCGGCTGGCCGCCTGCTTCTTAGATTCCCTCGCCACACTGCACATGCCCGGCTTTGGCTACGGCATCAATTATGAGTTCGGGCTGTTCCGACAGGTCATCGAGGGCGGTCAGCAGGTCGAGCGGCCGGATAACTGGCTGGCCGATGGGACGCCCTGGCAGATCGAGCGCCCCGATGAAGCCTGCCTGGTTCCCGTCTACGGCCACATTGAGCACGCCGCGGACCGCGAGGGCCATTACAATCCAATGTGGATGGATTGGCAGGTCTTGATCGGCGTACCGCACGACATGCCGATCGTGGGGTACGGCGGGCACACGGTCAACTATCTTCGCCTCTTCTCCGCCCGCTCCTCGTACGAATTCGACATGCAGATCTTCAACGAAGGCGATTACATCCGTGCTGTTGAACAGAAAATCGCCTCCGAGACCGTTTCCAAAGTGCTCTATCCGGCCGACTCGATCGAGGCCGGCCGCGAGCTGCGGTTGGTTCAAGAGTATTTCCTGGTAGCCTGCTCGCTGCGGGACATCATGCGGCGCTATCTCCGGCGCCACACCACCTTCGACGAATTTCCTTCCAAAGTGGCTATCCAGATGAATGACACTCATCCATCGCTCGCCGTCGCAGAGTTGATGCGGTCGCTCGTGGATGAGCATGACATCTACTGGGATACGGCCTGGGAAATCACGAAGGCGACGCTTGGCTACACCAATCACACCCTGCTGCCTGAAGCGTTGGAGCGTTGGCCTGCGCCGCTGTTTGAACACGCGCTGCCCCGTCATCTTCAGATAATCTACGAAATCAACCGGCGGTTTTTGGAAGGCGTGCGAAGACTCTACCCGGCCGATACGGGAGCGGCTCGCGCGATGTCGCTCATCGAAGAAGGTCCGGTGAAGATGGTCCGGATGGCAAACCTGGCGATCGTGGGCAGCCATTCCGTCAATGGGGTATCCAAACTGCACACCAAACTGGTTCAAGAGTCCCTCGTGCCGGAATTTCATAGAATGTGGCCGGAGCGATTCAATAATAAGACCAACGGCGTCACTCCCCGCCGCTGGCTCCTCAACGCTAATTCGGGTCTTTCGAACCTGATTACCGGCGCCATTGGCGACGGCTGGATTACCGACCTGGACCAGCTCCGGCGGCTGAATGGATGCGCAGACGATGACAGCTTTCAACGCGAGTTCATGAAGGTTCGGCGCGCGAATAAAGTGCGGCTCGCCGAGGTTATCCGCGAGACCACCCGGGTGAACCCTGATCCGGATTCCATTTTTGACGTTCAGGTCAAGCGATTTCACGAGTACAAACGCCAGCTGTTGAACCTGATGCACATTATTCACCTCTACCTGCGCATGGTGGAGGATGACGAGGAGCCGGCCGCGCCCCGGACCTGGATCTTTGCGGGCAAAGCGGCGCCCGGTTACTGGGCGGCCAGGCAGATCATTGCCCTGATCCACAGCGTCGGCCAGATCATTAACCATGATCCTCGCTGCCGCGATCTGCTCAAGGTCGTCTTTATCCCGGACTATCGCGTTTCACTCGCGGAACGGATTATCCCCGCCGCCGACCTCAGCGAGCAGATATCCACTGCCGGGATGGAGGCGTCCGGCACGGGGAATATGAAGTTCGCGCTGAACGGCGCGGTCACCATCGGGACGTTGGATGGGGCAAATATCGAGATTCGAGAGGAAGTGGGCGAGGAGAACTTCTTCAACTTCGGCCTCACCATCCGTGAGATTGAAAGTTTCCGGGAGCGACGCGCCTACGATCCGAGGGAGTATTATTACACCCGGCCGGCCGTACGGCGTGTGACCGATGCGCTCAACTCCAACCGCTTCTCACCGGATCGGCCGGGGGAATACGCGTGGATCTTCAAGTCTCTCGTCGAAGGCGGCGATCCCTTCTTCCACCTGGTGGATCTGATGCCTTATATCGAGGCTCAGCAGCGGGTGGCCGCTGCTTTCGAAGATCGAGTAAAGTGGGCGCGGAAATCGATATTGAATGTCACCGGCGCCGGCCGCTTCTCCAGTGACCGGACGATTCGCGAATACGCCGACGAAATCTGGAACCTGAAACCCGTGTTTGGCGTGAGGCGTTAGGTCTCGGATACCCGGTGTTCGGCTGGGCGGCGGCCGCTCTCTATTCTCTTCGGTTCCCTTCGTGCCCTTCGTGGGACCTTCGTGCCCTTCGTGTTCGTTTTTAGGCCTGTGGCCGATTGTAGAGCCGAATCCCTTCGGCGATTGACGCGGCGGCGCAGGCGCCCCGCTGTAGTGCGGATACCGGCTCAACGGTTTCCCATTTTGGAGGGGTCAGGGGGCCCGGGGGCGCGCTTATATCTTCACGACGACCGAGGCGCCCTTCTGCGGAAGCGAGGCGCGAACGACCCGCTTCTTACCATGAATGCTGACGGTGATCTCGTAATCGCCCAGAAACCCCCGGACCCGGTAGGCGCCATCGGGCCCGGTGGCGCCCGTCGCGTTTGTCCACCACTGATGGAATACCAGGTCGATCCAGGCCTGCCCGTTCGGCTTGAGGGTCCAGTCACGGCGATAGAGCGCGGCGCGTGGGATCCAGTCTCGCCCTTCCCAGAATCCCCAGATCATAATTCCTTTGATGGCTGGGTAGCTGAACGCGAGTGTCATGAAATCTCGAAGGTATTGCGCCTGCAGTTTCTCATCGCTGATGTTGACGTCGAGTTCGGTAACTTCCAACGGAAGCCCGAACTTTGCGAACCGGTCAAGAATCTGCAAGAGACGATCCGGCCCCGTCAAACTATCGCCGAAGTGACTTTGAAGGCCGATTCCACCCAATGGGGCGCCGTTCGCCTGCAGATATTGAATGACGCCCGCGTAAGCGTCCTGATGCGCGGTGTCACGGCCTCCCGCTGATAAGATGCTGAAGTCATTCACAAAGAGCTCGGGCCTCGGGTCCGCCGCGTGGGCCAGCTTGAACCACTCAACCATGCTCTCTTTGCCGAGAATGTCCATCAGCGCGTGGCTGGTGTACGGCTCGTTCAGAACATCCCATTCCGATACTTGCCCGCGCAGCGCCGTGACTTCCTGAATGATATGCTCGTCAATGCGGCGTCGGAGGGCCGCTGGATCGTTCCGGAGCGTTCTCACGTCGAGCGGCAGATACCGCCAGCTCGGCCATACGAGGTTGTGGCCGCGCACTTCAATGTGGTGATCACGAAGCCATTTTACCGCTCGCAGCGCCCTACCCGGCCGCCATTCCCATCCCGGCCATTTGAGGCCATTCTCAAGCACCGCCTTATTGAAAAGTTTGAGCACCGTCGCCTGGTACTTCTTATCGTCGGGCGTGCTGCCGAGCAGCGCATTCTCATCGACGGCGGACCCAAAACCGAAAGCATGCCGGAGCATGTGTACCTGAACCTGTGCGCCGGGAACCGGTCGACCGCGGAAATCGTGGACCAGAACGGTCAGCTCACCTTTCCGGTATTTGTCGATGCGGGCCGCAGCGGCCATCCGCCAGGGCGCGTTGGGCGCGATGCCGGGATAGGTGAGCACCCGGGCCGGCAGCGGGTTGGTCAGGCTCTTTCCAAAATCGACAAGGCTTATCCCGCCGATCTCAACGGTTTGCGGAGAGAATCCAAAACGAAAGTTGAGCTGCGCGGCGCCGGCGGTGTAATCCGCCGCCGCCCTGAACGGTACCCTGAACAGCGTCCAGTTTGCGCCGGCGCTCGCGGGATACTCAACCGACTTCTGGAAGGCGCCTCCGACCTGCTCAAAAATCAACGAGGTATCAGCCTCGCCGGACGCGGACTTCACACTCCGCATGGAGAATGCCGCCTCAATGGCGTCTCCCTTTGCCACGGGCCGGTCGATAGGCAATCTAATCTGAATGTCCCAGGACTGCGCGGGCAAGCGGGTGGTTTCAACCTGGACCGCGGATTTGAAAGCGCGGTCCGTAACAGGGACAATCGTAAGAGTGGCGTCAGTCGGCCGGGGTTTCACAAGAATGAATGCCTTCAGCGAATCTGGCGGGAGGAGGCTGAAGCCTTCCGCCGGCGGGCGAGCGCCGGGCGCGGGGGTTCCAGGGCCTGCTGCCTTCGCAGCGGGCGCGGGGTTCGGTGCGCGGACCGGTGTACAGGACGCGGAGATTGGGACCATCGCGCTCAGCGCGATGAGGGGTATTAAGGCTCGTGAGTTCAAGATCGCGAGCATCGGTCTCGGTCGATCCCGCCGGAGGGCCCGGGAATCTGTCACTTTAGGCTCGCTATTCTCAGGGGATTGCGATGCAGATTCGGTAGCTCCAGTACCAGGGAACCGGCGAATCTCCAATGGCCGAGCGCGTCACTTCGCGGAGCCGGTCGATGCCGATTTCCGCCTCGGCGATCCCTCGCTTGAGCAGTGTAGCTGTCGTCCCCTGGCTCATCGCCAGGCCGACCAACCTATTATAGTCGCCCTCTTCGCGGTGGTGAGCGGTGATCTCTTTAACATACTGGAACTGGCCGGAGCCGCGCAATCGCTCGAGATGCTGATCTTTACCCCACTTCCGAACACCTTCAAGGAATCCTCGCTGCCTGCCGATGGCTTCCGCCTGCGAAGCCAGGACCTTGTAGGCCTGCTCGGCGTCCTGGTTAAAGGTGGGCGGCCAATCGCAATCGTAGGCGGCGAAAACGCCACCGAGCCTCAGAATCCGGGCCACCTCCGCAAAAGTTGGTTCCGGATCCATCCAGTGAAGCGCCTGTGAGCAAGTTACGATATCGGCGCAGTGATCGGGAAGGCCCGTCTTGCTGGAGAGGCCATCCTGGTAACGAATGGACGCGGCGTGCGATTCCCTCGCGGTCCGATCAACCGCTTGCCGGCGCATATCCTGGTTCGGCTCGATACCTACGATCTCGTCCGCTCGCCCTGCCCAGAGGCGGGTGGAAAGACCGGTTCCGGACCCGATATCCACGACGAGCGCGGGCCGCGAAGTGCGAACCAACTGGCACAAAATCTCGGGAATCACCGGTGGCGGCTGCGGACGGAACGCGTCGTAGCGGTCGGCAAAGCCGCTAAAGCGCTCAAGGTTCGCCGGTGAAATGGACAGATCGGCTGGCATCAGTTTCCCTTCTAATCTCGACATCTGCGATCAGGCTATCTCTAACCCAGTATAGAGCGAACCCGACCGATCAATCGATGCGGCGCCGTCGCGCCTCCCGCGGCAGCCGCCGGCGCCAGGAATTGAGGCGTCCGCATCGTTGACGCTTTCGGCGCTGGCAGGTAAACTCTCAACATGATGATTACACCGAGCTATGCGGATACGCCGACTCTATCCCTCCTCAGGGCCCTGGCCGAGGCGAACCAGGATATCAGCAGGCGAGACGAACGCCATTCCGCCGAATTGAAGCTCGCGGCGAGCGAATTCGACGTCATCGCAACGCTGGGAAACACGACAGGTATGCGTATGTGCGACCTCGCGGCTCACACTCTCAATACAAAGAGTAATATCACCCGGGTGGTGAAGGAACTGGTCCGTCGCGGCCTGGTGGAACGCCGTCGTAACCCGGAAAGCGAGCGCGAGGTGCTGGTCTGCCTTACCCGGCAGGGTGAGGATCTATTTGCAGAGACCTACCCCCAAAAGTACAAGTTTCTCCAGGCGCTGTTCGATTCCCGCCTCACCGCCGACGAACAGCGAGAGCTGACGCGACTGCTTCAGCTTCTCTGCGGCAAATCCTGACCGGAACCTATCGAGGACGGAGGACGATGGACGGAGGACGAAGGACGAAGGACGAGTCAAACCAACGTAACGGCTGGCCGTGAAGTCCCGCAGGGACGACCGATCATAGCGAAGGGCTTCAGCCCTGGATATGCGGCAGCGTTCTCGTTTATCCCGAAGTCCTGAAGGGACGGCCGAGCTTTTATCGAATTGGTGACGATCTTCCCTGATGCTTGAGATGTGACTGCGACCCCGGTTCCGGGCGTCCCGCTCTGAACGCCATCAGGACCAAACCCTCGCTGCGACTACCGCGGCGTTAATGTGCCGGGGAATGTTTTTGCCGCCCATCCGGGACGCGTTTTTTTAGAGAACTCCGGCAGCCACTCTCGGGTTGACAGATTATATTAATTAGTATATAGTTCATTAGTGAATAGTAAATGTCAGAATGAATGGCGGGATCCGGTTGGCCGGGCTCGTCGATGATCGAATTGCGACAATTCAGGGCGAGGAGAAAAATCATGATTACATTGCGCCGGAGTGAGGAACGCGGGCATTTCAATCGAGGATGGCTTGATACGTACCACACCTTTTCGTTCGGAAACTATTACGATCCGGAGTTCATGGGATTCCGGGCGCTGCGGGTAATCAACCAGGATCGGGTAAAGCCCGGTTACGGTTTTCCGACTCACCCACACGACAACATGGAGATTCTTACCTACGTGCTTGAGGGAGCGTTGGAACATCGCGACAGTATGGGAACCGGGTCGACCATCCGGCCTGGAGAGATGCAGCGGATGAGCGCCGGAACGGGCGTGTTCCACAGCGAATCCAACCCTTCCCAAACCGATCCCGTGCACCTACTGCAAATCTGGATTCTGCCGGCGCGTGAAAACACCCCGCCCGGTTACGAGCAGAAAGCCTTCCCGGCAGCCGAACGGAACGGCCGGCTCAGGTTAGTCGCGTCTCCCGATGGACGGGATGGATCGGTCACCGTGAGGCAGGACGTGAACGTGTTTACGGCAGCGTTGGAACCGGGCCAGGCAGTATCGCACATCGTTCCGGCCGATCGTTACGCGTGGCTGCACGTAGCTCGGGGTGTGCTCACAATGAACGGCCAGCGGCTCTCCGAGGGTGACGGCGCAGCCATCACCGGCGCCGAAACGCTGGAAATCTCCGGCGTCGAGCCGGCGGAGCTCTTGCTGTTCGATCTCGCTTAACGCGGACGGAGGACGGGCGACGGAGGACGG
>DASRZA010000142.1:0-4149 GCA_035686845.1 Armatimonadota bacterium | reverse complement strand
CCGACCCGTGATCTCGTCTGGCGCACTCTCCTCCGGGCCGGCATCCTACGTCTGGGCCGCCGATCCGGTCGAGGGCGCTCAGAATCAGTTCACCGTGCGGCAGGTAGCGGTGCAGACCGGCGTGAGCGATGATCAGAATACCGAGATCACGTCGGGCCTCAAAGAGGGTGAGCAGGTCGTTTTGGCGGGCGGCGATTATTTGAAGAGTGGCGATACCGTCACTTCAGAAAACCCGCCCGCCCGACCCATCAAACGCTCACCGAGCGCCGGCATGAGTCCATCCATGCCCGGGATGAACGGCGCAGCGCCGGCGACGGTGAAGCCGACAGAATCTTCGGCTGCGGGCGGCGATGCGAGCTCCTCCGGCAGCAGCGTGGCGCAGGTGACCGTATCGGCGAAGGGGTTCGATCCGACGACGGTGAGCCTGAAAGCCGGGGCGCCGGCACGGATAACCTTCGTACGCAAGGACACGCAGACCTGCGCGACCGAGGTCTCCCTTCCCGATTATGGCATCCGGAAGCCTTTGCCGCTCAACCAGCCAGTGACCGTTGAGTTCACACCTCGCAAGGGCGAATTCACCTTTTCTTGCGGGATGGGGATGCTGAAAGGCACGGTGATAGCGCGATGAACAAGCCCTCCCACGAATCAAACGGAAACGGCGCAAGGCCGCGCAGGATGCCGCCCGCGCGCGCAACATCGGCGCTCAACAACATCCCGAAGTGGTCCATTGAGCACCCCTATGTGGTGATCGCCTTCTACGTCGGTGTCATAGCGATGGCGTACCTGGCAATGACGGGTGGAATCCCGCGCCGGTTCATGCCCTACGTGGAGAGTCCCATGGTCGGTGTCGTCACCATGGAGCCCGGGCTCTCCGCGGAAGACATGGAGATGTACGTCAGCAAGCCCATCGAGGAGGAGCTCGTTAACATCCAGGGCCTGCACTACATCCGATCCACTTCGCAGGACGGCTTCAGCATCGTCATCCTGGAGTTCAACTACGGAAGGGACATGAAGAAGGCGCTCTTCGACGTCCAGGCGCTGATGAACGTCATACAGGCTAATCTTCCCGCCACGGGGGCCAACCTGAAGCCGTCATGGGTTGTGCCTGTGGATCCGCTGAACATTCCGGTCCTGACCTTGAGTGTGCGAGGAGACCCGGCGAAGGGATGGGACCCTTGGCGAGTGAGGGAATTTGCCGATAACGATATGGTGAACGACCTGAAGACGGCGCCCGACGTTTACTCGGTGGTACCGTTCGGCGGCTACCGGCGGCAGCTCCAGGTCGTGGTAGATCGAAACAAGCTGGCCGCGTACCGCCTCTCCATCCTGGACGTGCGCAATGCCATCGACCGCTACAACGTGAGTCGTCCCGCGGGTAATCTCACTTCGGGATCAGGTGAGAGTATCGTACGAGTGGACAGCCGTGCTCTCTCAGCGAAGGACGTTCTCAACTATCCCATCGCCAGCTTCATCCCCGGGCAGGCGGGCGCCTCGACTTCCGCTCGCGGCGCCGCTGGTGGGATGGGAGCCGGCGCGTTGAATCCGGCGCCGGCGTCCGGCGCCGCGCCCCGAATCGTCTACGTCCGTGATGTTGCGAAGGTCATCGATGGCTACTGGGAGCGCCGGAGCGGTTTCGACTACCTGAAGCACGATCCCGGCACGCCCGGGGAGGTGATCCCCTCGATCGCGGTGTCCGTGATCGAGGACCCGAGCGCGAGCTCGGCGGCGGTAGTACCTGCGGTGCTCGCCCGTGTCAGACAGATCCAGTCGGTAAACCCGGGCCTTACGGTCGATGTGGCGTACAACAACGCGCACTTTGTCGACGTCCTCTTCAGGAACGTATGGGAGGAACTGGGCGCCGCGGTCTTGCTCACGGGCATTGCCGTACTCTTCTTCCTGGGTGAGTGGCGCGGCACCCTGATCGCGATGGTCACTCTGCCAACGTCGCTCGCAATGGCGGTGCTGTTGATGATTCCAATGGGCTTGACGTTCAACAGCGGCACGCTCGTCGGTCTGCTCCTTTCAATCGGCCGCCTGGTGGATGACAGCATCATCGACATCCATGCGGTCGAGCGGCATCTCAGGATGGGCAAGTCTCCGAAAGACGCCACCATCGACGGCATCAGCGAGGTCCGGCTGGCTGTGATCGCCTCAACGATCATGATGGCGCTGGCGCTGGCGCCACTGCTCTTTTCGGGCGGGATCACCGAACTGATGTTTCGTGAGCTCGTCTGGCCGTTGATCTTTGCTCTGCTGGCCTCCATGGTCGTGTCGTTCACACTGACTTCACTGCTGTGCGCGGCCCTGATGCGCCACGAGGAAGCGCGTGAGGCGGACCGTCATCACCCCATCCTGCGCTGGCTCTACGTGCCGCTGGATCCATGCCAGAGGCTGTTGGACCGTTTGGAAGGCGGCTACTCCCGTCTGATCCGCTGGCTGCTCGGCCACCGGTTTGTGACCATAGTGGGCGCACTGGCCACCATTATCGTGGGCTTCACCTTCTACTTCTTCATTGGCAGTGAAATGATGCCGCTGGCCGACGTGGGCCAGGCGAGTGGATCGATGGAGATGCAGCCGGGGACTTCCTACGCCGGCACGGAGGCTGCAGTGCGTAAACTGGAGCAGATCATGCTCAAATATCCCGAAGTGGAGAAAGCCAGCATCAAGATCGGCGCCGAGAGTGTCTTCGAAAGCTGGAGTCCGTATTATACGGGCTACCAGATGCCCCAGGTGAACTCTGCGTCCCTGATGATCACCCTCAGTGATAAGGATCAGCGGAAGCTCAGTATCTGGGACGTGATCGACGGGATTCAGAAACAGGCGCTCGCCACTATTCCAGGCATCCGACGGCTTCAGATTAAGGAAATGGGTTCCGACGTCATGGCGACGTCTGCCGCGCCCATCCATGTCTGGGTTTACGGTCCCGATCTCAAAACGCTGGACCGGCTTGGACAGCAGGTGTTAGAGGTTGCGCAGAAGATGCCGGATCTGTTCCAGCCCTCCCGCACGTGGACCATGGGGCTGCCGGAGTACCGGATCCAGGTGGACCCGGCCCGGGCAGAGGCGCTGGGGCTGTCGCCGCAGAGCATCTCTGATCAGGCCTACTACGCCCTCCGCGGCGGCCTTACGGGCGAATTTTACCGCCTGCCGAACATCCGGCAGGACACCATCCAGGTCCGCTATGCCCAGGATGATCGGCGGGGGCCACAGGATCTGGCAGATCTTTACGTCACGGCTCCGGACGGCAGGCAGGTCCCGCTTCGATCCGTCGCCACGATTCTGCGCATGGTCGCGCCCACGGCCATAGAGCATGACGGTCTCCGACGGGTGATTGGCGTTACGGGCTACTACCGCAAGGGCCATCTGCCTTCCATGGACGTGGTCATGCAGTTGGTGTCCAACGCCTACGCCGGCGCCCCGAAGCTCGGGATTCACGCGGTGAACTTCCCTCCGGGCTATGGCCTGGAGATGCGGGGCGACATGACCCAGATGATGGACAGCTTCCGACGGATGCTGAACGGCCTGGGTCTGGCCCTCATCTTCATGTATCTCGTGCTGGTCATGCAGTATCGGGGGTTCGTGCAGCCCTTGCAGATGATCGCTTCGCTGCCGCTGGAACTCTCCGGTGTCTTTATCGCCCTCTGGCTGATGCATCTGTCGTTCTCGACAGTCTCCATTCTCGGTATCATCGTCCTAACCGGAATGGACATCACGACTGCGGTGTTGATCATCGACATGATCGCCAGGTATCGCGATCAGGGAGTTCCCCGGGACCAGGCGGTGGCGGAAGCCTGTCCGCAGCGGCTCCGGCCGATCTTGATGACGGCTGGCATCTCTCTGATGGTGCTGCTGCCGGTGGCCATTGCTCCTAAAACCGGGCTCGACGCCTACCAGCCTCTGGCCGCGGGAGTTGTGGGAGGCCTGCTGGTTGGCACCGCGCTGAGCCTGATAGTCCTGCCGGTCATGCACACGCTGGTGGACGATGCAATCCGGTGGACCTACCGGACGTTCCTGGGTCGCGAATGGAGCTGGCCGGTCATCGATCCCGAAAAGGACGATGATCGGGACGGCTAATTCACCGTCCGCGCGGTGTAGACTATTACTGGTCCACCGGGCAGTTATACGCGGCGGCCGGCGCTGAACTTCAGC
>DASRZA010000141.1:0-3828 GCA_035686845.1 Armatimonadota bacterium | reverse complement strand
GAAGATGGACATGCCGCGCATGCTGGGCTTGATGTTTGCCCCGCCCGAGAGCGGTGGCGCGGTTTATGGCCTGGGTGGTATGGCGCACCTCATGATGGGGGTGCTGCTCGCCGTTATCTACGGAGTGATTTTCAGTCTGCTGAATTTGCGGGGTGGCTGGATATGGGGCGCAATCTTCGGCGTCGTGCATGCCATGCTGGCAGGTATGTTTATGGGAATGATGCCGGCCATGCACCCTCGGATGGGGCCAGGCCAGGAGCTGCAGCCGCCGGGGCTGTTTGGCAGAAACTACGGAACGATGATCCCGGTTGGGCTGGTGATGATGCACGTGATCTACGGCGCCCTCGTTGGCGGGCTGTATGCCGCGGGACTATAACCTCGGGAATATAACATTGCGATCAATCCGGACCGATGCGAGATCCTGCAAGCCGGGGAGAACGTTTTAGCGCGAGCGGCCCTGGGTAACTGAAGAACAGCCTCCCGTCCACCGGCCCGGTCTCGGGTAGGGGGGCGAGGTGGGATTGGTAGGGAAGGAGCTTTTTGTTATGCCAAGAAGGAATACAACCGCCGCGATAACGGCTGGCTTTGTGGGCTGGCTTTTGATGACGATCTGGATTTACACGGGCCGATACCTGGGCCTGCCCAAGACCGATATCGCCAAGATGATCGGTGGCTCTGTTACGGGGACCAAACCGATGATGGTCGCCTGGATGAGCACGGCCTGGTGGTACGGCATGGTGATTCACTTTGTGCTTGGTACCATCGTCTTTGCGCTGGTCTACCTGTACGTAGTGCTCCCGATGGTCAATTGGTCACCGATTGTCTCAGGTCTCTTCTGGGGTCTGGTACTCTGGGTCGTTTTTGAAACTGTGATCTTAAAGGCCATGGGCGTGGGTTTTCTCTACCCGAGGACCGCTGCGCATCCGCTTGCCTGGGTCATTGAGGTGGTGGTAGCACATATCATCTACGGCCTGTTCCTCGGCTATGTCTACGCCGCGATGGTTCCGGCGGTGAACCGGACCGCGACGCCGATACAGCCCGCGACGGTGTAAGCGATCTGCGTTTTAGACCGGCCGGTTCTTAGTTCGCAATAGGTCACCGAGACGACTTCGACGGGGCGCCTCACAATCGCCCCGTCTTTTCCGCCATCTGAATGTTTGCGCTGGCCGGCTGCTCGTTTTGGGCGTGCTGACTTCTGCGCCCAGGACAGGCTCTCCGGCGCGTCCGCGTATAATCGGCCAGTACACGTTGTCCGGCCGGGAAAAGGTCAGGAGTTGGCGGTGGCTGGAGCAGGGTACCAGGGTGGCGCCGGGCGGCGTAAACTCTCGATTGTTGTGGCGGTAATTCTTTGCCTTCCAATACTCCTGCTTCTCCCGGGAGTGGGATCGGCGGCGATCCGCGACTGGCAGCGTCTGGTCCCGCCAATGACTCCGAAAGCGCACGCGTTAGAAACGGCGGGGTACGTTCTCTTTGCCGCCGGGCTGTTCATCCGGGCGATCTTCTTTACCGTTTTGCTCACTGGCCGCCGGGCCTGGCGGCTGCAAGACGCCATCACGCAGCGGGTGCGGCCGCGGCTCCTCGGCGCTCCGGTCACGCTGCTTATCTATCTCCTTCTCTACCAGTTTGCGCTTCTGCCGCTCGCCTACGTCGGCTATCGAATCTATCATCACTACGGCATCTCGGTGCAGTCAACCGGGCGCTGGTTTCTGGATCTCGGACGGGGATGGGCGGTGCAGGATTGCATTCTCATTCCGGTGATCCTGCTGCTTCTCTTCGCGATGCGGCAATGGCCCCGCGTTTGGTGGATCATCGCCGCCATCGGTGTGGCTGTCGTGAGCGCCGGTGTGGTTTACCTGGCGCCGCTGGTCATCGATCCGCTCTATCATCATTTTACGCCGCTTCGGGACCCCGGCCTTCGCGACGCCATCTTAGCCCTCGCCCGGAAGGCGCACGTTCACGTGAATGGTGTTTACGTAGGGAAGTTCAGCAGCACCACCACCGAGGGGAACGCCTATGTAACCGGACTGGGATCGAGCCAGCGAATCGTCCTCTGGGATACCATCCTAAAGAAGTACACGCCGCACGAAATCCAATCCATCGTCGCGCACGAGCTCGGGCATTACGCGCTCCATCATATCGCGAAGGGTGTGGCGATCGGCAGCGCCGGAAGTCTTCTGCTATTCCTGATCACGGCCGGCATGGTCGATCGTGGGATGCGGGGCGGATGGCTCCGAAACCGGGGCGAACCGGCGACCATCGTTCCCGCTGCCGCCCTGATCCTGGCGCTCAACGTGCTTGCGCTCCCGGCCACCAACTTCGTGAGCCGCACGATGGAGTCGCAGGCGGACGCCTTTTCAGTTCGCATCACCCATCACCCCGATTGGTTTATTGCAGCCATGCAGCGGCTCAGCAGGCAGGATTATAGCGACCCTTGGCCGAATCCGTTCGAGAAGTATGTCTTCTACACCCACCCCTCCATTTCAGAACGGATTTTTGCAGCCGTTCACTATGCGGAAGAACATAGACTGAAGACGTGAGAGCCTTGCGCGGAGAGTGAGAATGAAACCAAATAGGCGCGAGGTACGAGGCGCGAGGCGCGAGGTACGAGACGCGAGGTACCGGGCGTTTTTTGACCCATCCTTCATCCTTCATCCTTCATCCTTTAGCGGTGCTCCGTCCTTCGTCCTCCTCTGCGTGCTCTCTCTGTTCTGCGTCTCCTGCCACTCTTCGTCGACCGACCGTTATGGGCATTTACTCACGGCCGGCGTCCAGCGCACGACGCTCTCCAATGGCCTTACGCTGTTGACCAAGGAGGTCCCCGGGGCGCCGGTTACGAGCGTCTGGATCTACTACCGGGTCGGTTCGCGGGATGATCCCGAGGGCGAAAAGGGAATGGCCCATCTCGTCGAGCACATGACATTCAAGGGCACGCGGCGCTTCGGACCCGGCCAACTTCACGAGATACTCGCTGAGTACGGCGCCGACGCCAACGCCGGCACAAGCAGGGATTACACCGATTACCACGAAACGCTGCCGAACCGCGCGGTGCCGATCGCTCTTAAAATGGAAGCCGACCGGATGCGTAATTGCCTGATGGATCCGGTTCAACTGGAGCGTGAGAAAGGAGTCGTGCTTTCTGAGTTAGAGACAGAGGCCGAAGATCCGCGCCGGCAGCTCGAGAAGGCTGTGCACGATACCGCCTTCATCCTTCACCCATACCGTTTTCCTGTGATTGGCTTTCCCGATCAGATCCGCAGTATCACCCGTCGGGCATTGTACGCGTTCTACCGGGCATATTACGTCCCCAACAACGCCGTTCTGGTGGTGGTCGGAGACTTCAGCGCCCGGGAACTGCGGCGGCAGGCGCAGGAGGATTTCGCAAAGATCCCATCCGGGCGGGTCCCTCCGCGGCCTGCTGTGGTCGAGCCTCCACAAGGCCATGCGAAGAGAGTCGTGATCGAAGCGCCCACGGCGCTCCCGCAGGTGGAAATCGCCTATCACACCCCGTCAGTCGCCGAACGCGACCATATCGTTATCGGCGTTATCGATTACCTGCTCGCCAGCGGCCCCAGCAGCCGGCTCGTGAACGATCTGGTAGACAGAGGCGTCATTCTCCAGGCCGCGGCGTACGAACGAGGTTTCGCGGATCCCGGCTTGACGGAGATTATGGCGACCATTCCCGCTCACCAGTCGGCGGCTGCCGCGGAGGCCGCCATCGATCATGAGACCGATCGGCTCTGCGGATACCGCGTAACGAAGCAAGAGCTGGCAAAAGCAATTCATCAGGACATCGCCGACTTCGTCTTTCGAGACGAGAGTGTAACGGGC
>DASRZA010000140.1:0-15366 GCA_035686845.1 Armatimonadota bacterium | reverse complement strand
GATGAAGGATGAATCAAAAGCACCGAACGCCCGGCGCCTCGCGCCTCATACCTCGCGCCCTCTTTACGCGCCTCGCGCCCATTTTTGGGGGAATGAATGAAGAAGCTAATAGCGCTGTTCGTTACATTGGGAATCGCCGTCATTATGACCGGCTGCGGACCCTCCAACCAGGCAGGTGGTTCGATGGGAACGTCGAAGGCCGGGGGCGCGGCGGGTAAGAAGATCACGATTGTGATGATTCCCAAACTCAAGGGAATCGCCTACTTCAACGCCTGTGAGCAGGGCGCCGAGGAGGCCGCGAAGAGCTTACCCGGGGTCAACCTGGTCTATGATGGACCTATCGAAGCCAAGTCTGACCAGCAGATTGAGCTGATCGATAGCTGGATCGTTCGGAAACCGGATGTGATTGCGGTCTCCTGCAATGATCCGGATGAGCTGGCGCCCAGCCTTAAACGCGCACGGGATAAGGGAATCCACGTCATCACGTTCGACGCCGACGCCAATCCCACCCGATCGGGCCGTGAATTCTTCGTGAACCAGGCGACCCCACAGGCGATCGGCTCAACCCTCGTTGACGTGATGGCGAAGGAGGCCGGGCCGGCGGCGCAAACCGTTGTGATTACCTCCACGCTGAGCGCGCCCAATCAGAAGGAGTGGCTCAAGTATATGCGGCAGCGGATCAGCCAGGCGTATCCTAAGATGCGCATCGTGCAGGTTTACCCCTCCGAAGAGGATCAGCAGAAGGCGTTCGCTCGCACCCAGGACGCCATCAAGGCCTATCCAAACGTGAAGGGAATCTGGGGGATCAGCTCGACCGCGTTTCCGGGCGCCGCCGACGCCGTTGAGCAGGCGCAGGGTACCGGCAAAATCGCCGTCACCGGGCTGGCGACACCGAATCAGATGAAGCCATTCGTCAAGCGTGGGGTGGTGAAAACAGTAGTGCTCTGGAACCCCATCGATCTGGGATATCTCACCGTTTACACGGCCAACGCGCTCGCCACCGGAAAGCTAAAGCCCGGCGATAAAAGCGTCGACGCCGGCCGCCTCGGCAAAAAAGAGATCTCCGGCGACCAGGTCCTCCTTGGCAAGCCGATGCTCTTCACAAAGGCCAACATCGACAAATTCAATTTTTAGGCGACACCGGCAGGGACGCCTGCGCCACCGGGATGAACGACGGAGGACGGAGGACGAAGGACGGTGACGTGGGAGCGCAATCCTTTGCGCGATTCACGCGACGCCGACCACGTGGCCGCAGAATTAAAATCTTTGCGCGATTTACGCGGCAATCACCACCTGATCGACTTCACGGCCGGCCATAATCGTGGCGCTTTACTGAAGCCCTTCGCTATGATCGGCCGCCCCTCCGGGACTTCGGCGGCCGGCCAATACGTTGGCTTGACCCATCCTTCGTCCTCCGTCATCCATCCTTCGTCCTCCGTCATCGCTTCACTGCGCCTGATTCTGCAGCCATTTCGGCCACGAGGTGTCGTGGGCGAGGTCAAGATTGGTGTAGGTCGAGTCGTAGCTTTGCGGCGGGGGGGCGGCGGATTCCGCAACCGGGACATAAATCGAGAGGCCGTGGCTGAACGAATCTGCCCGAATTCCGTGGTTGTCGAGGACGGCCTGGTTCTCGGCGGCGATCAAATTGTCTGCCGCCTGGCTAACCCCGGGGGCGTTGGGCGCGTACTGCTTCAAGAGCATCGCATACTGCGTCATGTCTTTGTATTCGGGATAAATGCTGCTCTGGCTCGTGCCCTCTAACGCATATTCCGTCGCGCTGTCCCGCGCCTGGGCGAACGCGCTGGCATATTGCGTTCGATTCGCATAGAGAGCGTCTCCAAGCGCCGATAGCGCCTGTGCTACGGCCGGCAGCGCGCTCGTCGCCACCACGGACTGTGTCACACTGTCCTGGTTTCCGCCGCTGTCGGTATTATTCTGATAGAAGCTCGCGAAGGTGTCCGAAATCAGCTTGGCGGCAGAGAGAGGATCCATCGTCGGATTCGACGTTAGCGCGGGAACCCAGAGCTGGTACGGATAGCCGTCTCCAGGAGGAGAATCTTCGGATCCCACGGCATACGTGGCGACGTTCCGCATCTGATAGGTTACTTCTAACATCTGCATCAGCGAACAGTCTACGGCAACGACGTCGAGCGGGCGAGGCGCCGCCAGCCCAAGCTGCAGCTGCCACGTCTCGATACTGCTTCCGCTCTGGTCGTCGTAGCTCAAGCCGCGGTGCGGAATCGTGCGTGCAACGGCTCGATGTTCCCAACCGGCGCCATGGTTCCAGAGCACGACGAGGTAGTGATCGGCCGGAAAGTTCGCCTGTCCCCACTGTATGAAATTCTGAAGGCTGTGCCAGTCCCCCATATCTACAGTCGAACCGGACGGGACGCTGTTTACCGGACCGGAGCCAAGATCCTCAACCTCATCCTTTGTCGAGCCGGCGGGGCCCTGCCCGGTCAGCCAGTACCGGCGAGTGCCATCCCATTCCGGGGAGTTCGGGTCAAAGGCCGCGTCTTCCGAAATCTGATTCTCACCATGCCACCGCTTCCACTGCAGTACGACGTTGACGTCAGACGAGTAGGACGCCTGCTCCATCTGATCCACATTCTCGACCGAGAACGGCTCTAAATTATTTGCGGCGTTCATGTAAACCAGCACGGTCCAATTCGCCCGGGTTGTGCGAGGAAGGGTCACACCGCTGCCGCCGCCTGGTGGAAGATTGCCGCCTCCGCTGCTGCCGCAGCCCGCGGCCAGTACCGCCAGCAGACTGGCGGCGATGAGAATGCGCTTCATAGTTCTCCAAGATGTCATGGGCGCGCAGCCACCGCGCCAGAAATCCCAGGGGGAACGGGAGATCGTGCGCGATACGCGTTGGTTCGACGGCGCCCGCGCGTGAGCCTGCTGGCTGACCTCGCAGCGCGGCGGGTCGGCCGCCTTCTTAAAGACGCGGTGAGGGAGCGGTTTGTTCCATCCGGCTGATCTTTGCTCCGGGAGATCTTCGAGAGAGCTGATCTTGGCTCTCGCTCCGTCGATTCGCAATCGAATCACACTCCGGCGCCATCAGTCCCATCGGCCTTATCGACGCCGGCGGGTTCCAGAGATGCCCCGACCGGGCCAAGGACGACCATGGTGAGATGGGTGAACGGCCGCTCATCCAGGATGGCGCCGCAATCAGCGGCGCTCACCGCGAGCAGGGCGTCGGCCTCTTCATCCACCGACTCCACAACTCCGCGATAGACCCAATCGAAGCCCACAGAGGTCAGCCGGCCCATCGGGGTTTCCCCACCAATCACGTGTCCCGCCGCGATCTTGCGCGTCACGCGGGAGACTTCGTCGGGCCGGATGCCGTCATGCGACGCTTCCTCCAGAACTTTCACAAAGCGCGAACGAACCTCCTCAGCGTCGGCGGGATCACATGAGAGGTACGCCCCAAACCAGCCGGCGCCATCCCCTTCATCATGGAACAACTGCGCGGTATCGGCGAGGCCCGGCTCGATCAGCGCCCAGTAAAGGCGAGACCCTCGCGACCCACCGATAATCTCGGCCAGTACGCCGGCGGCGCGGTGGCGCGGATCCTGCGCCGAGAGACCGGGCGCCGCAAACGCGAGATGCGCCCGGTTCAGGCGGCGATCGGTCACAATATGTGTGCGTGAGCGAGGATGGAGCGACGGATGGTCCCTGCCGGCCGCAGCGCTGCCCCATGCGGCGCATGCGGCGTCAACCTGCGGCACCGCCGCATCCCAATCATACCGGCCGGTCAGCGTCAGCGTCATATTCCCTGGAACATAGCGCCGATCAAAATAGCGGCGCATCTGGTCGCGCTCGAGTGCCCCCACCGAGCGCGTGGTTCCCAGAATGCTGAAACCGAGCGGCGTCTCGTCATAATGAATGTGACGCGCCAGGTCAACCGCCGTAAACTGCGGCCGGTCCTGATAGAGAGCGATCTCCTCCAGGATCACCTTCTTCTCAACGTTGAAGTCTTCATCGCGCAGAGATGGCCGCATCATGTCAGAGAGCAGGTCGAGCAGTCTGCCCTGAAACTCCGGCAGCACCGCCCCATAATAGACGGTGTTTTCTTCCGAAGTAAAGGCGTTGTAGTGCGCGCCCATTTCGTCGAACTCGCGATTTACGTCTTCCGGACTGCGCCGGGCTGTTCCCTTGAACATCATGTGTTCCAGGAAATGGCTGACCCCGGAAACCTCGGGCGACTCATCTCGCGCACCCGTTCGCACGAAATATCCGGCGGCCATAGACTGAGCGGAACTCTTTGGCTCACCAATAATCGTCAGGCCATTGGCGAGAGTCTGCTGCTGTATGCTCATACCTGCTTCACCTCCACCGGCTCAGGGCCGAGCGTCACGATAGTAAAATCCGCCGGGGGAAACCGCTGAAGATGGGCGTGAACCGAGTCGGTAGTCACCTGTTCGATGCCGGCCCGCACCTCATCGAGCGGCCGAATCCGTCCCAGCGTAAACTGATCCCGGGTAATCGCCGCGGCCCGCGCCGAACACGATTCGCCCTGCATGACCTGGCTGGAGAGCAGGCCGGTACGCGCCCTCGCCAGCTCCTCCTCCGTAATGCCCTCCGGAAGCCGCCGCAACTCGCCAATCAGGACGTCAAGGCACTCCTGCCGCCGCTCCGGTGTCGTGCCGGCGTAGGCTAAGGCCAATCCCTCTCCTCGCACCGTCCGCGGGAACGCCGCGACGCTGTAGACCAGTCCTCGTTTCTCCCTCACCTCGGTGAAGAGCCGGGCGCCCATTCCTCCCGAAAGCACCTGGATCGCCACCCGAGACGCATAAAAATCGGGATGTTCCGCCGTGACCTCCGGCCACGCCAGTCCGATCTGCTCCTGCGCCGACTGCTCCTGAATGTGTTTATAATGCTCGCGGCCGGAGCTATCCGGCGCCGGCGCCGGCGGCGAGGCGCCCTCCCAGTCGCCGAATAGGCGCTCCGTCGTTTCAATCAGCCGGTCCCAGTCAAAACGACCCGCCACCCCTAAGATCGAACCGTCCGGAACATATCGTCGCCGGTGGTCTTCACGGAGCGATTGGACGGTAATCGCCTCGATCCCTTGCCGGCTGCCCAGCGGCGATCGTCCATGCGGACCGGGGAAATAGATCCGTGAGAGCTCAATAAAAAGCTGCTGCGTGGGATTATCTTTGATCGACTCCAACCGCTGCAGCGCAAGCTGCCTTGCCCCCTCCAGTTGATCCGGTGGAATCGTGGGCCGCCGCACGACGTCGGCGTAGATGGAGAGCGCCTCATCCAGGTCGTCCGCCAGCAAAGCGCCGGCGAAAGTCGTGGTCTCGAGGTCGGCCCCGCCCCCGCGTTGGATACCCAGCTCATCCAATGCGTCCGAGATCTGCCTGGCGTCACGGCTGCCTGCGCCGCGATAGCAGATATTTTCCAGCACGGAGCTGCCGCCGGCTGTTTCCGCCGGCTCAGTCAGCGCCCCGGCCGGCGTCATTAGCTGGAACGCCGCCGCTCGCGCCTCCGGAATCGCTTCCGATACGAGCGAAAGGCCGTTCTTAAGCTGATAAGTCCGGATCGTGGTACCCGCCATGACGCCTCCTGATTGACCTCAATTTGATCGAACGCGACCGAATTGACCTCGATATCGCCCCCGGCTGCGACCGAATAAATCCGAATCTCCACCCCGTGTGTGACCCGTTCGATCGCTCCCGCTTAACCTGCGAGAACATTGCGTATGCAATATCCTTCAATATCAGTATGGTCAGCGTCAACAACCCGATCTCGACTGACCTATAATCAGCGGTGTCGGAGTTGGACGCTCGCGCTATCGAAGAGTCGATCTAACGCCGAAGATTCCGCTATAGAACCGCTTTACGTGATCGACCGCTTTACGTGATCGACCGCTTTACGTGATCGACTCTATCTGATTTATTCAATCTTCCGTTGGCGCATCCAGAGATGACAGAGCGACCGGTGGAATCCATCGCCGGTGCGCGGTGCGATATACCGATTTGACTGTCCAATCGGGATGAAAACGATCGATAGCGGCACGAATCCGGATCTCCGGACGACATAGTCATCGACCCGGTCTTAGCGCGATTTTCGAGGCAGATGGGACCCTGCTGACCGGCAAACAACATATCAAACCTCGGGCGGTTCATCACTTTGTTTGCACACAAAACCTATTGAACTGGATCGAATCCTTGACGGAGAGCGCCAGAGTTCCTATACTTTAATTTGCGTCAGGATCGATCGTCCGTTGCCTGAATGGCCGACTGTTTCACCTGTCTGACTCCTTAAGCGCCGCCGCCCTACCTCCAGCGTCCGGACCTCGTTCGAGACTCTGAGCTTCATCTTATTGACGCAAGGGTATAGTTAATGATGAATGGCCACTCAAACCATGAACATAACTCTTAAGCCTGAAATGACACCGGCGACTGTCGCAAAACCTAAACCCACTCCCGATACGAAGGCCAAGACCCATCGGAAGGCCCCGGCGCTTCGTAAAGCAGCTATCGGGGCGAACGGCTCGGCAGGATTGGCGAGCGCATCTACCGGCCCCGGTTTGGGGAGTTTTTCCGGTTTAAGTCTCCCCAATCGGAACCTCGAAGTCGGATCCGATTGCAATTATCGTAATCTCGACACTACACTCCATAATCGTGCGAGTCGCTATCCGGGAATTCCGGGCGGCGGGCGCCTGCAAGTTCAGCGAGACCAGAAAGGTATTTCGAGCGTGGACAGAATCATTATCGCAGGCGGCCGACCGCTCAACGGTTCGGTATCCATTTCAGGCAGTAAGAATTCGTCGCTCGCGCTCATGGCTGCTGCGCTCCTCGCCGATGGTGTAACTCTGCTGGAGAACGTCCCGCTCATCAGCGACATCTTCTGGATGGCGGACGTGCTCCGGTCCGTGGGCGCGGAGATAAAATTCGTCAGCGAGCATAGTCTGTCGATCGATGCCCGGAATCTTAATCCGGGGGAGATCCCACCCGACCCGGCTCACCGTATGCGAGCCTCGTTCTATGTCCTGGGACCGCTCCTGGCGCGGAACGGTTGGGCGCGGGTTCCCATGCCTGGCGGCTGTGACATTGGCGCCCGGCCCATTGATCTTCACTTAAAAGGACTCGAACGCCTCGGCGCCGAATTCTCTAATGAGCCTAACTACGTAGAACATGGTTACGTTACAGCGCGCACCGAGGGTCTCAAGGGCGCCACCATTCTGCTTCGGATCCCGAGCGCCGGAACGACGTACCATTTGATGACGGCGGCGTCCCTGGCCGAGGGAACCACGGTCATCGAGAACGCGGCGGAAGAGCCGGAGGTTGTGGACCTCGCTAACTTCTTGAATTCGATGGGCGCCCGGATTAGCGGCGCGGGAACACATAGTATTACCATCGAGGGTGTTCGGAGACTCAATGGAACGCAGCACCGGGTAATCGCCGACCGCATTGAGGCGGGGACTTATCTCTGCGCCGGCGCCGTAACTCGAGGAACGGTTCAGGTAACCAACTGTGAAGTGGATAACCTGCTGCCGGTCCTGATGAATCTTGAAGCCGCGGGATGCAAGCTGGAGATCGGAAAGACGACAGCGACGGTTTATCCCACCGCCGAGCTGCAGCCGCTCGAAATGACAACGATGCCGTATCCTGGTTTCCCCACGGATATGCAGCAGCCGTTTGGGACGATTTGCAGTCTTGCCGCCGGTACATCTATCATAACGGAGACGCTTTACGAGAACCGGTTCAAATATACAAACGAGCTCATGCGAATGGGCGCCGACATCGTTGTAGACGGACGCACCGCTATCTTTCGCGGAGTGCAGCGTCTCACCGGGGCCCACGTGCAGGCGACGGACCTGCGATCGGGCGCCGCGATGGTGCTGGCCGGGCTGGCGGCAGAGGGTGAAACCCACGTCACGGAGCTGCAGTACCTCGACCGTGGTTATGAAGACATGGTCGGGAAGCTGAAGGCGATGGGCGCACAGATTAATAGGAGCGGTAAGAGCCCGGAGTTTCTCCACTCCCCCGGGCTTCCGAGGCGCGATATACCGCGCCAGGGATTCAGGAATACAGAGAATTCATGAGCCATTTCAGTCGAGACCTTGGGATTGATCTTGGAACAGCCAATATTCTCGTTTTTATGAAGGGACGCGGTATCGTCCTTCGAGAGCCCTCGGTTGTCGCTGTCTCACAGCCCATGAAGGAGATTCTGGCGGTGGGTGAAGAAGCCCGCCTGATGATAGGGCGCACTCCTGGTAATATATCCGCCATTCGTCCGATGAGCGATGGCGTTATCGCTCACTACACCTTCACGTATAGAATGCTCGAGAAGCTCATCGAGAAGGTGTACGGCCGGCATCGATTGATTCGCCCCCGGCTCCTGATCTGCGTTCCCTCCAGCGCCACCGTGGTGGAACGCCGTGCTGTTCTGGAGGCGGCCCGCGCCGCAGGCGCCGGCGAAGCCTGGCAGATTGAGGAACCCCTGGCGGCGGCAATCGGCGCAAATCTTCCCATCTCCGGCCCCACCGGCAACATGGTCATCGACATCGGCGGCGGCACCACCGACATCGCCGTCATCTCCCTCGGCGCCATCGTGGTCAGCGACTCGCTGCGAATTGCGGGCAACAAGCTTGATGAGGTGATCATGCGCCACATCAAGCGTGCGTATAACCTGGCCGTTGGCGAACGGACGGGCGAAGAGATCAAGATCGCCATCGGATCGGTCTACCCGTGTATGCCGGAATCGAAAATGCACGTCCGGGGCCGTGATCTCCTCACCGGTCTTCCGGCTACCGTTGAAGTTACGTCAACCGAGATCCGGGAAGCGCTTTCAGAACCGATCAGTCAACTGGTCCAGCGCGTTAAGTCTGTTTTGGAGCAGACGCCGCCGGAGCTGGCGGCTGATATTATTGAACGTGGTATTGTGTTGACTGGCGGCGGGGCGCTGCTGCGCGGCCTGGATCGGCTGCTCGCCCAGGAGACGCGTGTGCCGGTCTATGTGGCGGACGATCCTCTCTCTTGCGTGGCGATGGGCACTGGCAAGGCGATTGAGGACACACGTGCCCTGCAAAGGAGCGCCCGTGCCTACCAGAATTTTCCCGTTTACGTCCGCTAAAGCTTACCCCGGCTTCTGTGCGCTGCTCCTGGTCATCGCACCGGTGATCGCTCACGCGGTCGCGCCAACAATTGCCGGACCGGTGGCCCGCTTGGTACATCCGGCTGCGGCCCGGCGATCCGCCTCCCGCTCAATCCGTGGACGCGCCGTCGACCGGCGTTCGCCACAGCGACTCGCTCGCCGGAAGAACGGCAGCCGACTTCGCTTCGCCGATGTCCCCCGCGATCACTGGGCTGCCGCGGCGATTCAGGGTCTCCTTGCTCGCCATATTCTGGCGGGGCAGCCGCGCGATAAGTTCGGAGGTGATCGCCCGGTCACCCGGTATGAGATGGCCGTCGTTCTCTATCGCATGGTGAAATACATGGAGACCGACACTGCGAAAAAGCCGGTCATCTTAAAGGGCGTCGACCCGGTTCCCTATACGCCCCCAGGGTCGCATCCCAAGCCGGCGCCTCGGAACAAAACATCCCCTGACACCGGCGTCCGCGAGGTTATTCCAGGTAATCTCTCACCGGTTGACTGGCTGATCAAGAATCAGTACCTTACTCCGGACACACTACTTGCGGATCCACCGGCGTCGGCGTCGGTTTCGCCGGCTCTTCTCTCTGATTCGCTCGCCTACGTGGTAGACCGGATTCTGCTCAATCGGTCATCGCCGGTTGAACGGGAGCGCGAGCTGCAGAAGGACGAGTGACGTTGGACGCTCACGCCGCGTCGGCTCATACGGCTCACGACCGGTTTTCCGAAGCTGCGCATGCGGTCTGGCAGCACGCGGCGGCTGAGAGCCGCAGACTGGATCACTATTATATCGGCGTGGAACACCTCTTTTTGGGGTTGGCGGCGCTCCAGCCGGACCTGCTGAATGGCGTCCTCGCTTCCTGGAGTCTCACAGCGGATCGATCTGCGGATGCCGTTCTCGCCGAGATCGGAACCGGGCCGCCGCCCGACTGGGACCGGATTCGGCTAACACCCCGTATACGAGCGATCTTAGCGCGCGCGGACGCCATTCGTGAAACCGGCGGCGCGTGTCAGATCGATCCGCTGCATCTCTGGGCCGCCATCGCCGGCGAAGGAGAAAGCATTCCCGCCCGCACCCTTGAATCGCTCGGCGTGGACCTTCTGCGGCTGCTCAAGATTCTTGCTTCTCCGGCAGTGGGCGCATGCGGCGGCGCGGGATCGACTCATCCCCGGGCTTCTCTTACTCCCTGCCTCGACCGGATTGGAAAGGATCTGGTGCAGGCGGCCCTGTGCGGCAGTTTTGACCCGCTTGTGGGGCGCGAGCGGGAATTAGAACTGCTCATGGAGGTTCTCTGCCGGCGCACCAAAAACAATCCAGTGCTGCTCGGCGAGGCGGGAGTGGGCAAAACGGCCATCGTAGAGGGATTGGCTCGCCGGATTGCGGAAGGCAAGGTTCCACCCGCCCTCCGCGGGATGCGCGTGGTGCAGGTGACGGCCAGCCGCCTGCTGAGCGGCGGCGGCCCTCACGCGGAGGACCAGGTGCGTCGGATCTTAGAGGAGGTTCGCCAGGCGCCGGACGTTACGCTGTTCGTCGACGAAATGCATACACTGGCTTCCGGGGTAGGGGTTGACGCGGCGGCTCTGCTCAAGCCACCGCTCGCCCGGGGCGAGATTCGCTGTGTGGGCGCCACGACCACCGCCGAGTATCGCCGCTTTGTGGAGGGCGAGGCCGCCCTCGAGCGCCGCTTCCAGCCGATCCTCGTCAACGAGCCGGGTAAGGATCTCACGCTGGAAATCCTCCGCGGCCTGCGGCCCCGCTATGAATCCCATCATGGCGTTACCATCGCAGACGAGGCGCTGAACGCCGCCATCTCGCTCTCCAACCAGTATCTGTCGGACCGGCAGCAGCCGGACAAGGCGATTGACCTGATGGATCAGTCGGCCGCCCGGGTGGCCATACGAGCGAGTGGCGCCTGGGTCAATCGGCCGGAGTACACCGCGGGCGAAAATGGCGCCTGTCCACTGCCGCACGTGGTCACCCGATCCGACGTGGCGAGCGTGGTGAGCGACCTGGTCGGCATGGATGTGCCCCATGGTGGTGGCGCCGATCCCACACGGCTGCGTGACCTGGAGCGATTCCTCGGCGAGCGTATCCTGGGCCAGGATGAAGCTGTCGCGGCGGTCTCACAGGTCATCCGGGTCGCCAAACGAGAACTCGACCTCCGCCCTTTCAGGCCGGATGGCGTGATACTGCTCGTGGGTCCCAGTGGCGTGGGGAAGACCGCTCTTGCTCATGCCGTCTGTGAATTCCTGCACGGTGAGAATGAAGATGCGCTCGTGCGGCTCGATATGTCGGACTACAGCGAGCCGCACTCACTGGCGCGCCTGGTGGGGCCGCCGCCCGGCTATATTGGGTACGAAGAAGAGGGGCAGTTGACCGGGCGAGTCCGCACCCATCCGAACTGCGTGCTTGTTCTTGATGACATCGATCGGGCGCACCCATCCGTTCGAGCGCTGTTCTTGCAGGTGTTTGACGAGGGCCGCCTGACCGATTCCCGCGGCCGGTGTATCCATTTTGACCACACGACGATCGTAATGACGACGACCACGGGCGCCGACGCCGCTCCCGCGGGATTTCATCACGATAACGGAGTCCCATCCATCCATCGATTGAATACCGTATTATCGGAAGAGCTTGGAAACGACTTTATCAGCCGGATTGACCGGATGATTCCACTCGTTCCACTCTCCATGGAGACGATTGTCGCCGTGGCCGCGGGAATGCTGCGCCAACTGCGAGACCGCCTTGCGGCTGAGGGCAAAAGCTTGACTGTGGAGAGTGGAGTCGCCGAGCTTCTCGCCGCCTACCATTACAACTCACGCCAGGGCGCTCGTCATCTCGGGCGGGCGCTGGAAGACCTGGTCATCGAGCCGCTGACCACGCTTTCGTACCGTTCGGAGTGGACGGATTCGCCGGGCGCTTGCCTCCGGACGAGTGAAGGCGCGCTTATTGTGGAGCTGCTCCCATGCTCCGAATAACGGTGATGAGCGGGCCCCAGGATGGGCAGGAGGTGCGGGTTCCGGGACCTGTGGCTCATATTGGTCCCCCGGTCGAGAGCGATCTCCGGATTCCGCACGACCCGGAATTTCCCTCGGAGGGCGCGGTTATCGAACTGCAGGATGGCGGCATATTGCTGCGATACGATGGCGAAAGCCGCCGCATCGGTTCCGCTGGTCTCATCCGCCTCGGCCGCACCTGGCTTCGCGCTACCCTCGAAGACGTACAGTAATCCCCTCCGGACCCGGTTCTTCATAATTGAAAGCTTGACTTCCGTTACTTTTTTTATAAGTTCTAATTAAGTAGTTCACTCAGTTCGTCATCCAAACTGTTGCCAGCGGTTTCTCTGTCTGGTACTATCTCAGGGGCGTTCGATGATCCCAACGGACGCCGCTGATACGGCGTTTCTCCATTAGAGTGTACGCTTCTCTCATCGATCAGCCAGGTCTACGCCAGCGTCCCTCCGCTGATACAAGACCTATCTCGACTGCACGATGGAGTCAAAGACCTCCAAGCCGTGCAGCAAAAGGATGATAACAATCATGATGAAATTCACTGCCGCAGTGGCGCTCGTCGGCGCCCTCGCTCTCGCTCCGGCCGTGATGGCGGCCGATCAGGGCGCTTCCAACAAATCGGCTGTCAGTGCGCCAGGGTCGAGTGTTACGAATGATCTCAATAAGCTTATCCGGGCAAATCTGCAGACGGTCGCCAATCTTCGGGCCGACCTACCAGCCCTCCGCCACCGGCATGGCGCAACCTTCGTATGGCTCGTTATAATCCAGGACCGGACATTCGCTGCCAACCTGCTTGCTGACGAAGTCAAGAAGGCTGGCGGAACCCCGGATCTGACGATTCCCGCAGCCGAGTCTGCAAACGTGAGAGCGGACGATTTGATTAAAATGCGACTTCAGTCCAGCCTGCGCCTTATGAAAATGGTCCAGGAGAGCGAGAATCGTGATGGACCGAAGATGCTGCCCACCCTCAAGAAGGTTGAAACGAAGATGCGCGCCAACGTAAACAACCTCATCTGCCTGAAGAAGGGCTATCCCATCACGGGCGCCTGAGTCAGATCGGAATTTCGGGAGCGCCTCGCTGCAAGCGGGGTGTCCCCATCCTCCAGGGGCGCCGCGGAACCCGACGACCGGGCCACTCGTCCTAAGAGATGTAGCGGCTGGACCTCCTCGGACTGTGAGGACGACGGTTTATTCTCCTTTCCTGGCGTCCTCACGGTTCGATGGAATCCTTGCCCGCTCTGCCCCATTCCCGCTGCTGGTGTCCAAATTGCGCCCAGCTCGCAGTGGACAACCTTCCAGGCGCCTCGTATACTGTTGGTATATGTTCTGGCGCCCGCTCTTCCCTTCGCCGCAGCTTCGTACCATCGCCATGATCGGGGCCTTCGCCGGACTATGGCTGGGCGGTCTGATCGCGATCGACCTGGTGGAGACCCCGGCAAAGTTCGGCGTCAAAGGTATGGATCGCAGCGCTGCGGTCGAGTTGGGACAGGAAGTCTTCCACAGGTTCGGCATGTTGGAAGCGGCGTTCGCGATCGCGATGCTTGTTTTCGGCAATCATGGAGACGCCCCATCGTTTCTCACGGCGGCGTCATTTGCCCTCACCGTTCTCGCGCTTGGTGTCTCTCCGGAACTCCGCCGCCGCCTGAACCGCACGCTGCGCGCTCTCCTCCCGGAGGATCGCGAGAAAAGCGAGACGTTCCGCGCTTTGCATCGGCTCTATGTCACGGCCGACCTTGCTAAGATGATCCTGCTTGCGATGGTGCTCTGGCGGATCATAGGGTAGCGCACCCGGCCGCCGATGAGATAAAATGGGAGAAGGCGCCGGTTGGCGCGCTGGTTTTTCTCGAAAACCAGGTTCTCTGATCAGGCGCCGCATTCGGATCAAGATCCGCGTTCTGATCGAGTGCCTCATTCTGATCAAGAAGCTTGTAAAAGCAAAAGGAGTACAGCAAATGCGTTATCGTACGCTCGGTGATTCGGGGGTCAGCGTCTCGGAGGTGGGTTTCGGCGTTTGGACGGTGGCTACCAGTTGGTGGGGCATTACCGACGAGGCGTACGGTAAAAAGCTACTGCTGCACGCCTTCGACAGGGGCATTACATTCTTCGATACAGCCGATACTTACTCGTCTGGCCGGGGTGAGACGATCTTAGCGGAAACTCTGGGCCATCAGCGGGACAAGATTACGATCGGCACCAAGTTCGGCTACGACTTCTATAACCATGACTCACCGGATCGGGGCCAGCGAGAGCTTCCACAGGATTTCCGGCCGGAGTTCATTCGTTTCGCCTGCGAGCAAAGCCTGAAACGTCTTGGTACCGACAGGATCGATCTTTACCAGATGCACAACCCCAAGATGAGCCACGTGAGCAGCGACGACGTCTACGCGACTCTTGAAGATCTGAAATCAGAGGGCAAAATCCGGGAGTTCGCGGCAGCGCTCGGTCCCCGGATCGGCTGGCTGGAGGAGGGGTTAGAGACTATCCGGAATCATAACGTTCCCGTAGTCCACATGATTTATAACCTGCTCGAACAGGTTCCGGGACGGCAGTTCTTAGAGGCTGCAAAGGGCCGACGGACTCATTTTATCGTGCGGGTGCCGCACTCCTCGGACCTGCTCGCCGGCCGGATTACGGAAGATACCGTTTTCGCCGAGAACGATCACCGCCGCCATCGCCCGGCGGAGTGGAAGACGGAAGGACTCCGCAAGATCAATGCTTTGAAGTTCCTCGAGCGGGATATGACGCTGGGCCAGGCATCGCTTCAATGGCTCCTCGCGGATCCTCGCATCGACTCCGTCTTGCCAAACATCTATGACTTCGAGGGCATCGATGAATACGCCGCCGCCCCTGATCAGCGCCCGCTCACTGCCGATGAAATGGCCCGGGTCAACCGGCTCTACGAGTCCGATTTCGACATGACGGAAAATTCCACGAGCGACCGGGCGGAGACGAAGAGTCACTTTGTGACCGTTTGAGCGTGGGTTAGGTAAAGGAGCAGAAGGTCCTAAAAAGAACGGCCGGGTAGTTAGCCCGGCCGTTCGTTGTTGAGTAGGAGGAGGAGAGAAAGAATCGACCTGGTTACCTGGCTGTAAAAAAGGGAAGTTCGACTTTATCTTTGTGAATATATCAAGAAGAAGTTAGACTTCTCTTCTTTTCCCGATGATAAATCATCGGGAGCCTTTACGGTTCCCTAGAAAGGAGGTGATCCAGCCGCACCTTCCGATACGGCTACCTTGTTACGACTTC
>DASRZA010000139.1:0-9475 GCA_035686845.1 Armatimonadota bacterium | reverse complement strand
GGCACTGCCATATAAAATACCCGGTCGAGGGGCCTGCGCTACCGGGCATATAAAATACCCGGCAAACGGGCCTGCGGCCGAGCGTCCTCACGGACGCGACTGTAGACCATCTGTTTTTCGACCGGAGGTCGATCAGCCGAAGGCTCTGCTGCCGGTGCTTTTATATCACCGGGCTTATAAAAAACCCGGCAATGGGGCCTCCGGCCGAGCGTCCTCACGGACGCGACTGTAGACCATCTGTTTTTCGACCGGAGGTCGATCGGCCGAAGGCTCTGCTGCCGGTGCTTTTATATCACCGGCGCCGAAGGCGGCGCTTTTGTAACACCGGCAGGATATCAGTGGCGCAGGCGTCTCTGCCTGTGCAATGGCGCCTCCGACTCCGTCGCTCATTGACACCTCCGCGCTGCTCGGTTAGAATCTTAGATAGACCCATCGCGTCTCCTTCCGGGCTCCATGACGCCCAATCCGAATCCGAATATGCCAATCCAGCTTCTACATTTCGCCGATCTTCATTTGGGTGTAGAGAATTACGGTCGGGTGAATCCCGCTACCGGCTTGAACTCCCGCTTTGAAGATTTCGCCCACACGCTCGACTCGGTCGTGTCCACCGCCATTGATCGCGGCGTTCACCTGGTTGTATTTGCCGGCGACGCCTACAAGAACCGGGACCCGAGCCCGACTCACCAGCGCACTTTCGCGGCGGCGCTGCGCCGGCTCTCGGCTGCCGGCATCCCCACGCTGGTGCTGGTTGGCAATCACGATATTCCAAACACCCGGGGCCGGGCGCACGCGGTGGAAGTTTTTCGGGTGCTAGAAGTGCCCCACGTGATTGTGGCCGACCGGCCGGATCTGCATCATATCGAAACGCCGGCCGGCGAGGTACAGGTGCTCGCTCTTCCCTATCGCCGTCCGAGCGCGCCAATCGAGCGTGAAGAAGATTTGCGGGGAAAGCCGCAGTCCGAAATCGCCGAACATATTGCCCGCACTTACCGGGAACAGCTTGAGATGATGGCGGAGCGGCTCAATCCGGATCTTCCGACGGTGCTTGCGGCGCACCTCTATGTTGGTGGCGCGGAGATTAGCTCCGAAAGATCGATGATGCTGGGCGACGAGCCGGCCGTGTCACTTTCGACGCTTACGAACCCGGATCTGCATCTCGACTACGTGGCGCTGGGGCACGTTCACAAGTTTCAAAATATGAACCGCGGCGGCTATCCGCCGGTTATCTACTCCGGCAGCCTGGAACGGGTGGATTTTGGCGAGGAGAAAGACGAAAAGGGCTTCGTGCTCGTTCGTCTCGTGCGTGATCATACGACTTACGAGTTCGTGCCGGTGAAAGCCCGGCGATTTGTAACGGTGGAGTGCGATCTCTCGGGCGAGGATCCGATGGACCAACTGGAGGCTGCCGTGCAGGCGGCCTCGATTGATGGCGCCATCGTACGTCTGCGCTACACCATTCCCGAGGATAAGAAGACCGCGTTTAGCGGGGGCGAGCTGAACCGGCTGCTTTCAAAGGCGTTTTGCGTGGGTCGGGTCGAACGGGAGGTGACTCGGCCAGGCATCCGGCAGCGTGACCCGCATCTCACCGACTCGATCGACGCGCTTGGGGCGCTCGACCGGTATCTCTCGATCAAGCCGCCGCAAGTGGACGCCGCCGAAGTGCGCGAGTACGGCCGGGCGCTGATTCAGGAGCTGCAGAAGCGGGAACAGGCGTTATGATCCCGCTCCGACTGACCGTTTCCAACTTTATGAGCTACCCCGAGGGCACGCCGCCGGTGGATCTGAGCTGCTTTCACGTGGCCTGCCTCTCAGGCGAGAATGGCAACGGCAAATCGGCGCTGCTGGAGGCGATCACCTGGTCGCTCTGGGGTGAGGCCCGCGCGCACGCCGACAACCTTGTCAGGATGGGCCAGCAGGAGATGCGGGTAGATCTCGAGTTCATGGTAGATGGCGTCCGATACGTCGTGAGCCGCCGTCGTTCTCGGAAAGGAGGCGGCGCCACCCACACCGAGCTTTCTGTCGTGACGGACGACGGTCAATACCGATCCCAGACGGGGACCGGTGAGCGGCTAACTCAGGAGAAGATCAACCGGATTCTGGGAATGGAGTACCGGGCGTTCATCAATTCAGCTTTCATCCTTCAGGGCCGCACGGATGAGTTTACGCGGCAAAAGCCGACCGAACGAAAAGAAATCCTGGCCGAGATTCTGGACCTGGGGCGATACGACCGGCTTGAAGAGATGGCCCGAGCGCGCCAGCGAACCGCAGAAGACCGGAGCCGCGTGCTGCAAGGCGAGATTGAGACGCTGGCGCAAGATTTGGCGCGACTGCCGGAGCACGAGGCGTCCCTGGTGGAGGCGCAAGGCAAATTGGACGCGGCGGCCGGCCAGCGCGATTCCTACCAGGAGCGGCTGACCCACCTCCAACTGGAGCTGACGGCGCTCTCGGCCCAGGCCGCGCTCCTCACGACGCTGGCGGAGCAGGCGCGGCGCGCGGCCGAACAGGCGGAGCAGGTCGAGCAGCGTCGAAAGAATCTGCGAGCGCGGATATCGACTCTGGATTCGAAGCTGCAGCGCCGCGATGAGATTGAGGCTCAAATGGCGCTTCTGGTAGAAGCGCGGCAGGAGCTGGAAAAGATGGAACTGGCGCGGGAACGGCACCTGCAGATTGAACGGGAGGAGCGGAGGCTCGAGGTGGCGTTGGCGGAGCGCCGGCACGCCATCGAGATCCGGCAGTCCCGGGTGGAAGTGCAGCGAACGGAGTTGGGAAAGCGCGGCGGGGAAGCGCCCCGGCTGCGGCGTGAGATTGACAGGCTGAGGGCCTCCCATCAACCGCTTGCGGATCTCGAAAAAACGTTCGACGCCATGCGGGAAGATCGAGACGCCCAGGTTCAGAAGATGCAGTCCGCAATCGCGGAGATGGGCGCCCGGGACCGCGATCTGGAACGATTGGCGCAGCGGCGCGCCCTTCTGGAGCAGCCGGCGGCCGACTGTCCGCTCTGTGCGCAGCCGCTGGACGAACATGATCACGCTCGGCTGCTATCGTCGCTCGATGACGAGCAGGCACGCTGCCTCAAGGACTACGAGCGCCTGGAGAACGAACGCGCCGCCGCGGCTGCCGCCGAGTCGGCGATCAAACAGAAGGCCCGTCTCATCAAGCAGCAGATTGACGAGGCGCGAAAGTGCGATCAGGACGCGGCTCTCTTACAGCAGGAACTCCAGGAGGCGGAAGATGCGGCCGAACGGATTCCCGAGGCGCAAAGCGCGCTGGCGGCGATTCATCTTGAGCTCAAAGGTGAGATCGAACCGGAGATTACGGGCCGGCTGCGCATTCTCCGGGAGGATCGCATCGCGGCCGGCTACGACGCCGCCAGGCACGACGCTCTCCGAATCGGGGTGCGGAAACTGGAGCCGGCGGAACGAGAGCTGAGTGATATCGCTCATGCGGACGAAACTCGGGCTGACGCTCTTCGGCAGCTTGAAGAGGGGAACCGGATCCACGACACGCACGAGAAGGAGATGATTGATCTCCGTACTCAGATGGCGAGCATGGCGGACGTGCCAGAGCGAAAAGGGTCTCTTGAATCCGTCATGCGACAGCTTGGCGCCGAAAGGGATCGTGCGGCAGCCGCCGCCGCCGCGGCGCAGGAAGAGGTGGGCCGCTGCCGCTCTCTTGTGGATCAGTGCGCATTGTTGGCAGCCCGTCGGGCCGAGAAGACCGAGGAGAGGAATCGAACCGGGAAGGACGCGGCGATCTACAAGGATCTGGTGGCGGCGTTCGGCAAGAAGGGCATACAGGCGATGATCATCGAGAACGTCATCCCTGAAATCGAAGCCGAGGCAAACCGGCTGCTTTCGCTCATGGCGGACAGCGGAATGCAGATTCAGTTCCACACGCAAAAGGAGCTGAAGAAGGGCGGCGGCGCCGAGACGTTGGAGATCATAATCGGCGACCAGGCCGGCGACCGGCCTTATGAATGCTACAGCGGCGGCGAGACGTTCCGGATCAATTTCGCCATCCGGATCGCGCTCTCCCGTCTGCTTGCCCGCCGGGCCGGCGCCCAGCTTCAGACCATCGTTATTGACGAGGGCTTCGGCTCACAGGACGCGCAGGGGAGGCGGCGGCTGATCGAAGCCATCGAATCGGTGAAGGATGAATTCGCCCGCATCCTCGTCATCACCCACCTGGACGACATCAAAGACGAATTCCCCACCCGCCTTCACGTTACCAAAGACGCCTCGGGATCGCGCGTAACGGTAATGCGATAAAGGCGCGGACGAAGGACGGAGGACGGAGGACGGAGGGGAGGGCGCGGGGCGCGGGGTACGGGGCGCGAGTTGCGAGGCGCGAGGCGCAGCCACGGCTGAAACCGTCCGATCAATTCAGCCCTCACGTCACCCGGCTGCAGACCCGGTGGAAACCGGCGGCGACAGCAGAGGGAAGCCCGCTGAAGCGGGCTGTCGATGGTCCGAGCAATAACGTGGGTTAATCTTAGCCGGATAAGGGGCGTAATACGCGCCCGGCGCCCGGCGCCTGGCCTTCGTCCTCTCAGTCTTTTCGCTCTTTTTGCTTTTCTCCGTGTCCTCTTTGTCTCTTCTGAAAATAGGGCCGCCGTACGGCGCCAGAGAGCGTCGCGGCCCGGTCGCGGCCCGATCATTTTCATTCGTCGTGTTGCGCCGAAGGCTCATGATAACTCTGTGGTGAAATGAACGTTCGCCTCTACTTTGCCTCGCCCCAATGGACGGTTTCACCGAACGGGATGGGCGCGGGGGGTTGACCGGGCGCGAGGGGGCGGCCGAGAATCGCGAGGCGAAAGGTTTCGGGAGCGCCCGCCATGAAGGGGCCGATGACTGCGTCCTGATACCGGGCGACATTCTTTGGCAGCGGTACGACTACTTTGGGCCCGTTTCCTCCGCTGGTCATCATCAGCACCACTCGTCCGGGACCATGCGCGAGCCATTCGGCCTCGCCGGTATTCCCAATCCGTACCTTTATCATCGGCCTATAAGCGTGCGCGTCCATCTCGGGCCGATCGATTTCGGCGTTGACGTATTTGAGAGGATCATGACCGTTCGCGGGCACGTCGCCGACGGCAACGAGCGGCACGGTTGCGGTGTTCGTACCGGTTCCTTCCGTCCGGAGCGCGACGGGCTTGCCTTTCTCCCGGAGCGCCACGTACTGATCTCCACCCTTAATCCAGACCTCGGCGTAGCCCCGAGGGTCGGCATCCCGGTCGAACGTGATGTATGAATACCCGGTTTTCGGAATCGTCATTGCGGTGATCTGCGGCGCGTAATGCTGCAGCGCAAGCGCCGATCCACGCACAGCGCCTCCGGGAGCGATGATCCCAAAATCGCTGTTCTCATTGACGCGCAGCCCGCCCGGAAACCACCAGCCGGCGGATCCGTTGGCGCCCGAGTCAATGACCATGCGATACATCATGTCGTAATAATCGGCTTGCTCCTGGATGCGTTCGGGGGTGGTATGGGGGTAGACACTCTGGCCGAACTCGGCCCAGAAGACCGGTTTGCCATTCCCCGCCCACCGGGCATAGGCGGTGGTGAAGCCGCCTTTGCGGAATTCGGGCCACGGGCCGCTGAGCGCATATCCTTCGGGCGAGATGAAATCGAGATGCTTCGCTCCTGAAACGAGGTCGTACGCCATTCCGCTGACCGCCCAGAGACTGCCGGTGCCGCCGTAGCCCGACCGGACGCCCAACAGATGGTTCGGATCGATTGCGTGAATCGCATCCGCGGTGCGCCGGTACCCGTCGTTGATCCGATCATCCATAAAGCGCCGGTAGGCGGCTACCATCCGGCGCCAGGGACCATCCGCGGTAAGCTGCGAGTCGAGGGGGTTGGTGACCTCTCCATTCTCGAGCGGGGGATCGAAGCCCCAATCGGTCCGGGCGGCGTCCACCGAGCCGTACTGATCGAGTATCCACTGCCGCCAGTCGGGGTCAAGCCGCCTCCGCTGCGCGTGATTTCCTGCCCGCGGCTCCCAGGCGATGTCATAGGCGAAAACGGCGTCATTGCCGGCGAGGTTCGCGGCTTTCAGTACGCTCGTTGTTTGCGCCAGGTTCTGGTCAAGCGCATTGCCGCCGGGCAGATAGATGTTGGCCAGGATTCCGTGGGCGCGGCATCGCGCGAGAAAGTCGAGGAGCGCCGGCGCCCATTCCGGCCGGGTATATTGGATACTCACCTCGTTGATATGAAGCTGCTGGCAAAGCGTGAGGTCCGCCTCGCATAGAACAGGGTCGTACTGGTTCGGCGACAGCCAGCCGCTCTGATAGGCGTCGGGATCCTGCCCGCTCACGTACAGCGGCCAGAAGTTGATTCCGTTCGCACGCCACGGCTTACCGTGAAGCATGAATTCGCCGCCGACCACTTTTACCATGTCGCTGGCCGGATGGTGGGGGATTTCTAACACCCGAAGCGGCTGCCGCCGATCCGCGATCTTTCGGCCGTTTTGAAGTAGCGAAACTTCCACCTCGTACATGCCGGGCGTTCGGGCTCGCCAGTTCACCCGGTAGGGTGCGGCGCCGCCTGCGGGAACCATTAATGCCTGAGTATATTTCTCCGCCGCCGCGCCCGGTCCGGCGATCTTGAGGCGCACCCGAACATTGGCGTAAACCCCGCCGGTATTCGTGATATCCGCGCCGAGGGGGATCGTCTCGCCCGGTTGGGCGCTGAACTCGCTGCTCCCATAGGCGGTGAGATAAATTCCGTTTCGCATCGATTTCACCAGGCTCGCGAGATCGTTGGGACTAAAGCGGCTCATCCCGGACCAGGCTGCGCCTTTGAAAGGATCCTCCATCGCCAGCCACGTCCAGACTTGCGGGCCGCCCGCGCCCCACGCCTGTGTAACTGGATTGAACTTAACAGCCGGAGGGAGCCCTCCGAGGGGCAAGATCGTGAGCACCCCGGGCCGCGGTCCCGTGAGACCCTCGCCGAGGTAGCGCACGATAGGATGAACCATGCCGTTATGGACGTAAACCTTGTACCAGGGGCTGATTGACTCGAGAACCGGAGGTTCAACCGAAGGCATTCCCTGCGGCATCTTCGCCGTTGTGAGATCCGCGATCCACGCCTCTTTTGGTCCCGGAGGCATCGGCGCGTGCGACTGCGCCATGCCGATGCTGATGCTATGCGCGCGTTCGGGGTGGAAGGTATCTCCGGGGCCGCCGCGATCCGCGGGAGATCCGTCGCGCCAGAAGCGGAAGTCCTGGGGCGTCAGAACGTAACGCCGCCAGGTGGTGGTGATCGGAACGCCCGCTATCCAGCGAGAACCATCCGTTTCGCGCCAATCCAGCACCAACCCGGTCGTCTTTGCGTCACCCTTTGCCCAGAAAGTGGTCAGGTTGTCGCCCGCGGTCTGAAACGGACTGGTTTCGAGCGGCGGCGGAGTGACGTTCGTCCAGTTTTTGTAGTCCGGAACCTTAAGGTGGAGCGCCGGACCGTGTGGAGTGGGTTCAACATCTGCCGAGATGGTTGAAGCGCTACTGTCCGCGCTCTTCGCCCAGCGCGCCAAGTCCGCATGGCTCAGATCGAGAATTGGCGTGCCCGATGGCAGCGATCGCAGAACATCCTCACGACTCAGCCATGCTCCCCGCCGCTCGTAGACATACTGGCTGAACGCCGGTCCGCCAATTGCGATGAGCTTGCCGCGCTGTTTGAGGAAGTTTAACAGATTCGCCTGCGCCACAGCCGGGAAGACCGCTGAATCCGGCAGCACGAGCAGATCGTAGCGGCCGGCGTTGAACTGCGCCGGGTCTGCGAGCTGCTGAGGCGAGACGACTTTGGCATTGATGTGGTTTGCCTTTAGGGCGTTGACAGCCTGATCGGTGGTGGTCGAGGGCGCAGCCGGCGGCATGGCGCCGAGCACTGCGACACGCCCGACTTCCGCGAGGGCAGGGGAACCGGGCGCCGCGAGGGCCAGCGCGAGAAGCAGCAGAGAGAGACGGAGTTTCACGAGATGATTCCTTCAGGACCAAGAGAAAGGCGATGATGACCTAGCGATGAGAGGCGCCGGATTGCAGTGGCCGGGCCGTTCATTTGGAACGCGCGAACCAGCCGGCGGTTCTGCGGATGGCATGGGCGGTTTCACCCAGATCATGATTCGTATAACTTTCATTGATCTGGAGAATAACGCCCGTGTTTAGGATCGCCTCGGCGGTGGGACAGAGGCCGTGACGATAATCGCGGCGGTTGAAGGCGTGATCGGACGGCCGGGCGTAGAGCGAGTGCTCGGTGAAGATCGGATATTCGTAAACACACTGACCAATATAGTGCGCGGAGACGGGCAGTCCTTCGGCGGCGAGCGCCGCGGCGAACTGGGTGGCGTCCGCGCGGAGTATTTCGGGAATCACGCGCATTAGATAGAACCACCACGACGGATCGCAGCCAGGCTCCGGCGCCGGAAGCTCAAGACCACGCGTTCCGCGAACGCGCTCATTGAGCGCCGCGCACCATTCCCGCCGCCGACCGGCGATTCCATCCAGCTTACGAAGCTGCGCCAGCGCCACGGCAGCCTGCAGCTCCGTCATGCGATAGTTATTCGCTAAAAAGACAGGGCTTCGCATCTTGACGCCGGGTTTGCGGTTATAACCTTTGTCGGTGGCGAGCCGGAGGCGCTCCGCGAGAGTTTCGTCATCGGTGATGACAATGCCGCCATCCCCGCAGGAAATATGCTTGAATTCGTTGAGGCTGAAGCAGCCGGCCCGGCCGAAACTTCCAATTGGCCGACCCTGGTACCGGCAGCCCAGCGCCTGAGCGCAGTCCTCGACAAGGTCCAGTCCGCGACGGCTGCAGATCTCGCTCAACGCGGTCAGATCGGACGCGTTCCCAGCCAGGTGCACCGCCAGCACCGCCCGCGTCCGGTCCGTTACAGCGGCCTCAACGGCGGCGGGATCGAGCGTATAGTGGTTCGGATGGAGGTCTGCAAAGACGGGGACGGCGCCCTGGTACAGGATCGGGACGAGCGTGCCGGCGTCGGTAATGGGTGACGTGATCACCTCGTCGCCGGGCGAGACTCCGAGCGCAATGAGCGCGGCGTGAATCGCCGCCGTTCCGCTGCTGCACGCGATTCCGAATCTCACGCCGCTCTGCGCCGCGAACTGCTGTTCAAACTGATGGACTTTCTTGCCCTGCGCATAGAAGAGCGTGCCCTGCTCCAGCGCCTCCCTCAGCTCGTTCAACTCGTCTTCGCCGTAGCGAACGGGCCTGGTGAAGGGCGTTGTCTTCGCCGGCGCGCCACCGGCAATCGCTGGCGCCGCGTCGATGCGCTCGCGAACCTCAGTCATGTCGCCTGAACCCTTCTCGTACGCCTTAACCATTTGTTCTCATATCCATACATTGGTCGTCCCTCACCCGCCAACGAACTGGCGGTCCGTATTGTCGAAACCCCGCCGGGGTCGACGTCGCCCGGCTCATGCGGCCGTCCCGTTTGTAGGAGCCGAATCCCTTCGGCGATTTAC
>DASRZA010000138.1:0-38568 GCA_035686845.1 Armatimonadota bacterium | reverse complement strand
GTTGGCCGAAATTCCGGCCCGGAGAAGCGCTTTTGTGACCCGCTGCAAGACTCGCCTGCATTCGGGTGACTCATTGATTATACTGCGTCTTGTGGCTGATGTCAACCTGTTTTTTGCGACGGAGGGTGGAGGGTGTGTGGGTGTGTGTGGGAGAGGGTGAGTGAGTGGGTGAGTGGGTGAGTGGGTGAGTGTGTGAGGGGGTGAGATTGGGGCGGACGGAGGACTGAGGCGCGGGGCGGCGCGCCGTCTCTGTCTGGTACAATGGAACCGGGGAATGTCGTTCCGGCTTTCGGCCGGGAAAGGGGCATGAGCATGGGAACGAGGGCGAGAATTGCCACGGTTAGTCAGGATGGGAAGTTCAAACGCGACGTGGAGGGAAACCGTGAATACGTTCTGGGGTTGCTGAACCGGGCGCTTCTGGAAAAGCCGGACCTGGTTTGCCTGCCGGAGGCGTTCCACGACGTCGGCGTCACGAAACCGGTGAGTGAGACGGCGGAATCTCTCTCCGGCCCGACGATAGAGGTAATCTCCCGAGAGGCCCGGCGGGCGCGCTGCTTTGTGATCTGCCCGATCCACACGCGGGAAGAGGGTCGGATCTTCAATTCGGCTGTTCTCATTGGCCGGGACGGCGAGGTGGCCGGCGTCTACCACAAGGCGTGCCCGGTGACAGGTTCCGCGGACTACACGAAACTCGAGGAAGACATCACACCCGGTGATTCGGCGCCCGTCTTTGATCTGGATTTCGGCCGGGTCGGCATCCAGATCTGCTTCGACGTCGGTTTCCCGGAGAATTGGCAGGCGCTGGCGGATGCAGGCGCTCGCATTGTGTTCTGGCCCTCGGCCTACGATGGCGGATTCCCGCTGCGGGCGTACGCGTACACGCACCACTATTTCGTGGTGTCTTCCACCCGGACCGGAACGTCGCGAATCATCGACCCCTGCGGAGAAATCCTCCGGGAAACCAGTGAGACGGAGCCCGTGATTGTCCGGGACATCAACCTGGACTACGTTGTCTCTCATTGGGACTGGAACATGGGCATTCCGGACCGGATCCGAGCGAAGTACGGCGACCGCGTAACTGTGAGGCAGTGGGATACCGGCAGCGCCCACTTCGTGGTAGAGCCCGTCGATCCCGCTCTGAAATGCTCCGATCTCCAGGACGAATTCGGCTTCGAGTCCACGGCGCAGTATCACGAACGCCACCGCCGAGCGTACCAGCAGATCCGGGCAGGAGAACGGCCCACACCGCAGGAAGCCCGTCATGGCGACCGTCCACAGTGGGGAAAGTAGTCCCGTGGGGGCGGGAAGCGCCGCGCGTGCTGCTAACGCCAATTCATTGTCGGCCTGATTGTTTCTGAGAACCGTCGATGGCAGGGTCGAGCGCATCACAGGGCACACACGGATGGAGACGTGCAATCACCGTGACGACGACAACGATCGCAGCTGAGTGGCGATGCAGGATATAACAGTGGCTAAAACACCGCGGGACATTGTGGATATGGTAACCCGCGACCTCGCGCGAGAAGCGCCAGCCGGGTTCTTCGGGCTGGCCGGTCTTCCGCAGCCAGAATCCTCCGTCCGTTTCGCGGACATCAGCGTCATCGCCGAAGAGTTGCGGGCCGACAAGGTCATGGTTGTGGACGTTCCGACACCTCACGCGCTCTACCTGGAGTTCCAGATCAAACCAGCCGATCTTGAAACCATGCGGTCCTGGCTGATCAAGCAGGCGGTACTGACTGCGCATCTCAAGATGCCGGTCTGCCTGGTGGTGTTTTATTTGCACCGCGGCGCCAGGGCGACTTTCCCTGACAGTTTTCCGATGGGAATGGCGCCTCTCGAGAGCAGGTTCACGTTTCCAACAGTTCGACTCTGGGAGAATGAGGATGAGATCCGGCTAAGATACCCCGAACTGGCCCCGCTGCTGCTGATCACGGCTGAAGAGCCCACGCCAGACACGCTCGCAGAAGTGAAGCAATTGATCGATGGGCTTGAAGAACCGGTAGAAAAGCGCGACAATCTGTACGGCTTAGCGGCGATGCTCGCGCTGCACTACTTTGAGGACACGCTGGTTCGAGCGGTGTTGGGACCAAAGTTTGAGGAGATCAAGAACATGGGAGTGATCGACCGGTGGATGGACGAGAAATACCAGGAGGGTGTCAGCCAGGGTTCCACGCAGGAGGCGAGGAAACTGGCGCTAAGTTTGCTGACAGGCAAGTTCGGGGAGGCGCCGACCGAGCTGACGGAAAGAATCCAGCGGGCGGATGAAGAATGGTGTGGAAACCTCGCCCTCATGATCGCAAAAGCCCGGTCTCTGGAGGAGCTGGACCTCTCCTGACCTGACGGCGCCTCTGCCACCGGTTGGGAAACGGCGCCGGCTGATCGGTCGGTACTACCCCAGCCTCCTGATCTTCGATTCACGGCCTGCCTAAATATTCGCGTTTGCCCTGTCGATTGTCGTGGGCAAGCTTCAATCGTTATTCGATAGGATTCTTATGGCCACACACCACTTTGAACCCGACCATTACTATACAGCGCTTGGAACCTATCCCCCGGTCCTGCAGATCCGAGACGGGGATACCGTGATCACGTCAACGGTGGATAGCCAGGGGCGCGACGCCTCCAATGCGCCCGTAACGGCGCCGGGCAATCCACAGACCGGACCATTTTACGTGGAAGACGCGAAGACCGGTGATACCCTCGCCGTCCGCTTCGATCGTCTGTGGCCGAATCGCCCGATCGGGTACAGTTGCATCCGGCTGGCGCCGAACGTGGTGGACCCGGAATTTGTGCTGGAGTTTCCACCGGATGGGCCCCTCGCGGAATGGGAGATAGATTTAGACGCCGGCGTTGCCGAGCTTGCGTCTCCGGCCAGCGCGCTCGGGCGGATTGCGCTGCCAATCTCTCCAATGCTCGGCTGTTTCGGCGTGGCGCCGGCTCGTGGGCAGGCGATATCAACAGCCACGTCCGGGCCCCATGGCGGGAATATGGACTACCGCGGCTTCCGCCAGGGCGCCACCGTCTATCTCCCGGTCTTTGTAGACGGAGCGCTTTTCTTCCTCGGGGACGGCCACGCGATGCAGGGCGACGGCGAGATTGTCGGGACCGGCGTTGAAATTTCGTTCGACGTTGAGTTTTCAGTACGTCTCCTGAAGGGAAAGCGGATACGCTGGCCGCGTGCGGACAACGACACATACATTTTGACCGCTGGAAATGCGCGGCCGCTTGACCAGGCGCTTCAGCACGCCACCACTGAAATGGTTCGATGGCTTCAGGAGGATTTCTATCCGGACCCGGTCGCCGTTCACACGCTTCTCGGGCAGTGTGTCGAATATGAGATTGCTAACGTCTTCGATCCGGCTTATACCGTGGTTTGCAAGATGGCTCGACGCGTGCTGAGCGGCAGCCCCAAGATTTTGTGAGATGGATCGCGCAGGACTTTAAAGGAAAGTAAATGCAACCGTTAAACGACGACCAGGTGAAAGAGTATCAGGAGCAGGGGTTCATACTCGTGTCGGGGCTGATACCCGATGAAATTGCCGCGGTCGCCGAGGCGCAAATGTGGAACGCGGTCGGCGTTAACCCGGATGACCCCGCGTCCTGGCCGCAGCGCTCGCGAGAGCTGCAAAAGTACGAGGAGGAGGCGGTCGTGGCTGTATATACCCCGGAACTGCTTCAGGCGGCCGCGCAGCTAACGGGAGAAGATCCGGCGAGTTTTCGACGGCCTTCGCGGCCCTTCCCGATCAACGTCTTTCCGCGAGACGGTGAGTGGCGCTGGCCGGGACCGCATATTGACCATGCCATCAAAGAGCATGGACACAAGACCTTTCCCCGCGCTTTCCGGCTGGCGTCGATGACGTTTCTGAATGACGCTGCGCCGCACGGCGGGGGCACGGTTGTCTGGCCCGGATCGCATCAGAGGATCGAGGCTCTGGCGAAGACGGCGCCCGATCGTTACGAGCTGATGTGGACGTTGAACCAGGAACTGGGACAGATGGAGCTCGGGGCGCCACTGGAGATAATACCGCGCCGCGGGGACGTTCTCTTCTACCATTATCTGTGCGCCCACGCCGGCAGCATGAACACCACCGCCCGACCCCGGTTCGCGCTCAACATGAAATGGTGATCGCGTCAAAAGGTGAACAGATGCAAGGGTGATCAGCGATTGACGCCCGGTTTGAACGCGGCTATCGGAAGCGAAAGAGCATCGGCGCAAAATAGGTGACGCGCAGGGTATAGGCCGGATCCCGGTTCGCCGCCGGGGTGTGGAACGAATGGACCCGAAACGTGACCCAACCGGTCGTGCGCGGCCGCATCGAAAATCCCCTTCCCTGCCGCGTCCGGCATGAGCCGGCAAATGTGGTGAGCCGCCTGCCATCAGGCCCGAACGCCTCCATCTCAATCCGAGCGCCCGAGGTCCATTGCCGGGTATCGAACGTGAGGCTCGCATTGATGGATCGCCCACCTTCTGCCCAGATTCTGCAGACCTTCACCCATCGAGCATGGCTCGCGGGCGCGATGTCCAGGTCACCAGCGCCGGCGTACTGCTGTGTCACCGCGTATCGACGCTCCACCGGTTTCTTAGCTCCAAATCGGGCATAGCAGACGTACCCGCCGCCATTTCGATCCGGCGGTATAGAAAAGGTCGCGCTTCCGTTTTCGCCGGTTTCAATCGGCGGTTCGTGGCCCGTATAGTCTCTCAGGCGAACGTGCGGCCCGAACGCAGTGGCTACCGTCACGCGGCCGCCATCGGCTCGGTTCTCATTCAGCGCGACCAGCAGCCCTGCGCCGCGGCGAAGTCCCAGCCGCTCATAGACCAGCGTATCATGAGCTTTGAACCGGATGCGGGTTGGTCCGGCGGCGAGGGTTTCGTGGATTTGAATCAACGGATCCAGAACCGGCTTCAAATGGTAGCAGCCTGGATCCATGCTGTAATCCCGGTAGAAGACGCAAGGGTAACCCGCGGAGGTAAGAATATAGGCATAGGCGAGCGCTTTGCCATGCACCACCGGGTCCGAGCGGTCGGTGTCATGATTCTCCACAAACGTGACGGCATGTTCCGGATCGATGCCGGCGAGACCCGCGTGGTCCAGCCGCGCCATATCGAATGAGCCGGGCGCTTCGCACATCTGTTTGAGCAGATCACGAAGTGGAAAGTCGAACGCGCTGCACCGGTCCCGCATCCCGCGACTCACCCAGCCCGAAACCAGGTCCAGGTTGGAGTCGTAATACTCGCCCACGGCGAACTTCCCTCGCATGGCGCCATAATTCAGGAACTCTCGAAGCCAGACAGTGGAAATCCCCTTCACGTAATCCAGCCGGTAGCCCTGAACACCGAGCGACCGGGTGAGCCAATCTCCCGCGGCGTCAAGACCTCGGGAAACTTCGCCAGTATCGCCGTTTACGGGCGCGAGGTCGCGTCCAAACTGGGTGAAGTTTTCTCCGCTGCCAGCCGGCACGCCGGGGTCCTGCGGTACGAAAGGATGAAAATCGTCGGGATTCTTTGGAAACCGCCCGGTCGCCGGGACACCGGCGGAATTGTGGTACCGGAATCGATAGTTTCCCGGATCGCCATCCCGGTGATTCTCCACCAGGTCCACGTAAACCGATAGACCGTTGGCTCGCATTATCGCCACGGTCCGTTCAAGCTGTTCTCGCGTTCCATACCGAAGCGGAAGCGTGCCTTTCTGGAACTTGGAACCGAGGTCATAGTCATCGAACGGGTCGTATCCCACGGAATACCCACCGGATGCGCCCTTCACCACCGGCGGAATCCAGATGGCCGTAAAACCAGCCCGGGCCAGCGCATTCGCCTGCGCCGCCAGCGAATCCCACCACCAGGTCGCCGCCTTATCTCCCGCGGCAGGTGATGGCACGTTCCAGTAAAATCCCTGGAGCAGCACTTTTGCCTGCGCCGGCAAACAGAAAACGCTCGCCATCGCGAAGAATAGCGTTGTGAAGCGAAAGGCACGGGATGTCGGGTTTCGAGTCATAGCGGTTGGGCGTTGAATGTTGAGCGACGGGTACAGTATTAGAATAGCGTTAACGTCGGCAAGTTGGGACGCAGGTTACGGGAAACGGATGTTCCCCGCGCCCCAGCTCCACTTTTTGGGTACCTCGCGCCCCGTACCTCGTACCTCGCGCCCGAATTTGAGGTATCATATCCGTTAAGGAGAGACTATGAGTATCGCTGTAGGAGATTACGTTCAGGTGGTGGAGCGGGAGCCCAATCCCGCGGATCAGAAATCTGGCCTGTTCTATAACCATTTTAGGGGATTATGCGGCGCCGTGGACCGTGTATATGATGATGGCGCCATCGGTATTGTTGTGGATCATTCCACGCTAAGCCGCGACATGCTCGCCCGGCTGAAACGAGCCGAAAAGCTGATTAAACCGCGCTGGAAGAGCGCGGGAGACACCGCTGAGCCCGAACCGGTAGAAGCGCCGGCCGCTGCTGAAGCCGACGCCGACGCCGAAGAGTCGGAAGAATCGGCTTCCACTTCGCCGGAGCCCGCGGCCGAAGAAATTGACGATGGCCGGCCGAATCCGGGCCTCCGTTACGCCATTATCGTCCGCGCAGAAGATGTCCGGGCGCTAAGAACGCCCGCGGAAAGAGCCGCCGCAGGGCATGCGGCAGCGCCGCCGCCACGCGCTTCTGAGAAGGACATTTTTGCGGCTGAGCAGCGGCATCTGCAGGAGCTTCAGCGTAGAGCGCAGGATCAAAAGCCGCGGCCGTGACACAATTTATCCGGCCCCCCCGGCCCCCGATAACGGGGTAGCTATTCGTACCCTCCCGGCCCTTGCGGATAATGCCATCAGTCGCGGGGACCGGGCCGTTGAAGGGTTGGGGTGGTTCCTGCCGTGAGCGGCGCGGCGCAGTTCTGGCAGTAATTCGCGGAGAGTCCATTGGCGGCGCCGCAGCGCGCACAGGTAATATACGCAGGCACGCCGCTTCCCGTCGTGGGCGCGTGCCGGTTCAGTGTGGCCGCGATGGGAGAAGTTGTGACCCCGAAGGGAGGCGCAATTGCCGGCGCGGGGGGTGTGTATGGCGCCATGAGCGAGACAGGCGCCGCGGCGCGCGCGCGATCGATATACGCGGCCAGTTCGGCGGGATACGGAACCCCGAGCAGCGTGGGACGCGGCCGTCCCCGCCGGCTTACCTCTAGCGCGCCGGGACCCACGCTTAAGGATGCAATCTCACCCAGGGGAATTTCTCGATTCTGACGAGAGCCCGAGAATACGATTCGCCGCGTGGTGACGTACAACTCGCCTTCGTCCAGAGTCGCTGGCATCGCGTCGACAACCATATAACCGCCGGCCAGGCGATTCAACTGCCGCTCCTCCGCATAAGTGGCAGGGCCGCGGTAGCAAGCAAACTCTCCGGGCTGCATCGGAAATGAGGCCGGCAGAACCGGCAGAGAGGGCGCGGTAAGCGCCGCCGCGGCGCGCGTCTCGTCCTCCGCCTGCTGGATCGCCCGGTTCGGGTCGCCCGGCTGCGGCGCCGTGAGCTGCATGAGATGCGCTTCCCGGAGTCGCTTCTGATCCTGTTGATTTGCCATACCGCTGAAGGTAGAGACAAATCCCAGGATCAAAAGCACAAGGCCGACCTGCTCCTGCATGCCCAGCATCACCAGCCCGATCAGGGCGCAGAGGGTCCCTACGCCAATCCCGATCATCGGGTTTCGCGGCACGTTATTATTTGTGCGATATTCTCCGTATTCTCCCATTGCCGTACATTATACCTTTAGCCGGTGCGATTGTGAAGCGATTCAAGCTTTTTATGCCGGCTCCAGCGGACACGTCCCCTAAAAAAACGCCGCGACAAGCGAGCCAAGCCCACCTTTCGCGGCGTCTACAGTTGTTAAGAAAAAAATTATCGTCCACCTGCGTTCGCTTGCCGTCGAGCGCAGGAGCAAATCATCGAATCGCCGTTGTCCAATTATGGAGTATTGTCAGGCGCCTGCATAACCAGAAACATCGGAGTATCGGCGCGATAGAGCTTTACCCCTACGCTGTCGCCGGGCTTGACACCGGCGACAGCGGCATTATAATCATCCGCAGTGTGAATAGTCGTATCATTCACCTGAAAGATAACGTCTCCCTGCTGGATTCCCGCGCCATCGGCGGCCGATCCAGGGGCGACGCTGGTCACCACCGCTCCGTCCTTGACATTGTCCGGGAGCTTCAACTGTGACTCCATGTCAGGTGTAAGGGTGGTCACGCTCAGCCCGAGATGGTTCCCGGCGCCGCTTTCAGTGGTGGAAGCCGTCTGATTGAAGCTGCCGGTGATCACTGTCTTGGTGATCGGCTTCTTATTCCGGATGATGTCGAGCACCGCCTTCTGATTCGGGCCGAGGTTGCTGATCACGTCCACAAGCTCCGAAGCGTCCCGTATGGGATGATCGTTGACGCGGGTGATCACATCCCCCACCTGAACGCCGGCCTGAGCAGCCGGGCTGTCGGGCTGAACCAGGCTTACAACGGCGCCTTCGTCCGTTCCGAGCAGTTTCTCCACGTCCGGTGTTACCGGGCCAACTTCAACGCCAAGCTTTCCACGGATCCAACCGGGCGGATAGTTGGTGATCTTATGGGTGGTCGACGCCAATTGCGGATAAACGAGCCGGACGGTATTCGCCGGTATGGCGAAACCAATCCCCGCGCTTTGCGCGGCTTCGCCCGCAATTGCGGTATTAATCCCGATCACGTCGCCATTCAAATCAACCAGGGCGCCGCCGCTGTTGCCAGGGTTGATGGATGCGTCGGTCTGGATGAGATCCGGATAGAACCGTCCCTCAATGGTCTGGCTGCGGCCCAGGGCGCTTACAATACCCAGGCTGACCGTCTGCCCCACGTCGAACGGATAGCCAATCGCGAGGACGAACTGCCCGACGCGAAGATGACTGGTATCCGCAAGTTTGGCGGATGGCAGCCCGGTAGCGTTGATCTTCACCACGGCAAGATCAACATTCGGATCGCTGTACACTACCCCGCTATAGCTCCGGTGATCGGTGAGCGTCACGAGGACAGTCTTTGCGCCTTCCACCACGTGGCGGTTCGTGATAATCATACCATCGGGATTGATGATGATTCCCGATCCACTGGCAACACCCTGGCGCGGCTGCGGCGAAGGCATGTTTGGCGCGGGAAATCCCGGCTGCGCCGGGCCAAATGGGAAAACCTGATCCGGTCCCGCGGTACCGCTCGGCTCCAGAATTTTGGCCTGAATATGCACAACCGCAGGGTCCAGCTTTTGCGCGATATCTTCTATCACGCTCTGCATTGCCACGAGCGGCTGCGATTGCTGCGCTGTTGTGGCCGGCGGGGTGTTATCCTGGGCAAAGGCCGGAATGGAGCTGCCGCACAGCGACAGCCCGAGAGCGAGGAGGCCCGCTGCCGTCGCGCTTGCCCATCGCGGTCGGCTGCAACTTCGGGTCGCCTTGTTTGGTGTTTGCAAATCTATCCTCCTAAAACGCGCGATTAACTGTTGAGATTGGCTCTACCGGCGTAAGATGTTCGGCTTCATTTTCCGCAGTCTCCCCGTCCGGTATTCGCATGTATCTATAGTTTATGACGCGAATAGCGCGATCCCGGTTGCAAGTATCATAATACAGTCACGCGGAATTCACGCGTGTGAAACGCACCGGTGAGTACGCTACCCTTTGTACACCACTCCTACACATGCGCACCACTCCTACACACATTTTTGAAGTTCCGCTTAGGGTTGGCGCCGGCAGGGGCGCCGCGGCTGCCGACCATGGGACCCATACGTGCATAGACGCATACACAAACCGGCGCACAGGTGAGAAACGATCATGGCGCAAGAATACTCATTTGACGTGGTCTCGAAGGTAGACATGCAGGAGCTCCGGAACGCGGTAGACCAGGCAAGACGTGAGATTGGCACGCGCTTCGACTTCAAAGACTCTATTTCGGAGATCGAGTTCGAAGACGAGGGTCTCAAGCTCTCATCCGATAACGACTACCGCTTGAAGGCGCTCCGCGAAGTGCTGCAATCCAAGCTAATCCGCCGGAGTGTTCCTCTCGAGGCGTTCGAGTATGGCAAGGTGGAGGAAGGATCGCATGGCGCGGTGCGTCAGCACGTCAAGCTCAAACAGGGCATCGACGCCGATACCGGCCGCGCGATGGTGAAGAAGATCAAAGACCTTGGGCTTAAGGTCCAGACACAGTTCCAGGGCGACCAGCTCCGAGTCTCGGGTAAGAACAAGGACGATCTTCAAAAGGCGATGAACGCGATCCGAAAGGAAGAGTTCGGCGTCGCGGTTCAGTTCGTCAACTACCGATGAGCGGGCTGGGGCGCTGAATTCGCCATCGCTACCCCGGATACAACAAAAACGGCTTACGCCGCACACGCCAGGCGTTTTCGTCGCTGCGCCACGAATTGACAATGGCGGCGGGTGATTGATGACACGCGATAGCCGTGGGAACTGAACCGGTTCCCGCCATGCCGGTCATTCTTTTGAGCGTTCGTTCGTTGATCACCGCGGGATAGAGATTTGCGAGGGCATCGGCGATCTCGATACCCATCGACACAGGATGGAAGTGACGGCGATCACGCAGCAGTATTTTCACCCCATGGCACTCGCGGCCACGATAAATACTCGACCTCGGGGTGAACCGGGTGGGGCCAAACGAGACGCCGGCCATTCGCCGGGCGTTCAGATTATTGGCAAGCTTAGCGCCATCGATCCAGGGCGCCCCAACGCGCTCGAACGGCGCATCGGTTCCTCTGCCCACCGAGATGGGGAGATCTTCTAACAGGCCGACCCCTGGATAGAGCTCCGCCTCTCGCGTCGATCGTATATTGGGCGAGGGATTTACCCACGGCAGCCCCGTCTGATCGTACAGCAGCCGCCGGTTCCATCCTCTCATTTTCACCACTTCCAGGTCAGTCCCGAGATGCTTCTCGACGTTAAAGAGACCCGCCAGCTCGCCGATAGTCATGCCGTATATGATGGGCATCGTATGAAACCCGGCGAACGAAAAGTAGCGTGGCTCCAACAGCGGCCCCTCCACGTCGAGGCCGCCCAGCGGGTTCGGCCGGTCCAGCACGATCAAGGGGATATGCTGCTCCGCCGCTGACTCCATCACGTAGCCGAGAGTAGCGAGATAGGTATAGAACCGGGCGCCGACATCCTGAATATCGAAAACAAGGGTGTCGACGCCTTTGAGCATCTGAGGGCTCGGCCGGTAGCGCCAGGGCCGGGGCCGGCTCACGTCGTAGAGCGAGTAGACTTTGAGGCCGGACTTCGCATCCACGCTGCTCTCCACCGACTCGTCAACCGCGCCGCGAATACCATGCTCGGGGCTGAAGAGCGCCACCACGTGAATACCCGCGGCGGTCATCAGGTCAATGATATGGCGGCCGTGCCGATCTACCGAAGTTTGATTGCAGACGATCCCGACGTTCTTGCCGCGAAGTCTTCGAAATCCTTCGGCCTCCAGCACGTCGAGGCCAGTCTCGACCTGCGCGTGGCGCTCCAACGAAGGTGTCAGCGACGCTGGGATTTCGCCCGACGCCGGGGCAAGATTCGAGATCGAAGCGGCCGCCGCGCTTGAGATCATGCGGCGCGCAGGATGCGCCGCTCCGGCAGCCGCTTGAGAACGCGCCCGGATCCCGGCCATTCCGCCGAGTACGACAAGGAAACAGGCGAAGATGAGCCGGCGGCGGATTTCAGGTTCCCGGCCCGGCAAGTTTGATAGATTCTTCTTCAGCAATGGTCGCTACCCCTCGATCCGAGATATCCGCGCCCACCTCTGCAGCGTCGGCAGGCTGCGCGGCCGCGAGGCTTTCGAGGCTGTTGAGGCGGTCGATCATCATTCGCAGCCGGGCCAGCGACCGGCGATTAAATCGAAAAACAAGCCGCGCCATGCCTGGCAGCGGACCATCCGGCTCAACCTCAGCGGCCGTGCGGAGCGCAATCGTCCCTTCACTCAGGATATCCGCAAATTCGGCGGCGATCGCCACCAGCTCATGCGGGGTCGGCGCCGATTTAATCCTTAAAACCAGGTCGTCGTCAATATACCTGAGTGAGTGGTAATTCCGGTAGAATCGCTCGACGTGGCGGACCGCGGCAGCCGGGTCGGTGGTAATGTAGTACAATGCCGTGTCGTCGGGCGAGATCAGGCCGTTGCCAAGGAGCTCAGTGCGGACGAATTCGTCCCACGCGTGCCAGTAGGAACCGCCGGGATGCTCCACCATCACAATGGGCATCGGATCGCATCGACCGGTCTGCACCAGCGTGAGAACCTCAAAGCCTTCGTCGTGGGTACCGAAACCGCCGGGAAAGAGCGCCACCGCGTGCGTCTCTTTAACAAAGACCAACTTGCGTGAGAAAAAGTATCGAAAATGAATCAGCTTCTGATCACCGGCGATGACCTGGTTGGTTTGCTGCTCGAAAGGAAGCTTGATTGCAACGCCAAACGACTGCGCCAGTCCGGCGCCTTCGTTGCCCGCCTGCATAATGCCGCCTCCCGCGCCCGTAATCACCATGAACCCGGCGCCGGCGGCCAGCCTGGCGAACTGCTCGGCGATCGCATAATCTGGATCACCCGGCGCAGTTCGCGCGGATCCGAACATACTGATCTTACGCCGGCTGCGGTATGGCTTGAACGCCTTGAAGCCGTGGCGAAGCTCCTTGAAGCTCCGGAGCATCAGCTTCATCTCGGCCCGGCCCGGATTATCGGCTGCCAATCGCACGACGGTTTGCATCAGCTCGGCCGCCAGTTGGGTATCGTTCTCCACCCCCGCCTCGGCCAGAATCTCCAGGCACCGGCTCAATACCGCCGGATCACTTGCTCTCAAATTCCCTCCTCATCCAATAGACCCCCCGGTTTTCCCGTGTGGGATCCGAACCGCTCGCAGTCGACGCCGCGCTCGTTAAAATACAGGTTTCACCGCGCGGAGTCCCGGCTCCTCCTAAGAAGCATGGACGATCAGTCTTCCTTCCCCCAAAGGAGCCGCGCGCTTTGCGGTAGAATGATAGTATGAAGCCGCTAAACGTTGAACAAAGCGAGACCAGATGATGACTGTTGAAACCATACCGGCAATTCGCTACTACTACGATGAGCATCCTACGGAGGAAGATCTGATGGGCGATAGCGTTCCACAGACCGATCTCATCAAGGTCATTGTGGCTCTTCTAGAGTGGCTCTTCCATTCCCCTCGCTGGTTTGTCGCTCAAAACCTGAATATTTACACAACTCAGCAGCACAAAGAACCACCCATTGTGCCAGACGTCGCCCTGTTCAAAGTGGTTACGCTAAGCGCCCGGCAAAGGGCACGGACTAAGAGCTGGTCTATCACGGAACCCGCTCATCCTGCTCCCAACGTCGTCTTTGAGATCGCTTCCGATAAGACGGAGGATATAGACCTTTCTGAAAAGCCCGCGCGTTACGCGAAGATAGGAGTGAAAGAATACTACTCTTACGATCCACGGCCAGAGTGCTTGGAAAACATGCGCCTGCGAGGATGGTGGAACCATAACGGGCAGGCGTATGAGGTTAGGAAGGATGAACGTGACTGGATCTGGAGCGAGGAACTGGAAAGCTGGCTTGCTCCAGATGGAGTGATGCTGCGGCTGTATGACCGGGAACTCAACCTGCGACTTACGGAAGCGGAAGCCGAAGGCCTCGCCAAGGAACAGGCGTTGGCCGATGCAGAAGCCCAACGCGCCGCCAAGGAAGAGGCATTGGCCGACGCCGAAGCCGAGCGCGCCGCCAAGGAAGAGGCATTGGCCGGCGCAGAAGCTGAACGCGCCGCCAAGGAACAGGCATTGGCCGACGCCGAAGCTGAACGCGCCGCCAAGGAACAGGCGTTGGCCGACGCCGAAGCCGAGCGCGCCGCCAAAGAAAAGGCGTGGGCGAAGCTGCGCGAACAGGGCATTGATCCGGAAAGCCTCTAAAACTGGAAGCCGGCCGCACGAACGGGGCGCGAGGCGCGCCGCGGCGTTCCTCCGTCTTTCGTCCTACGTCTGCCCGCACCCTATGTTGGATGAGAGAGAGCCATTTTTAAGGAGACCTACGCATGAGTCAACCAACAGCCGGACTTCGTGAAGGGGATGAGATCGAAGGGTTCGTGGTTCATAAGATCACTCCCCTCGAAGGCTTGAGATCCGTCGCGTATGAGATGGAGCACCGGGAGACCGGCGCCCGGACGCTTCATCTTGCCAACGATGACGCTGAAAACCTGCTGGCGATAGCGTTTCCAACCCTTCCACCCGACGACACGGGACTGCCACATATTCTGGAGCACGTCGCTCTCGACGGTTCTCGGAAGTATCCGGTTCAAAAGCCATTCATGGAGATGGTGAAGATGAGCATGGCGACCTTTATAAACGCCATGACCTATAAAGATAAGACCGTCTATCCGATCGCGAGCAACGTGAGACAGGACTTTTATAACCTGGCCGAGGTTTACTGCGACGCCGTTTTTCATCCTCGGCTGAGCGAAAACAGCTTTCGTCAGGAGGGACACCGGCTGGACTTCGCCGCGAAGAACGACATAACGAGCGACCTGATCATTAAGGGTATCGTCTACAACGAGATGAAAGGCGCGCTCTCCAGCCCGGATTCCCTGATCGGAACCCGGTCCACGCAGTGGCTCTTCCCGGATACCCCGTACGGCCGGCAGTCGGGCGGCGATCCCGACGTCATGCCGACGCTGACTTATGAGGGATTCCGCCGCTTCTATGAGCAGTTTTATCACCCGGGCAACGCGTTCATTCTGTTCTACGGCGACATTCCAACCCGCGATCACCTGGCGTTTCTTTCGCCGCGGCTTGCGGGGTTCACAAAAACTCCCATCCATGCGGCGCTGCCCACGCAGCCCCGGTGGAGTGAGCCGCGCCGACGTGAAGATCACTACCCCATTGGCAGCGGCGAAGAGATGACCGGAAAGACTTATCTCAACATGGCGTGGATCGTGGGCGATGCGACCGACGCGCCGGACGTAATGGCCTTCAATGTGCTCGATCTGATCCTGTCCGGAAACCAGGCCGCCCCGCTTCGGAAGGCGTTGATCGACTCGCGGCTGGGCGCCGACCTGTCGCATTCCGGGTTTTCGGCGGGATTGCGGGACAGCACGTTTCGGGTTGGTATTAAGGGAAGCGAACCGGATCGCGAAAATGCGTTCTGCGACCTCGTTATCTCCACTCTCGATAAGATCGCTGCGGAGGGAATTGAGAGCGACCGGGTTGAGGCGGCGTTCCAGCAGCTTGCCTACCAGTATCTGGAGATCCAATCGGGCTTTCCCCTGGTGCAGATGAATCGTGTCTATAGCGCCTGGATCCACGGCGCCGATCCCCTCACGTTTCTGCGCGGCGCCGAGCTGCTTCGCGATCTGCGGGGCCGTTATGAGCGTGAGCCGGATCTCTTCAGCCGGATGATCCGGGAGCGCCTGCTGGAGAACTCACATCGCCTGACGAGCGTGTTCCTTCCGGACCGCGAGCTCACGTCTCGCAAAGACGCCCGGTTCGCTGAGCTCATGCTGGAAAAGAAGTCGGCCATGACCCGGGAGGAGTTGGAGCGGATCGCGCGCGACGCCGAGGAACTGGACGAGGCGCAGAGCAAGGCCAATACGCCTGAAGACCTGGCGACGCTGCCGCAGCTCAGAGTGAGCGACGTTCCGCGCCAACCCCGGGAGATTCCCACTCAGATCGAGCGGCTGCAGGCCGGGATAACCCTGCTCAGGAATGATGTTTTTTCAAACGGAGTGAACTATTTTCATCTTGACATCGATCTGGAGGGAATGCCCGAGGATCTCCAGGCATTTTTGCCATTATACGGATCATGCGTGAGTAAGATGGGCGCCGCCGGCCAGAGCTACGAGAAAATGGCGGAGCGGGTTTCGGCGTATACCGGAGGCGTTCACTTCTGGTCCTACTGCAGGACGCACGCAGTGGATCCAGACCACTTCCTGCGCCGGGCCGGCTTTTCACTGAAGGCCCTGGACGCACGCATCGATGAAGCCCTCTCGGTGCTGCATGATTATTTCTTCGCGCTGGATCCCACCGAGCCTGAACGACTCAAGGTTCTATTGGCGCAGGCTCGAGCCGCGCACCGGAGCCGGGTGATCTCTAACGGACTCGGCCTCGCTCTCTCCCACGCGGCGCGGGTTTTTAACCCGGTCACCGGCGCTGCGGAAACGATGCACGGCCTCCCTCAGATTCAACTGGTGGAGGACCTCGACGAACATTACGAAGAGCGGCGCGATTGGCTCATAGAGCGATTGATCGCCTTGCGCGGCTTTTTGCTGGATCGCAGCCGTTTGACAGGCAGCTTCACCGGATCGGACGCGGCATACGCCTCGGTCCGGCGCCGGCTGGAGGATTGGGGCGCGGAGATCGCGGCGAGCCCGGGCCGCGTGAGCGCGCCCCCGGGGCCAGGGACCGACAGCGCTAACGCGGGAAAGGCGGAGGGCCTGGCGGCGCCGATGGACGTGGCGTTCTGCGCGCGCGTCATGCCGGCGCCGCATTCGTCGCACCCGGATGCGCCTCTGCTTGCAGTCGGCAGCCGCCTCCTCAGCATGGATTATATGTTAGAAGAGGTGCGTGTGAAAGGCGGCGCGTATGGAGGCGGATGCGGTCATTCCGGCGGCGATCGAACGTGGAACTTTTATTCTTTCCGCGATCCGTGGGTGAAGCGAACGTTGGATACGTTTGATGGCGCCGCCGATTTTGCAAGGAAGGCTGACTGGACGCAGATCGACGTTGACCGGGCGATCATTGGAACCGCAAAGGGCGCCGAGCGACCGATCCGCCCCGCGGACGCCACCGGGACTGCACTGGCGCGCTACGTCAGCGGCGATACTCCGGAACTCCGGAAGCAGCGTCACGTCGCGCTGCTTGAGGCGACACCGCCCTCCATAAAACGCGCCCTCGCCGACCTCTTTGAGACCGGAAGCCCCCATGCGCGCACCTGCGTGGTTTCGAGCCGCGCAAAACTCGAACAGGCGAACGTCGAGAACCTGGCGCCGTCGCTGGTCATTGAGGACGTTCTGTAGGACGAAGAATCGGTTCCCAGGCGCCGTCATCCCACTGCTTGACACGATCCGCTCATCGTGTCATCATGATGCCATTATGAGGACCACGATCAGCATCAATGATGCCATCCTGAAGGAGCTGCACGAACGCGCCGCCGCCTCTGGGCGGCCGTTCCGCCAGGTCGTCGAAGAAAGCCTCGAAATCGGACTGGCGCACCTGTCGAATCCGCCGGATCGCGAGAGATTTCGGCTTCGCCCGCACCCACTCGGGCTTAAAGCCGGCTTCCGCGGCGTCAGCCTGAACCAGCTTTACGACCAGATCGAAGCGGAAGACGACATCCGGGAACCGTGATCATCCCGGATACCAATCTGTTGGTGTACTCTTACGACTCGAAATCACCCTATCATGACCGAGCGCGATCATGGTGGGAGGGGGTTCTTTCGGGGCCCGAGCCGGTGGGAATTCCCTGGATCGTCGTTCTTGCCTTTACGCGTCTTGTGACCCATCCGACTCTAAACGAGAATCCAATGACCGTCGTGCAAGCGCGCGAGGCAGTCATGGCGTGGTTATCGGTCAGCCACGTGCGCATCCTGGAAACAACGCCTGCTACGATAGACCTCTTTTTCAACCTGCTGACCGCTGCCGGGACTGGCGGAAATCTCTCCACCGACGCTATGATCGCTGCGCTCGCCACGGAATACGGCGGGCGCGTCTTCTCCAACGACCGGGACTTTGGACGCTTTCCCGGTATCAAGTGGCAAAATCCGCTGGCGAAGATCCAGGCCAGGCGCCCTTAGTTCTCGACAATCAACGAGTTCCCGACGGAGCGCAGGCACTGGCCCCCTCCACCAACAGCAGCGCCAAGCATCAGGCCAACGGAGCGTGGGCCCGCGAAGATGGAACAGGCGAACACTGCGAACCTGGCCCTGGTCATTGAGGACGTTCTGTAGGACGAAGAATCGGTTCCCACGCGCCATCATCCCACCAGGTTTCGGCGAGTATGTTGATTACGCCGTGTTCGTAGGGATCACCGTCGTATATTTTGAGACCAAACGCTTCTGTGAAGAGAAGATCATAGTCCAGGAACAGCGCCTGAACGGCGCCGGTGGCGCTCTTCGGGTATATGGAAAAGCAGACCAGCTCTTCATTCTCGTTGAGGGCGACAATCTGGCAAGCTATTACGGCGCCGGTCTCATCCCGGGCGAAGAGGACCTGCTTGTTCACGTCCAGCACAATGCCCGGCGGCGAATAGTCGCAATACCCACCGATGGCGTAGCAGCTCCCGACATAAGTTCCAAGCTTCAGCGCTTCGAAAGGATCACGCTCCAACTCGACGCGAACATCCCCATGCCCGGGAACCGGGCGAACCAGCACGATTCCTTTGAGCCAGAGATCCATGTCAATCCGGGAATGGTCCCGGATCCATTGGATCGTCAGCGGATGCGCCAGGATATAGTCAACGTCTCCGCCGGCAAGAGCGCGCAGAAACTTGCGGAACGGCCGGCGATTTTCATCGGCCGCGTGGACAAGCTGCAGTGCGTGCAGGGCCGCGTCCTGCGCAGGGAGGCCAATCCCTTCATCCAATCGCCGGCCCACGAGCTTCTCCAGAACCTCGAGGCGGCTGAGATTCAGACGCCGCATCATCTCCTGCCGGCCGCGCTCTCGCTGACCCTCCGTCATACTACGGCGGCCTTCGAGATGCTCCAAAAGCGAGCGCGGCGCGGGCTGGCTGATCCCGCCGACGCAATGCTCACGCAGGATCGTGACCGCTTCTTGCAGCGGCGAGGCGCTGAAGTCAACGGTCATGAGCGGGTGTTCCACAAGAGCCTTCACGACCGCAGCGCGGGAGTTTTCCGGCAGACTGCCCAGCAGACGCGCCGTGCGGCAGAGCTTGCCCGGATACTCATAGAAACAATCGATTGCAAAAGCGGCGGCGGAGCGACTGAGCGCGCCGATCCCATAGCTGATCAGGCGTGCGCTGCTCTCCAGAATGCAAGTCTGCTCGAGCCGCTGAAAACTGGTGTCGGGCGCGCTCAACAGGCGTTCCAGCGACGCCGGGTCCGCCCTCTCGATGAGATAGCTCAGCGTACCCACGGTCTCGGCTCTCTTTCGGAACGGCGGCCGGGCCAGTCGATTCGCCAGCGTAACGGCCGTGGGTATGAACCGTTCCAATTCCGCAGCCGCATCCCATTCCCACAGATAGTCCGAGAGGTGATCGATGAACTTGCGCCGGTAGTCCGGAGGAACGCTGGCAATCAGGTCGGGAATCGCCAGCGCCTGGACGCGCACGAAGCGCCATTTTGCCCGACCGACGCGTTCGGGCATTAGACCGCATTCCCAGGCCTGATCCCGGAGCAGCACCAGGAGGTCGAGCGCGTCTTCGGGCAAAAGAGTGTTCCAGTCGATAGCGTTGAGGATAGCCGCCAGGGAAGGGAAACTGCCAACGCTCTCCCAGGCGCGCAGCGCGAGTTCATCCCAATCGATCACCGACTCCACGCGGTTCAGCGCCCGATTCAGCCCATCCAGGCTAATGCCTACCAGGTCGGGAATCGCTTTGGCTGGCGGGGATTTGAATCTCCATCCTCGATATCGTTCCGAGGCATACTGTAAGCCGGTCGTAAGATAATCGACGGGAACACCTCGCTTGAACTCCCGGAGAAGAACGACCATCCAGTAAAGATAATGCGTGTCCGGCGCGAGCCCGTCCATCTCCTCTAAGACTCCGGAATCGAATGCCGCGGGATCGCGCGTATAAGCGCCGGTCTCGATCAGCGCTGTCAGGAACCTCAGCCGCCGGTCGAGCGGCCGGCCGGCAGCCAGCCTCAACCACTGCAGCGCCAATCCCGCGGGGCAGAGAGCAACGAACCGGGCGATGGCGGCCCGCAGGTCCTCTCGACGGTGGAGGCCGAAGCCGAAGTGGAGCGCGTTAAACTGACGCCAGCCGGACCACGAGAGACCTCGCAGCGCCGCAGCGAAATCACATTGAATGTCCGCCGGCAGCGGACACCACGTGACCCCTTCGGGAGCGCCGACGTACTGCGCCTTTGCGGGGTCAACAGCGGGCCGGAGGCGGGTGAGAATCGTTTCGTCATAGCCGGATCGGCGCAGTTTCTCGATCGCCTCCGTCAACCAGGGCGTCAGCTTAATCAGCGCCGGCGTCGGACTTCGCCTTCCGCAGAGATACGGCCGCAAGTCCACCGGAGATGGCGCAGTCGGCGTCGGCGGATGATATTTCGTCCCACGATAAGCGCGTGGATGCGCGGCGGTGGGACGCGCCGCCCGATCCTGCGGTTTGCTTAGATGAAGCGGCGGAAGCACTCCCTCTGGCCGGCTGTCATCGGGCACGGTCTCCAGGAGGATAAGAAGCAGATGATAAAGAGTCTCCGCATTCGCCTCTTTCACCTTAGCCAGCGCGTCCCACGATGCCAACAGCCGTTCCTGCCCGGGGACGAGCGAGCCGGGTTGTGGAAGAGGCGCATCGATGATTTCGTAGGGCGGGTGATTCGCTTCAGACGCGGCCGCAGTCGCGTTCCCTTCCGCTGCGACGTCGTCATCGTCGGGCGGGCGAATACTCGCCGGGTTCCACGCCACCCGGCGCCGGCTGAACCGCGCCCGGAGCCCCTCGGGCCTTCGGACAATGCTTAGAAGTAGATCCATGGGATATTACCAATTGGCGGCTGCCAAAACGTTGCGCTTCTTCTCCGAAAATTGCCGTTCTCCCGCCATCGTCGCGATAAATCCTTCGGACCGATAGATTTGCGCCAGCCGGATCGACTTACATCATAGCTGCTTCACGATTGTCATCGCTCCGATGGCCACAGGCGCAGAGGCCCGCGCTACTCATGATATCGGTGGCGCAGGCGTCTCTGCCTGTGTCCCGCTGCACAGGAGCGGAGGCCTCTGGGCAGCCTCGTGTATATGTCTTACGGTGAGAAGGAATGAATGATGCATCGCCGCCAGCCCCAACTTCACGCCCGGCGTATAAGCCGGCTGCATCGTCGAGCGGAGCACAGCCCCGACGCCACACCGCTCACGCCTCGGAACTCCGGAAGCGGATTCACGCTGATAGAACTGCTGGTCGTCATTGGGATTATCGCTGTTCTTGCCGCAATCCTGCTTTCGGTTTTTGCCGCAGCCCGGGAGAAAGCGCGGCAGTCAACCTGCACCTCCAATCTTCATCAGCTCGGCCTGGCCGTCCGCTTGTACCTGGACGACTATGATCAAAACCGGCCTCCTCGAGTTCAGGCGCTGGTGGACGGCGGCTTCATACGCAGCCCCGGGATCCTCCTTTGCCCGGATGACGTTACCGGGAATTGGGGCGGCATTCAGTACGAAAGAGATACAAAGCCAGGCGGCCCGCCGCAAACGACTCAGTTCTCGTACATCACCCCGTTTGAGGCGTCCTGGGAGCCGTGGTACTGGGACGCCCTTAAGCGCTCCAGCGGCGCGGGATGGGCGGCGTGCGATTTGCACGGCTCCGGCTCGCCCGACTATGCCTGGCCTTCGATTCTGGACTACCAGGGTCTGGTGCTCAGGCTCTTGATGGACGGCTCGGTGGTACGGCGCCACGTATTTCAAAAGGTCTTTAAGAATGGAACTCATGAGATGGATCCGTGGTGGCTGCTCTCGGACGATCCGCCGGCGCACCGAAAACCCGATCCGGTTACTGGCCTGTTTTACATTGGTGGGAGGACGCTGCTCTCGACCGAGCCGGCGCCCCGGCCGGTACCAACGGCGGCGCAGCGATGAACCGAACACGATTGACACTTAAGGCAGTCCTCGTTGGAATGGCGTTAACAGGGCCGGTTGCCGTGTACGCTGGCTCCATCCTATCATTTGGGGTCGGCGCCCTGAGCGGTTACGCCCTCACCCGGTACGCCCTTTCGACGCTCTTAACCGGTTCCATATTTGGCCTGGTCGCCGGGATTGTCTGCGGCGTGACGGGATGCCGGGGCTGGCGCAGCGCACTCTGGTCCGGAGGCGTTATCTTCCTGATTATCGCGATTTTGGTGCTTGTGTTGGCAGGATTCGTTCAGCCGCTGGCGCCGCAGCGGGTTCCCGCCACGTTTTACTCAGTACTTCTGGCTGGGCTGACCGGCATAGTTGTGGGATATTCTACTTCGCGCCTCGCGCGCGACTGGGAGAGACGCGCCCCGGCCGCGAGGTCAAGGCCATCTTCAGGTGATTTACCGGCGCCGGCGAATTCACACCGGTATAGGATATGATGACGGGATGCGGCCGCCCGAACGGGCGGCGCGGACGAGGAGGTTTATCTGACTTTGTCTCAACTTACTTCCTGGACGTTCGTCTCCCGCTATGCGGGCGCTCGCGAGCACTTCCCGTGGCGCCGCCCGTGGTAAGCTTCCTGCGGCTGGATTCAGACGCGCCGGGCGCAAGCGGCGAATCGGAACCGGCCCCCGATTCACGCGAGTCGTCGAGCGAACGGCTGACGGCGTCGATGCTGCACGATCGGTATCTTCAGAGCGTGTTCCGATTTGTCTCCTACCGGCTTTCCAACCGGAGCGACGCGGAAGATGTGACTGCCGAAGTCTTCGAGGCGGCGTTCGCGGGTCTTCAGCGGTTCCGCGGCGATTGCGATCCGTACTTCTGGCTTCTGGGAATCGCCCGGCGCAAGATCGTCGATCACCTGCGCCGCCGCATCCGCCGGCGGGAAACGTTGGCCTCTGAACTGTCCGAAAATGGCACAATCGAGGACGCCGCCGACATGGCCGCTTCTGAGGCTGCGCCTGAACCGACAGAGGCGCGAGATGAGATCCGGCGACTCATGAGTGAATTGAATGAGGATCAGCGAGTGGCGCTGCTATTGAAATACGTGGAGGGGCTTTCCACATCGGAGGTTGCCATCGTGATGAAACGATCCCCCGCGGCCGCCAACAGCCTCCTCCAACGGGCGCGCGCTTCGCTTTTCGAGCGCGGCAAAGATTTCTTTTTAAATCCGGATGCTGAGAGGGACGACGATGCGCGTTGACTGGATCCCACGAAAACCAAGACCTGAATATCCGAGTTCCGATGCGCGGGACTCTCGGGAGCGACGGATTCAGACGCTGTTGACCGACGCCTACCCCGAACGAATGGCATCCCCGGCGCTCTATGCGAGGGTGGCTGCAGCGGCTCAGACGTGCGAAACCGCCGGCGGGGCCCGATCCACTTCGCACCGCAGGGCCCTTCGCGTCACAGTGGCGCTTCTCGCGCTGGCGGCCGCTCTCGCCGTACTAATTTCATCGACTCCGTCATGGGTTGGCGCCGCGGTTCTCCGGCGCGCGCAGACGGCGCTCGACCACGCGGCACGCATGGAGAGTGTCACATGGTCAGTGGCGCCCGGTGGTAGCCAAAAGATCGTCTCGCAAACCTGGACGCAGAACGGCGACTGGCGGATTGAAGAACCGCAGCGCGTTCGGCTGTTTGCGAGCGGTCGTCTCTGGATCTATGACCGGGCCTCCAGGCGCCTCACGGTTCAGTCGCTGAGTCGATTTGTTACTTACCCTTCCTCCGGGTTCTCGCTCGGGGCGATACGCAGGGACGAGGATAGATGGGGCTGGGACCGGATTCGGGATCTTGGACAGTCTACGCTTGACGGGCGGCCTGTCGAGCGCGTCGCGATCCAGCGGCCGGATGAGGCGGCCCGCGAACTGCTCTTGGTGGATCGCGCCACAGACCTGCCAGTTGAAGCGCTCCTTCAGGTGGATCATCAGGGAAACTGGATCACCCAGTCCGTCACTCGAATGCGTTATCCGGCGCGGCCGATGCCGCGGACGCGATTTCAACCGCACTTTCCCGGCACGGCGTCCGTTTTGAATATCAATACAGCGAAGGCCGCGTGGCTTCGGCGGATCGCCGCAGGTCTGGCGCAACGGGTCGTCGGGAATCGAAAGATTGTGGTCCGGGACTTAGAGGTGAATGCGGACGGAATTGTCTTCGCGCTGTACACCATCGGCCGCCGCCTCAGTGACACGCGCCCGAGACTGACGGTCGATCTGAGCGACGAACGCCGCACGCGTTACGTGCGTCCCGAAGGATCGATCGCTCCCTTTACGCCCGACGTCCGAATCCGCGAAATTGCGCTGCATGGCGCCCAACTCGAAGCACAGATCTGGATTCCACTGGTCCCCCAAAATTCCACTCAGCCCGGAAGATATACCCTTACATTTCACACCCCCGCGACAGCGCCACAAACCGCGAATGCCGCCCCGTCGAGCATACGTTTCACCCTCCGGGCGTCGAGAACAGCCGGTGTCACTCCGCCGTATATGATCTGGATACCCGAGGACCCGAACGCAGACGATCTCGTTCACCTGGCGGCGTCACAGCGAGCCGAATTCTACCTGGCGAACCGGCGGTATTTACGAGCCGTCGCGCTCTTCCGACAGGTCATCGCTGAAGACCGCGTGAAGGCCTCCCGGTCCTTCAGCGCCATCCGAGATCCGCAGACCTGGTTTGGGTTGTACCAGGCTCTCGCCGGGCTCGGCCGCGAGGATGAAGCGTACCGGGCGCTGATCCAGGCCCGCGATGAGACGGATTTCCGTGGAAACAATGACCCCTGGCGGCAGATCGAGGCCGCCATCGCGGGAATGGACGCCTTCCGGAAAGGGAAGGCGCGTCCGCCGATTGAGATCATTTCCAATAAGGCAGCCCCGTCCGTCAACTTGTCGGATTTGGCGCCGGTCGGCGTGCCTCGGTACCGGTTGGAGGATCTGGGCGAAACCGGCGACCTCAACGTCAACGCCATGAACACGGCCGGAGAGGCGGCGGCAGAGACGCCGGATGGCCGCGGGGTCATTCTTCGCAATGGCACGGCGCAAAGGCTCCCAACCCTGGCGGGCGGCCATTTTCACCCCGTTTCCATGAACCGGGCAGGCGCGCTGGTCGGGTGGGCCGACACCGCGAACGGCGCCTGGCATGGATTTATGTATGATCACAGAGAGATGGTCGACCTCGGAATCGCAAGCGCTGACCCGGGCAGTCCAATCTCTATCAACGACGCGGGCGATATCGCGGGAACGACCCGGAGCGCGACAGGGAATTCCAGCGCGTTCGTGTGGCCCCGCGGCTCTGCAGCTCTCCTCGGCGTCAGGGGCCATTCAGAGGGCTGGAGCGTGAACCGCCTGGGGGTGGTGGCCGGCGCCTCCGATCAGCGTGCGGCTCTGTTCAGCCGGGGAGCGATCTTAGACCTTGGGACGCTGCCGGGCGGCGAAGCTGCGATGACGACGGTGATCAACGATCAGGGCGAGGCGGCGGGCATCTCGATTAGTCCCGGAGGCGTTGCCCGCGCCTTTATTTACACAAATGGCGCGATGACGCCGATCGGCGAGGGTGGAACTAAAACCTGGCCGCTCGCCATCAACAACGCGGGGGACGTGGTGGGCCACTACGATGGCGCGGGAACCGAACATGCGTTCCTATGGACGAACCATCGATTCGTGGATCTGGACACCGCCGCACCGCCGGGCTGGATTCTTTCCAGCGCTGAGCAGATTGACGACCGCGGCCGGATAGTGGGGACGGGCAGCTATTGTGGACGCGGCCATCTCTGGCGGCTCGATCCGGTAATGCAGTAGCGGGGCGATGATTCGAACAGGGGCGGTGTTTCACCCGCCCCTGCTCGAGGGAACCTATTTCTGGCTCGAGAGATAGGTGAGGAGCGTTGCGAGATCCTTATCGGAGAGACGCGACGCCGGGAATGGCGGCATCCGGCTGTGATGCTGAGCCGGCGTGCGAATCTGAACCGTTAACCACGCCTTGTCTTTCTTGCTGCCGATATGATCGAGCGAAATACGACCTGTCCCCACGCTCCCAATTTTGTGGCAGCGGCCGCAGTCCATCGCGAAGATCTGTTCGCCCGTCATGGCCTTGCCCGATGTATTGCCCATCATCGCGCCCTTGTTCGCGGGCGCTGCGGGCGCTGCGGTAGGCTTGTTCGGTGGATAGGTCGTCGGTGATGGTGTCTGCGGAGTATTACTGTTGGTGTTGCTGCCTCCGCAGCCTGCAAGAAATAGCGCCAGGCCGGCGAAGCAGACCGCGATGAACTGACCTCGAGCACGGGAAGCCCCCGCACTTAAACCGTGAATCATAGCTAACTCTCCTGGTTACCAGAAAGGAAACAGAGTGGTGAGGAACGCGCGTGATTTTGCCTGCGCGGTATCGCAGAATTATGCTCGAATGCCCACGGATCTGTAGTCGCCTCAGTCTTCAGAGGTATCGATCACGAAACCGTTCACGCAATCCAGCCGATCCAAAGCGCCGCTTGAGAAGTCATAAGCATGGTTCTCGGGCTGAAGCGGCGTCGATGAGAACAGTTTAACCGATTTCTTACGAGAGGAATGCTTCCGAATGGCTATTGAACAACGAACGGCTCGCGCTCTGGCAAGGTTGAGGATTCTCGCGGTGGGGCTTTTACTGATATTCGCCGGTATAACGCTCGGCAAACTTCCGACCGGGGCTCTCTGGTTCCGCAGTACCACCACGTTTCAAAGCAATCTTCCAACAGTCGTGGAGCGGATGCAAGATCTCTCGCGGCTGGAAACGGCTTCTTTTCACGCTGAGAAAGTCATCGCGGCGCGTGACACGGTCAATCCGCTGCCCCGGTGGCTGGCGGGAGACCAGGTGCTGCTGGTAGCGCATGGCATCGTCACCGCGGGGGTCGATCTTAAAACGATGAAGCCGTCCGATCTGCACGCGGAGGGCGATACCGTTTACGTCCACCTGCCGCGCGCAGCCATCTTTTCCACCCGGTTGGATGATCGGAGCTTCGTGTATGACCATCATCCCGGCCTTTTGACCGGCCCGGACGCCTCACTGGAAACCCAGGCACGGCAAAAAGCTGAAGAGGAGATTCAACAAGCTGCGATTTCGAGTCGTATTCTGGATCGCGCCACCACGAACGCCCAATCGACCATCGAACGGCTGCTCAAGCTGGCGGGAGCGAAGACGGTGGTTTTTCAGTAGATCGAAGGCCCGCGCTACAATGGAGAGAGGCCCTGTCGCGGGCCGGCACGCTATGTGTAAGGAGTATGGGAATGCAGGCGCCTCCATCCCCGGGCTACAGCCTGATCATCCGGGCCCGGTACCAGAACCAGGTGGGTATGCTGGGCCAGATCACGAGCATTATCGGCGCAGTGGGCGGCGATATCGCGTCTATCGACATCGTGGAGTCGGGCGGCGGGTTCGTCACGAGGGACTTCACGGTCCACGTTCGGGACACCGATCACGGCTTCAAGTGTGTCGAAGCGGTGCGACAGATTCCGGGTTTGCGGATTCTGAACGTGTCGGACCGCGTGTTCTTGCTGCACCTGGGCGGAACACTGGAGATTACTCCGCGGACGCCGGTTAAGACCCGTGATGATCTGATGATGGTCTATATGCCCGGGGTGGCGCGAGTGGCGCGGGCGATTCAGGAGGAGCGAGACAAGGTCTTCACGCTGACCATTCGCCGGAACCTGGTGGGCGTGGTGACGGATGGCAGCGCTGTGGTGGGCCTGGGTAATATCGGGCCGGAGGCGGCGCTTCCCGTCATGGAGGGGAAGGCGGTTCTGTTCAAAGAATTCGCCGGGGTGGACGCATTCCCAATCTGCCTGAACACCCAGCGGCCGGATGAAATCGCCGCCGCGATCAAAGCCATCTCGCCCATTTTCGGCGCCATCGATCTGGAGGGAATCGCTGAACCGGGCTGCTTTGAAGTGGAACGGCAGGTTCAGCAGGATCTGGATATTCCCGTATTTCATGGCAGCCGGCATGGCACCGCGGCGCTGGTGCTGGCTGCGCTCATCAATACCTGCCGTCTCACAGGCAAGCCGCTGGAATCGGTGCGGGTGGTCGTCTCCGGTTCGGGCCCGGCCGCCACGGTCTGCGCCCAGCTCTTGCTTTCGGCGGGCATCGCTCAGGTCGTGGTGCTGGATCTCGAAGGGATTGTTCATACCGCCCGGCCCGGTCTTGACTCGGATAAGCAGTGGCTCGCGGAACATACGAATCCCGAGAACCGCACCGGTGATATTCGAGAGGCGCTGCGCGGGGCCGACGTTTTTGTGGGGGTCACGGGCGGACAGCGAGTCGAGGCGGATGATGTCCGGATGATGGGCCGTGACCCGGTTATCTTTGCGCTGGCGAACGATGATTCCATGGTGATACCCGATGAGCTGGAGGGCGTGGCTCGCGTCGTGGCAACGGCCCGGTCGGATATGCCAAACCAGATGAATAACGTGATCTGTGTTCCCGGATTCTTTCGCGGCCTTCTCGACGCCCGGGCGCGTGGAATCACAACCGGGATGGAACTGGCGGCCGCGCGAACGATTGCGGATCTTGTGGATGAGCACGAGCTGCATGAAGAGTATATCGTGCCGTCGGTTTTCGACAAGCGGGTGGGCGCCGCCGTGGCCCGGGCGGTAGCGTCCGAGGCTGAGGGAGCCGGGCTGGCGCAGCAGCCGGCTCGACCTTCGCAGCCCTGACGGGCGGCTCTGTGTTCGCTCACGTCGCGATGCAAACAGGGAATCGCTCTCTGGATCATCCGCTCACCTATCGGCTGCCCGAGGGGATGACCGCCGCGCCAGGAAGCTGCGTGATCGCGCCGCTGCGCGGCCGGCCCGAGATCGGATACGTGCTTGCCGTAACCCAGACACCGGCGCTGCCAGCCGATCTCTGTATCGAAAACCGTGCGCCCTCCTCGATCAGCGACTGGAAGTCCATCAGCGAGGTATTGGAAACTCCATCGGTCTTCGACCGGACGACTTCCAGCCTTTTTTGCTGGATTGCCCGGCAGTACTTTTGCGGCATGTCGGACGCGATCCGCTGCGTCATTCCTCCCTACCGGCTCGTCAGCGTGCGCACGCTTGTGCGACTACCCGCTCAGCCGCCGCGCGCGGCCAGCCGGCGGCCATCACTGCTTGCCGAGAAGGTGATCGAGGAGCTTCGCGCCGCCGGTGGGGAAGCCGAGCTTCAGCAGCTCCAGCAGTTGATCCGGACCCCGCGTCTGACAACCGCAATCCGGCAGCTCGCGCAGCGGGGAACCGTGGAGGTGGTGCGGACAGCGCAGGAACCCTCCTCCGGACGCGCCCTGGCCGGAGTTCGACTCGCTATCTCCGCGGATGAGGCGCGGTCATGGATCGTTCAGCATAATTCCCGGCGAGAGGAGCGGCAGCGCGAGGCTCTCGCCCGGGTTTTGGAAATCGGACAGCCGGTTGGTCAGGCCGCGCTCGCCGGCGCCCTTGGCTGTTCGGTGGCGCCTATTAAGGCGCTCGTCGAAAAAGGGCTTCTCGAACGCGTCCCAATTCCGGTACGCCGCAGCCCCTGGCCTCCCTCGCCTCAGATAGCCCTCGGTCTCTCGCTCAACCCTGAGCAGGTGGGCGCCCTCGAGACCATCTTAGCGGCCATCGCGCGAACGGCGCGCCGATCCACTGCGGCGCATGGTTCAATCGACGTCCCGGGCGCGGCTGAGGCGCTCGTCGGCGCGCCGGCGCCGGAGGTGGCGCTTTTGCGCGGTGTCACGGGGAGCGGCAAAACAGAGGTTTATCTCCGCGCCATCGAAGAGACCATCCGCCTCGGGAAACAGGCGATTGCGCTGGCGCCGGAAATCTCGCTGACCGCGCAGATGGTGGGGATCTTCCAGGCTCGCTTCGGGTCGCGCGTGGCGGTGCTGCACAGCAAGCTCTCCGACGGCGAGCGGTTGGACGAATGGGAACGGATTCGAACGGGCCAGGTTGACGTGGTGATCGGCGCCCGATCCGCCCTCTTCGCTCCCACGCCGCGGCTGGGCCTGGTGGTGCTCGACGAAGAACATGAGACCTCGTATAAACAGGACAGCAGTCCCCGTTATCTCACGCGCGACACCGCCATCGAGCGCGCCCGACTGGCCGGCGCATGTGTGGTGTTAGCCAGCGCGACCCCTTCGTTAGAGACCGCGCACCTCGCCGAGCAGGGGCGCGCCCGGCTGGCGCGCCTTCCCCGCCGTATTGACGACCGTCCGCTTCCATCGGTCATACTGGTTGACCAGCGCATTGAACTGAAGGAGAATCCGGGGCGAATCTTCAGCCGGCGTCTGGAAAGCGCCATTCAACAGCGCCTCTCTCGCGGTGAACAGACTATTCTGTTTCTGAACCGCCGCGGATGGGCCACGATCACCCTCTGCCGTGAGTGCGGCTACGTGGCGCGATGCCGGAACTGCGATGTCTCGCTCACCTTCTACGCGTCCTCACGACTGCTGCGCTGCCATCATTGCGAGTTCACGATGGCTGCGCCGGAAATCTGTCCCAAGTGCGGAGGCGCGCAGATAAGGCAGTTCGGGGTGGGCACCGAGAAGGTAGAATTGGAGATCGGGACGCTCTTTCCGGATGCGCGCGTCGCACGGATGGACGTTGACTCCGTCTCCCGGAAGGGATCGCTTCAGGATCTTATTAACCGGTTCCGACGGGGCCAGATCGATCTGTTGGTGGGGACGCAGATGGTCGCCAAGGGATTCGATTTTCCGGGCGTAACGCTGGTCGGCGTGGTCAGCGCCGACACGATGCTCAACCTCCCGGACTTCCGATCGGCTGAGCGCACGTTCCAGCTTCTCACGCAGGTGAGCGGCCGGGCCGGCCGCGGTGATCAACCCGGCGAAGTGATTGTGCAGACGTTCAACCCGGAGCATTACGCGATTCAGGCGGCGGCGCAGCACGATTTCGATGAATTCTATCGTCAGGAGATCCCCCGCCGGCGCGAGACGCGCTATCCCCCTTTCGTGCGCCTGGCCAGCCTCGTCGTTGAGGGCCGGACCCGGCAGGAGACCGCCTCTCGGGCCGAACGAGTCCGGGAGGCGCTGGGTACCGGCGATAACGAGGTGGAAATACTGGGTCCGGCGCCCGCGCCACTCAGCCGGATCAAGGGCCGGTTCCGGTGGCATCTCCTGCTAAAATCCAGAGATCCGTCATTACTCCGCGCCGCCTGCCGCCGTCTCCGTCTCACCCTCAGCGCCGAAGACCTCCGCGCTGTCACCGTAGACCTCGATCCGATGTCGCTGCTGTAAGAGGGCGCGGGGCTGCGCGGACGGAGGACCGAGGATGGCGTGTTCTTGAACCCTCGAAGGAGGGTTTCGCGTCCGCGGAGCCCGGTTTCAACCGGGTCTGCAGCCGGGTGACGCTGCCACGCGGGCGTGGGGCGTAATGGCCGCCCGTGAAGTCCCGGAGGGACGGCCGAATATAGCGAAGGGCTTCAGCCCTGGAACCACCGCGACGGCATCTTGATCGGCTCCGAAGTCCTGAAGGGACGACCGAGCTTTAAACCTGGCGGGCAAGGACTCCCCCATTGTTGGGGGTTCGCGTTCGGCGGGGCGTCGTGTTGGGCGGCGCGTAGGGGCGAAGCATTCGCCTCAGATCTATCGTACCTGAAACACGTCCGGCGAATGCTTCGCGCCTACAATGTTTCGGGTCAACCGGGCATGGGTTTTTAGGCGGGGGTCGTTTGACCGTAGGAGCGTCGCCGAATTTGCGCCGGGTTCCGACGGGTAGACGACCACGGCTTATGATACCTGTCCTCCGTCCGCCGCACGAACTTGCAATCCGCTTTCGTCGAGTTTGCAGAAAACGAGCTTCCCCAACCCGCCATCACGATCCTTCAACGGAGGAGTATAATGGGCGGTGCCGTGCCCTGTCTCCGTAGCGCGGTATAACCTGCCAAAGGCCCGAAACGGGGTATAATCCCTATCTTCAACGCGATCTCGACGTTGACTCGGTTACGAAGCGCCACCGTAAATCCCCGGCTGAGAGGCTTACGCTTCGCAGGACACTTATTCGGGCCCGATGAACAGCCGGAGGTAGTCATGGACAGTGAAATGGACCGCGCAGAATGCAGGCCGACGCGGATCGGTCAGGCGGGAATGGCCCCGCCGAAGGCAATGGCATGGCTCGTGGGATTGGCGGCGTTTGCGCTCTTTGGATGCCTGTTCGTACGCCCCGGCGACAACTGGTACTCCGTCTATCTAATGCTGCAACTGGACCGGACGCGCGTTCCAACGCATGAGATTGCGCGGATAGCGCGAGCCGCGAGCCTCGTCTGGTACCTTCTCCCTGCCGCCGGTCTCCTGTTCGATCGGTGCTCGGCAGTTCGTCAAAAACGAAGGGAGATCCTGGCCGGATCGGCCGCTATCGCCGCGGTTGCCCTCATCGTGCTCCGGTTCTCTGCGCCGCCCTCCGGAATACTGCTGTCGCTTGGTTTTCTTCTCACCGGATCCATGGCTGCCGGCGGCGCCATCGCCGGTGGGATCCTGTTCGATAGAGCTGCAGCCGAGAACCGCTCCGGCAGCTTGAGCGCAGCCTTGATTTTAATCTGGTGTGGCGTTTCGTTTCTCCTCATGTCAGCAATGGGCCCCGTCCGCGGATTCACGCATGAACTCGCGTTTTTCGCCGCTGTTTGGTTCTTCCTCTTCGTCATCTCGATCGGCTTGACGTGGAGGGATTCCGTCTGGGAAGATATCGCCGTTCGGCAACCGGCACCGTTCGCCGCGGTTCGTGGCTGCGCAGGATACTGGCTCGCGCTCGCGGCGTGGCTGCTGCTTGCCCCGTTCACCTTCGCCGCGTACTCTCCCGGCGCCACGAGCACGTGGGAGCTGAGGGCATTGGAAGGCGCCGTGGGTTTCGCGGCCGTGGTTTATCTTCTAACCTGGAGGCGGATGCCGCTGCGCCAACTACTCTACCTGGCAATCGCGGCGAGCGTGGCGGAGGCGTTCATCCAGCATGCCTTCAGAATCGTAATGCCGTCGATCTTCGTACTCGGCGGGTGTTTCCTGGGCGCCTGGGCGCTTCTGGCGATCCTTCACCTTCTCATCTACAGTACCCCACGGGATTTTGGCGCATTCAGTTATGGTCTCGTCATGGTCGTATGGGCGGTTAGCGAGAATCTGTTCACTCACGCGCAAAGTTTTATCGGCCATCTCAACTTCACCAGCGCTGACTCCGCGGCAATTGCGCTCCATCTCGCCGCCGCGGGCGGCGCGGCGCTCATTGTTTGGGCTTTGCTATCAACCGCACTCCCGGAACTAGACCACCGGTGAAGCCAAAATGGACGCGACCCCGCAGCCATCGCATTGAACTCATGATCCGTTCAGAGCCTGTTATTGGCCCGCGTGTTCGTCGCGCATCAGAGCGGCATAGAAAAGATCACTATCTATCTCCCGCTGTGCGATTTCACAATACTTCGGGTCTATTTCGATGCCAATGAAACGTCTCTCGCAGTTGCGCGCCGCTATCAGTGTTGAACCGCAGCCACAGTAGGGATCCAGCACTAATTGCTGCGGCTGAGTCGTCAGTTCAATGAGAGCCTGCATGAGTTTTACTGGCTTTTGAGTCGGGTGGTTCCCTCTCTCACCAGGCGCGAAATCGCAGTCCACAATGTTGTCCGGGCGCGATACAAACTTGAGAAAAGCCTCTTCGTTATAACCGCCGACGCCGTGCGCCTTGGCATTATCAGCGATGGTCGTTCCAATCTTGTAAGGTTTAGTGAACCAGAGGATTGGCTCAAATGTTGGCCGGAGGTTCCCTACACGCCATCCCTGCCAGTCGAGTTCCGAATTGTCGTCACCACGCCTCCGGAAGATCGCGCTCAGTCTCTGCGCCCTATGCGGCGCACGCGCCCGCAGCCACGCGAGCATGTCCTTATAGGTGAATCCGGCATCTTCTAACGCACTGACGCAACGATGGCTGAGGCGCCTCCCCGCAAAAACGATCGCTGACCCTCCCGGTTTTAAGACCCTAAGCCATTCGGATGCCCAGGAGGCACACCAGTTGTAGTACTCGATCGGGATCTTTCGGTCCGCGTCGGACCATCCGTTCAATGGCTTGCCGCGGGCTTTGAAGACCTCCCCGGCTTCCTTCTGCGCCGGGCTCGATCCCCTGTACGCGGAATTCGTGTTGTTATGAAGCACGTCCCAATCTTCCGCTCCAATTCCGTAAGGAATATCGCTAAGAATTAGATGGAACGACCCACTCGGCAGACCGCGCAGAACTTCGATACTATCGCCATTAATGATTCGGTCACATTGCATATCCAACCCTCGCTCAGACTATGTCAAGCAAGCCGTTGTCTCGGACAGCGTTTACCGCACGGATTCTACCATTGATATTGTGCTTCCGAATAAGCTCCTGAATAGCGTCATTTTTCGACATCAACATAATCCGCTCTCGTTCGCTCGAGAGAGCAATCAGCGCCTCTTCCTTCGCGGCGACAACTGATGCCAGTGATGCGATTTTTTCATCTCGCCACAACGATCGAATGCGTCGATGCCCCGCGAGCATTACCTGATTCACTTTATTGAGCGTTGCAAAAAGAATCGAAGTTAGAGTTTGAGTCCAGCCCATGCGAAGAAGGACCGGACAAGCGGTGGGCTTTGGCGCACCCGGTCCAGTGCGAGGTGGAGCTCCATGTGCAACTGATCCAGGTCCGGGCAGTCTGCGTTCCGCAATTCAGCGTCTTTGAGGTGCTGCCACAATCGTTCCGTCGGGTTCAGCTCCGGTGCGTAGAATGGCAGGGCCTCTACTGTAACGTGTCTGGCGGCTCCGCTTGCCAGAAACGTCTGAACCGCGGCCATGGGGTAAGCTTGGGTGGCCGCCCCGGCGGGGGGTGCGAATAGAGCGCGCTGGCTCCCCCGCTACGCGCGTTGCTCAGCCACTCGCTCACAGTGCTCTCGCCGGCGTCCAGGGCGAACGCGATGACCCGGTGCTCCCATCCAGCGCGTGCGAGTTCCAGCGATCTGATCCACCGCCATTCCCGCCAATCATTTACTCCGGAGTCGTGCGCACGTATGCGGTATTATAGCGTGCGGGGTACTTCGGATCATTATGCAACGCTCAATAACGTCGCGAGATCACTGCCTGGACAACGGCCACGATGTCCCCGAGCGAAACGAGACACGGATCAGCAGTGGAAGCTCCACTAATCCGTCCTTCTGGAGCAGCGGAGCGCGTTCTGATCGTGAAATCCGGAAGGAAAAACGCCGGGCGGGTGGAACGTCAGGAGTATGACATCCACGACAGCGGCACAGGGGTCGCAGGCCGGCGGCCGGACTCTTTCCCGGCGAATGTTTTTGAAGACGGTGACGATCGGCGCGGGGTCTGTCGCCGCAGGCTGCAGCTCCGGTAATTCCCACGGCGGGATCACACTCACCCAGTGGTATCACCAGTACGGCGAAGCGGGCACGGAACAGGCGGTGATCCGGTACGCGCAGGAATTCACTAAAGCGTATCCGCATATCCGCATCAAGGTCGTCTGGGTTCCGGGTGATTATAAAACCAAGCTGGCGACCGCGCTGTTGGTGCCCGGTGGACCCGACGTTTTCGAGAGTTCCCTCACGCTGCCGATGGCGCAGGCCGCGCAGGTCGCCCCGCTGGACGATCTTTTCACTCCCGCCGTACGCGCCGATTTTTCGCCACGCGATCTGGAAGCCAACACAGTGGGCAATACGCTCTACGGCGTAAAGATGCTGGATGACACCGGCATTCTTTACTTCCGGAAGAGTCTTCTCGCGGCGGCCGGCGTCGCTCCTCCCACCACCATGGACGAGCTGATTGCCGCCGCCCGGAAGCTGAATACGCCCAATCGCAAAGGCTTATTCCTGGGAAACGATGGCGGGGTCACCTCCATGCTGAACGTGCTGCCCTGGTCCGCCGGGAGCGACTTCTTGAAAGGAAGCCAGATCGTGTTCGACAACGATCGAACGGTGGAGGCTTACGAGAAGCTGAAGGAGCTGAACGACTCCGGCGCGCTCTTAATCGGGGCGCCGACCGACTGGTGGGACCCCTCCGCATTGATTCAAGGGATGGCGGCGATGCAGTGGACAGGTCTCTGGGCCTACCCGGCGATTCGCCGCGCTCTCGGCGACGATGTTGGCGGTATGGCATGGCCGGCGCTCGATGCGCAGGGAAGCCCGGCCACGTTCCTGGGAGGGTGGACTTCGATGGTCAATGCGCAGGGACACCACATCCCGGAGTCGAAGGAGCTGGTTAAGTGGCTCTGGATTCAGAACACGGCGATCCAGCGCGACTGGTGTCTCTCGTACGGGTTTCACGTGCCGCCGCGTAAGACCGTGGCCGCCACTGCTGCGGCGCTGAAGGCGCCCATACCGGCCCGGGCTGTCAGAGACCTGTCAGAGCACGGCCACGCGCTTCCACCCGCCTGGAGTTCGTCCATGAACACCATCTTAACCGACGCCGTCAGCGGCATCTTGAAGCAGGGCCACTCCGGGGTCGCGGCCGTCAAGACCGCATCGCAGCTCTGCCAGCGAGAACTGGACAGACTCCTCGTATGAAAGCCCTGTTTGCCGGGGACCATCCGGGAAGTATAGGAGTGACAGGAAGGTGACGGTGGAGACAACGCAAGCGAAGCTTGAGTCTGAGAACACGCCGACCCCGCGAAAGCGCGGCGGTCGGAGTTCCCGGGAAGCCACCCTGGCCTTCTGGGGTTTCGTGACGCCGGCGCTGGCGGGACTCACGATCTTTACGCTGGCGCCGATCGTATGGGGGCTGCTGCTCAGTTTCTCGCATGCTCAGAACACGATCCGGATTGGACACTTCGTGGGCCTCCGAAACTACGAGGACCTGCTCACCGATCCCGCCTTCCTTAACTCTCTCGTGACCGTCGCTATCTTCGCGGCGTTCATCGTGCCGCTCACTTACCTCGTATCGCTGGGACTGGCGCTGGCAGTGGAGCGCGTGACGGCCGGCCGATCCTTCTTCCGAACGGTCTTTTTCATTCCGTCCGCGGTGTCGTACGTGGTGGCCTCGCTCATCTGGAAGGTGAGTCTCTTCAACGGGCTCTCGTTCGGATTCGCTAATCAAGTCATCGGCAAATTCGGATCGGGGCCGGTCGCCTGGATTGGCGCAACGCATCCTCCATGGTACTGGTTCGTACTGGTTACCGTGCGCCTCTGGCTCCAGGTTGGCTTCTTCATGATTATCTTCATGGCGGGGCTGCAGGAAATCCCGCGAACGGTGTACGAAGCCGCCGCAGTCGATGGCGCCGGCGCGTGGACAACGTTCAGGCGCATCACTCTTCCCCATCTTCGCAACACGTCGATCGCCGTCATGCTGCTGACCCTGATCGCGGCGTTCCAGGCCTTCGACGAGTTCTACAACATCTTAGGCGGGGTGGGCGCCTCAGCCGGGAACCAGGTGTTGGCCCGGCCGCCGCTGATTTATCTCTATTCGCTGGCGCTGAGCGACCAGGACTTCGGCCGGGGAACCGCGGGGGCATTTATCCTCACGGCGCTCATCCTGATCGTAACGTTGGTTCAGGGGAAGGCGCTGGGATTTGGCAGGTCCGAAGAGTGAGAAAACGCCCATGAAGCACCATCAAAGCGTCGTCAGCCGGCTGCTGAGCTACCTCGTTCTGGGCGTCCTGGCGGTCCTCTTTCTCATCCCGTTCTATCTTCTGCTGCGGAACGCGCTGATGACGGACCCGCAGATCACTTCGACGCGCTGGTCCTGGCTGCCGATTCCGCCCGTATGGTCAAACTTCCATAAGCTGTTCACCGACCCGGCGGCGCCGATGGCGACCGGGCTTATCAACTCCGGTATTATCGCCGTCACGACCCTGGTGTTCCAGATGCTCTTTTCGTCCATGGCGGGGTACGCGCTGGCGCGCATCCCCGCTCGTGGTCGAAATGTTGTCTTCGGGTTGATTGTCTCAACCCTCATGATCCCCGCTGCCGTCACCTTTGTGCCAACCTACGCGGTCACGGCGTTTTTGGGCGGCATCAATACGCGGTGGGGTATCATTGTGCCGGGCCTCTTCAGCGCCTTCTCAATTTTTCTATTCCGGCAGTTTTATCTCGGATTCCCGGTGGAGATCGAGGAAGCCGGACGCCTGGACGGCCTCGGCTACGCCGGCATTTACTGGCGGCTGCTCCTTCCAAACTCCAGGAGCATCCTTATGGCTCTCGGCGTGCTCGCGTTTATATCGAGCTGGAACGCCTTCCTATGGCCGCTTGTGATCGGGCAGGACCCCTCGTCATGGACCGTCCAGGTGGTGCTCTCAACCTTTCTGACGGCGCAGACGCTGAACCTCTCCGAGCTGTTTGCCGCCGCCCTCGTCGGCATCGCGCCCCTGGTCATCGTCTTCCTGCTGATGCAGCGGTCGATCGTCGAAGGCGCCAAGTTCTCTGGTGGCAAAGGCTGAGACACGATAGCACCACAGGCCTCCTCGCCCTACAGACCCGGCGCGGGGCATTCGATAATGGTGGATAGCGATCCGGCAGGGAGAGAGAGCTGCGCCGCCGGATCCTCTCGGTGATATAATGGCGCCGGCAGAGGCGCCTGCGGCGAATCGACCTCCGGTCGAGAAAACGGCCGTTCTATGTTCGCGTCTGTAAGGACGCTCGGCGGCAGGCTCGATTGCCGGGTGCTTTAGACGCCCGGCAGCAGCCCGGCGGCGCGGATCTTCCGCGTACGCAAAAGGCGGTGAGGTATGAGAAGTGGATCGATTGAGGAAGAAGCGATGCCCGAGGTTATGGTCAACAGCTCCGGCGCTCTCGAACAGATGGAAGCGAGCCTGCGTGAGAATCTGGATCTCAACTGGGTCATTCTGAACTCGCTCCCGG
>DASRZA010000137.1:0-29073 GCA_035686845.1 Armatimonadota bacterium | reverse complement strand
TGCCTGGGCCAGGGAACCTATGTCTTGGATGGCGCTCCTCGAATGCGAGAGCGACCGATCCAGGAGCTTTTGGACGCTCTCAAGAGCCTCGGCGCCACCGCCGAGTCTCAGTTTGGGAATGGCTGCCCGCCGGTTGTCGTTCAGGGCGGGGCTTTCAGAGGCGGCCGCGCCAGCATTCCCGGCCACCGCAGCAGCCAGTTCCTCAGCGCCGTGCTCCTCAGTGCGCCCTACGCGGATAATCCAGTTGAAATCGAGGTCATCGGCGCCCTCGCTTCTCGCCCCTACCTGGATCTAACCACCGACGTCATGGCGGCTTTCGGTGTCCCGGTCGAGAACGAAAACTACCGCCGCTTCCGCGTGCCAACCGGGCGCTATCACGGGCGCAGTTACGCCGTCGAGCCCGATGCCTCCGCCGCCAGCTATTTCCTCGCCGCCGCCGCTATCACCAACGGGACCAGTACCATCGAAGGTTTCTCGCTGCGCAGCCGCCAGGGTGATATTGAATTCGCCCGGCTGCTGGAACAGATGGGCTGCTCACTGGAGGACCGGCCGGAGGGGTTGACACTCACGGGCGCCTCGGAGTTGAGTGGCATCGACGTTGACATGAACGCCTGCTCCGACGTATCGCTCACGCTGGCCGCCATCGCCCCATTCTGCTCAACGCCAACCCACATCCGGAACATCGCCCACGTGCGGGTTCAGGAGACGGACCGGATCTCAGCGATGGTTACAGAGCTCCGGCGCGCCGGCGTCACGGTTGAGGAGCGCGAGGATGGTTTGAGCGTTTATCCCTCCCAACCCAGTCCCACAACCTTTGACACCTACGAAGATCACCGCATCGCCATGAGCCTGGCGCTCATTGGTCTGCGCATCCCCGGCTGCGCCATCCGCGATCCCGGGTGTGTCAGTAAAACTTTCCCCGGCTACTTTGAGCTGTTGGAGAGCGTGGTGGGAGGGGGGATGAAGGATGAAGGATGAATCAAAGATTCACCGCCGAGACGCGGAGATCCGCGGAGAGCCGCAGAAACAACGCGGACGGAGGACGGAGGACGGAGGACCGCGTCATTTTGAACCCTCGAAGTAGGGTTTCGCGCGAGCGGAGCTCGGTTTCAACCGGGTCTGCAGCCGGGCGTGGGGCGGGGACGCGCGGCGTATTGCCCGGCTGTAAGGTCCCGCAGGGACGACCGAATAGAGCGAAGGGCTTCAGCCCTGGTAATGCGGCAGCTAATGGCCGATCGTCCTCCATCCTCCGGCGTCCGTCCATGGCTGGGAGTAAGCAATGTCCCGAACTGAACCGTACGCGCTGGGCATTGACCTGGGCGGCACAAACATCAAGTTTGTGATTGTGGAAGAAGACGGAACGATTCGCGAGAGGATTCAGCGTGAAACCGGAGATCGGCCGGAAATCACGGTTGGGGCCGACGCCACCGACGTTGACCCCGCAGAAGCCGGCGTCCAAAGCCGCTGGGCCGGCGCTATCCAGAATGAAACGCGGGCGATTCAGGAGCGGTGCGGACCGGCGGCATGGATGGGGCTGGCCGCTCCGGGACTGGCTGCACGAGACGCTCGCTCCATCGCGTTCATGCCTGGCCGGCTGCCCGGTTTGGAGGGCCTGGATTGGAGCCGCTTTCTCGAGGCGCCGGCGGCTGTTCCGGTTCTGAACGACACGCACGCGGCGCTCATGGGCGAGGCATGGTTGGGCGCAGCCGCGGGAGTACAGGACGCGATTCTGTTAACGCTCGGAACTGGCGTTGGGGGTGGGATTTTATCGGATGGCCGGTTGATTCGCGGGCACATCGGCCGGGCCGGCCATCTCGGCCACACGAGCCTCGATCCCCGCGGCGCTCCCGATATCTGCGGCGCGCCCGGCAGTTTGGAAGACGCGATCGGAGACTGTACCCTTCCCCGCCGGGCCGCCGGCCGCTATACTTCTACAAAGGAGATGGTCGAGGCTTACCGGCAGGGCGATGCTTTCGCCGCTTATGTCTGGCTGCAATCGGTATATGATCTGGCGTGCGCGGTCGCGTCTTTCATTAATATCCTGGATCCGGAGGTGGTTGTTCTCGGCGGAGGAATCGCCCGGGCCGGTGAAGATCTCTTTGAGCCGCTGAAGCAATTTCTGAGCGATATTGAGTGGCAGCCGGGCGGCCACCAGGCAAAGATTGTTCCGGCCACGCTTGGCGAATACGCCGGCGCTCTCGGCGCCGCCCGGTACGCCATGCTCTTTGACCATCCAACGATGTCTGTAAAATAAGACTCTGTAGAATAGAACTGGCTCGATGTCGCCCTGATTTTTGCACTTCCCTCGATTACGGGGGTCCAGACAGATCGAAACAGATCAATCAATACTGGAGGCTTTGCTATGAAACGCGCTCTTCCGATCGTGCTGACGCTTGTGCTGCTCGCTGTCGCGGGTTACATCTACTGGTCTCGCACCCATACCCCGTTTGAGGCGACCGTTCAGGCCAGCTTGCAGGGCGGGATGCTGCAAGGCACGGTTACCAACAGCGGCCAGCAGACGATCAGTCATACGGTGCTCAATGTCACGTTCACCGACGCCAGCGGCAAATCGCTGGGCACGCAGACGGCGGAATACGAATCGATGCAGCCGGGCCAATCTCTCCAGATCCATCTCTCCGCCCCCGCCGGCGCCTCCGGGTTCAGCTATACCATCGAGAGCCGGTCGGGAGGTTTGTAACAGACCGGCTCTCCCGCTCGGAATTGAGCGGGAGCGCCGGCTTGCGTTCAACGATGGGGGTTCTACCTATCCCCTCTCATCGCCTGCTGGGTCTGATCGATGGCCCTCTGAACGAGGTCCAACGCCTGCTGTCGGTGTCCGGCAGAGTCGCGGTCGGCGCGCTGCAGCGCATTCTTCGCCGCATGCAGCGAGAGCAGCGCCTGCCGCAGGTTCGGATCGCGGTCGCGTCTATGGTTTGCGGCCAGGATAATCCGCGGCGTGGGCCGGACTGAGTCGTGCGCCAGGGCGCCCGGCACGAACGCGGCGCCCCCGATAGCGAACGCGGCTATCCCCGTGGAAACCACTGCAATCAACTTCTTCATTGTCATCTCCTCGCCAGCGCAGGGCCGGCGTTTCTGTTACGCATCTTCGTCAGCTCAATGCCAACGCTTCAGCCGGGTATGAAAACCACCAGATTCTCCCCGGTTTTCGCCCGTCATTAACGGACTGCTGCTTTGACGTGAAGTATCTTCCCAGGGTTCAATCAGGATTCGCTTCGAGCTTCGCTCCCGTTGACAAACAACGCCTGAGAGCGTTATAGTCATTGCAGAGTTAACGTAACTCAACATTTCTTCTAAGCCTGGTTATTTGGGAGCCGTACTTGAGCGACGTAAAGTTTACTACCGAGACCGTTGAAAACTATCTGAAGGCGATTTATCAGCTCTCCGAAGGACGGGATGGCGCGGCCGCCCAGAACATTGCCAAACAGGTCGGCGTAAGCGGGCCCGCCGTCAGCAAGATGCTGCGTCATCTGGAGCGGCTCGGCTTTGTCATATACGCGCCCTACCGGGAGATTCGGCTCACGGAAGTGGGCCGTAAAGTGGCGCTCGAAGTGATTCGCCATCACCGCCTCATCGAGCTCTACCTGATGGAGGGATTAGGCTACGGGTGGGATAGAGTTCATGCGGAAGCGGAGCGCCTGGAACACCACATCAGCGAAGAATTTGAAGATTGTATCGAGAAATTTCTCGGGTCACCTTCGTTCGATCCGCATGGGGACCCGATCCCCACGCGTGATGGGAGGATGGAGCCCACGATTACCACCGATCTCGAATCACAGGAGGATGGTGAATGGGTGGTGGTGCGACGGGTCGCAGACGAAGACGCAGATCTGCTTCGCTACCTGGGTGAGCGGGGAATTCGGCCCGGAACGGTGATGCGACTCATGGGCCGGGAGCCGTTCGGCGGATCGCTGCAGCTCCAGATTGATGACCGGGTGGAATGGCTGCCGTGCCAGGGCGCACAGCAAGTATTCGTTGAAACGGTGATAGGGCATCCGAATAGGATAGATGGTAACCAATGCGGGACAGAACGCCTGGATCACTAAATTCCGAATCGTCGCCGCCGGATGTTAACGGTGATCATGTTTCGCTCGAAGGCTTGCATGGCACCGTCGAGGTTCCCGGACACGGATCTCCCTTCTGGAAGCAATGGATGGCTTACGTCGGACCGGCGCTGCTGATCAGCATCGGATATATGGATCCCGGCAACTGGAGCACCGATCTTTCCGGCGGCGCCTCCTACAAATACGACCTGCTCTGGGTGGTCGCCCTCGCCAGTTTGATGGCCATCTTTCTGCAAGTCATCTCCGCCAGGCTCGGGGTGGTCACCGGCAAGGATTTAGCGCAGTGCTGCCGCCTCTGGTATCCGAAATGGACACGCTGGCCGAACTGGCTGCTAGCCGAAGTCGCAATTGCGGCCTGCGACCTGGCCGAAGTGCTGGGCAGCGCGGTCGCCATCAACTTGCTCAGCCAGAATCGCATCCCTATCTTCTGGGCAGTGATCATCACCGGGGGAGATGTGCTGATCCTGCTGGCCCTGCAGCGATACGGCATGCGAAAAATCGAGTCCCTGGTGCTGGTGCTGATCTCGACCATCGCCATCTGCTACTTCATCGAGATTTTCGTGATTCCGCAAACCAAGCCCAGCTTTCTGGAGATGGGGCATGCTCTTTTCAACCCGGGTTTCCGTCATGCGGGGATGATTTATGTGGCGATCGGGATTATTGGCGCTACAGTAATGCCGCATAACCTCTATCTGCATTCGGCGTTGGTCCAGAGTCGCCAATTGCAGAAGGACGAGAGGGCGATCCGCGCGGCGATCCGGTTCAACACCATCGACACGTCGCTGGCTCTTGTGCTCGCATTCTTCGTCAACGCGGCCATTCTGGTGCTCGCGGCCATGGTGTTCTACGGGAAGCACAGCGTCACAGTGGCGGGAGGGCACGTCCTCCCATTCAACGCCAACACCGATTGGATTCGAGTCGCTTATCTAACACTGGCGCCGCTTCTGGGAGTCGCGGCGGCCAGCCCGCTCTTCGCCATCGCGCTTCTGGCGAGCGGCCAGGCCAGCACAATCACCGGTACGCTCGCCGGGCAGGTCGTGATGGAGGGCTTCATGCACTGGAGGCTCTCGCCCTGGCTACGCCGACTCATCACCCGGCTCCTGGCCATTATTCCCGCTATCCTGATTATTGGCGTCCGCGGAGGCGCCAGCGTCAACGACCTCCTGAACCTCAGCCAGGTGGTACTGGCTCTGCAGCTTCCGCTCGCGATGTTTCCACTGCTGCACTTCACCAGTTCCCACGAACGGATGGGCGCGTGGAAAACCCGCGGCTTCCTGCTGATCGCAGCCTGGGGCAGCGCGATTCTGATCACCGTGCTCGACGTCTATGGACTGCCGGACGCATGCAGGCAGGCGTGGCACGTCATCATCGGAGGCTGAGTGGACGCCGAATCGACCGGTGGATCTTCAATCGCTGCGCGAGGATTATCATGTATCAAACCATTCTTGTGACTCTCGATACCACATCATCGGATCGCGCCATTATCAACCATATACGGGAGTTGGCCGCGATCATGCACAGTCGAGTCGTGCTGCTCCATGTCGCGGACGGTTGGGCAGCCCGCACCTTTGGCTCGGATGCCGTCAGCCCGGAGATCACGGAAGACACGTCGTACCTCGAGCAGATTCGAAAAGAATTTGAATCCGCCGGCGTTGAAGCAGACGCTCATCTCGCCTACGGCCAACCGGTGAAGGAGATCGTGCGATGGGTCCAGGAGAAGCATTGTGATCTGGTCGCCATGAGCACCCACGGACATCGCTTTCTGGCTGATTTGTTCCTGGGGGAAACAGCCAGCCGGGTTCAGCACAACATCGATATTCCCGTGCTCCTGCTCCGAGCAAAGTAAACCTGGACATCGTGCGATTCAGCTTTGAGGGAGAAGATACATTGAACAACTCTGTCCAGCAATTGTCCAATACCCGATTCCACGCGGCCGTTTCCCGTCGCCTTGCGCCCCGCGCCGCGCGCAAGTCCCCTCTCGCCGCGGTGTTGGCCGCGGCGATCCTGCTGGCTGCGGCCGCTTCCGCGAGCGCCACCACGAAGGGGCTAAATCAAATTGTCACGCCAGACGTGCAGCCGGTGGGACAGCTCTCGCTCAGCTATCAGCAGCAGGATCCGTTCATCGGGAATCCGTCACAGGTTCAATATGAGCTGGGATTCACGCCGCGGTTTGAGGTGGCGCTCCTCGCCGGCCTGGATCCGGGCGCGCAGGTGCTCGAGACCGAACTGGGAGTCATACAGAAGGCGCCCTATTTGCTCTCTACCGGCTTCTTGAACTGGTCCACACGCGGTTCGGCGCCACAGCCGTATCTGGAGGGGGGATACTATTTCAAGCGGCACGAGTTAATGGCCGGCGCCATCCGGGTGGGGAATCAAACGGAAACAATATTAGGGTATGGCTACCAGGCTTTTCCGCGCTTGCTGCTGCAGCTCGATTACCAGAGCGGCAATGAGAATTCAGCGACCGCGGGATTCAACTACAGCATCACACCAGCGCTGCAGCTCAACCCCGCCATTTATATCTCAAACAGCTCCCCACACGCAGTGCATGGCTACGCCGTTCTCACCTGGAACGTTCAACTCTTCAAGTAAGTTAACCGACGCCGGATTCCCGTCCCGGCCAACTATATCTACGATCCGACGCCACTTTGAGATTGGTAGGGGAGTCTGGCGCGCCCGGTACGAGCTCCCCGAAACGGGATGACCTACGGGTAATAATCGAGCCTTACGCCGCGGAGGGTTATGCGCAGGTTTTTTTCGTTGACACCCACCACAATGTATGTTAGAATCGAGGCTTATGATAGCCGGGTATGGGCGCCGGTACAATACACAGGATGGTCGCTTGGCGGCCACCGGCGAGCGTCGCGGCCTCGTAGCTCAGATGGATAGAGCTGGGGCGTCCTAAGCCCTGAGTCGGGAGTTCGAGTCTCTCCGAGGCCGTAAGTCGTTGTACTCGGCAGCGCCGGACTGCCACGTTCTTCAATCCGACAACACGTTGATCCATTTATAAAAGGGGAAACATCCATGATCGTGCCCTCCCGAGTGCTATTCAAGCACGCGTACGGAAAATATGCGCTCGGCGCTTACAACATCAACAACGCCGAGCAGATGATGGGGCTGTTCCGCGGCTGTATTGATTCTAAGGCGCCGTTCCTGATCCAGATTTCAAAAGGCGCCCGGGCATACACCGACAAGCGTCTTTTAGAGGCGATGATCCGCGCTGCTGAGGAGATTTTCCCGGAGGCGCTGTTCGGCGTTCACCTGGACCACGGCGATGAGGCTACGTGCTACGACTGCATCAACTCCGGGTTCTACTCCTCGGTGATGATCGACGCCTCCCACGAGCCTTTTGACGAGAACGCCGCTATCACCCGACGCGTTGTCGAAGCGGCGCACAAGAAGGGAATCAGCGTTGAATCCGAACTTGGAATGCTGGGTGGAGTGGAAGAGGATATCCAGGTTGACGAAGGCCACGCCTGCCTCACCGATCCCGATCAGGCCAAGGAATTTGTGGAGCAAACCGGGTGCGACTCGCTCGCCTGCGCTATCGGCACCAGCCACGGCGCGTATAAGTTCTCAGGATCTCAAGGTCTTCACTTTGACGTGATCGAGGCGATCCAGCAGCGCCTCCCGGGCTTCCCATTGGTGATGCACGGATCGTCCTCGGTGCCGCAGGACGAAGTGGCGCGGATCAACGCTGCCGGTGGAACCATGCGCAGCGCAAAGGGCGTGGATCCCGAGCAGTATCTTCCCGCCGCGAAACTGGGCGTCTGCAAAGTCAACATCGATACCGATGGCCGCCTGGTCTGGACCCGCGTTCACCGCGAGTATTTCCGCGACAAACCGTCTGAGTTCGACCTGCGCCCAATCGGCAAGATCTTCATGGCCGAGTACGCCAAGTTCATCGCCAGCCGCAACCAGTATCTCGGATCCGCCGGTCAGCTCGACGCTGCTCGCGAGTTCGTGCAGAACAAGCTGAATCAGTAACCGTCGCCGGATAGCGATGATTCAATTCGGAACGCGGCGCAAATCCGGCGCCGGTCGTTCGGTCAAGCGACCGCGGCCGCAAAACCGTGCACCGTCGACCCGTAACGTTGTAGGGGCGAAGCATTCGCATCAGATCTCCCGTTACCGTAGGATGTTTTGCGAATGCTTCGCCCCTACGCGCCTTCTCGGCGATACGCCGGCTCAGTGGCCCGGCGCAGGTTTAGCCGGCATGGGAGCCGGCGCGGGTTTAGCCGGCGCTGCTGGGGCGGGCGGAGCAACCGGGAACGTGCGGAGGCCGGGAAGGTAGCGCGTAATACGGCGGGTCCGGATGTCATAGATTCCCACCGTGCCATTGGCGCTGCCCAATGCCAACGCGTTGTTTGCGGAGGCGAGGGAGAGAATCGGATCCCTGGGGATGAGCGCCGTCTGCCCGGCGCGGCCCGTTCGAATATCCCAGAGGCGAACGGCGTGATTGGTATCCGGGGCGCCGGCGACAGCCAGTTGATTTCCCCCCGCCACAAAAGCAAGAGCGTCGGTCCTTCCGGTGGTCCATACGGCGGCCGGACCCGTCTCACCGGTTCCGATGTGGAATAATTCCACCGTCCCGTTCTGGCAGCCGGCCGCGATGGTTCGCCCGTCCGCGGTGAAGGCAAGGGCCGTCACAGCGGCGGGAAGTCGGAAACTCGCGAGAGGCTGGCGCGTGGACACGCTCCAGATCTCAACGTTCGCGTCGCGGCCGCCGGCCGCCAGGCGCTGCCCGTCCGGCGAGAAAGCGGCCGCGTAAACCGGGCCCGCAACGCCTACCAGCGTCGCTCTTGTTTGAGCGCGTCCCAGCGTTAGTATCCGCAACGTTCCATCGGGCGCGGCGGTCACCACGAACCGGGCGGCAGGGTCAAGAGAGACCGCGCGCTGCGTTATCGCGTCCTCCAGTTTTCCACTCGCCGCGTTCCAAAAGCGAACGCGCCCGTCCTCGCACGCGGTTTCGATAGTCTGACCCTTAGAAGCAAACACAACGCTGGTAACCGGTCCGTTGTGCGCTCCGGGCAGCCACACAGTGATTGTCGTGGCGGGGAGCGGCTTGCCAACCCCGTAATTGGGGCCTTCGGCCGAAATATCTACCCCTGCGGGCAGATCTGAGAATGCGACACCACGCGTCTCACTTCCGGAAGGATGGATTCGCGTTGCCCGATCAATAGTGATTTGCTTGCGTCGGGGCGGCGTCAGCGTGTATGCGCGCGCCGGCGGCATCACGATTGACCGGGCAATCAGATTGATGGTTTCCCGGGCCGGCAAGACGGTTTGAGCCACACCATTCACCACGATGTCGCCAGGCGAGACAGCCGGGCCCGCGCTGTTTGCCGGGACGATCGCCGCCGCAGCCATGACGGTGACCATCACAAATGCCGCGAGCGGATTCCGGACGCGAAGGCCGCCTGGCTCAAAAGCCTTCTGACACCCCAACGGTGGTCGATCAACCATGCTGCTTCACCCTCCCCCTTATATGCCCCGGGCTGCGCCCACGTATAGCGGATTATGACGTTTTCCGCCGCATTGATATCAAGCTTTCAGTTCTTCGCATGTTACCCCTATCCCTGCAAAACTAAGCGAATGGGTCCACAGTCGTGCCATTAACCGGCTGGCCCGGTGACGGCAGCTCGACCTCACATTCCTGATTCGTTCTCGTCCCGCGGGAAACTTCCGCATTCACGGGGCGTCCAAGAGAGGGAGATCGGTGTAGGTGATGAGGACCGAAGCTTGACGTTAAGTGTTGATGATAAGCCGCTTCCAGCGGACCAGAGCGCCGCCAATACGAGCGCGTTTTTGCCGGATGAAAGGGACCCGGCCGCGCCGGTTCGATGGCTGGCGGAAATCGCGTTCGTGGCTCTGCTTTTCGTGTTCGCCTCAAGCCCCGGGGCTATCACCAACCGACACCGGGTGATCCTGGCTCTATTGGCGCTCTCTCTGCCGGTCGCGGCGTGGTTGGTCTACACCCGGCGAGCGTCGGCGGTTGGCTGGCGGCTCTGGCTCCTGTTCGGCGCAGGGTTCGCGCTGTCGATCTCCGTAAAGGGAGAGAACTTGCAGCGGCCGCCCGCGATCAGCGCCGCGGAGGCCTGCATTGCCATAGGAATTCTGGGCACGCTGTCCCTGATTGCCACCCGCAGGATACATCCAACCGGCTTTGAGGGTGGTTTGCTCGCAGCCATTCTGCTCATCGCGGGATTGTTAGCGGCGTTGTTCCATCCGGTTGCGGTTCAGAATTCGCTGGATACTGAGGTGCTCCATAACACGCTTGGCACGCTAATGGACTATGCGCTGCTTCTGGGGGGACTTATCTTCATCAGCGCGCGACGTGATTCATATTCACGCATGGCGCTATTGCTGAGCGCCGCCTGCATTCTTCGCATCATCTGGCGCCATGCGCCGCCGGCATCCTGAAGAAGGCGCCGGGTACGAGGCGCGAGGCGCAGGCCTCCACGCCTGCGCCATCAGTGTGCGAATTATTTGAACGTGTTCTTGAGAGATTGTCAGACTTGAGCCTACCGGATACTCATACCGCGCTTCAGAACGGCAAGACGGCAGCGGCGCCCAGCGTTCTTCTGGACAAACTGCTGTTAGCAGCCGCGCTCGCGATCCTCTTTTTGAGCGCCAATCAGCTCTCCTACGCGCCAAAGCAGGGGATCCACACAATCGTTCACGTGGCGCCGGCCGACGCGCTCATTTCGCTCGTAGCGCTCCTGATCGCCCTTCCGTACCTCGAGCAGGCCCGCTGGGGGCGAGTGATTTCCTGGGTTATCCTGGCGGTGGAAGGCGCGGCCGTGGTGGCGCTTTCGAATAAGGGTCACGATTTCATGAGCGTGGTTCATCATGGCGGCGGAAGCGCTCACTTGAAATCCGCTGCGGCGTCCGCCGTTCTCGTGATCCTCATGGTATGGCAGGTGGTACGCCTCTTCCGATCCGGCGGGCAGGAAATTCCGATGCCGGCGCTGCCGGCGCCGGTGTGGGCGCTGTTCGTCGTGGCGCTGCTCTCCGCGATCACCATGATACTGCCCTCAGAGTCGCTTCACGATTGGCTGCACACGCCCGAGAGCAAAGACGCCATACGGAAAGGCGTTCTGTTCCTGGTGGAGTTGTTCCAGCAGCTTGGCATCGCCCTGTTTGTTTTCCTGGCCGTGCTCCGAACGCCGGGTCGAACACGGCTGGCGGTGCGGGCGCTGCTATTCGGCGTATTTATATGCATGCTCGTAGCTCTGCCGCAATATGTACACTTTGCGCTGCATCCGGCGGAGCTGACGCCGCAGCAGCTCGCGGCGCGGTCGATGACCACCGACCATACCGGGCCGCTGGTGGAGGGTCTGATGCAGAGCCGAAAAGCGTACGGCGGTCTCCTCTGCCTCGCTCTTCCGCTCGCCCTGGGATGCCTGCTCGGCTCGCGCCGCAGGATCATCCGAATTGGCTATGCGGCGTTCATTGGCCTCGCGCTGATCACGACGCTGAGTGGCGCCGCGTTCTGGTGCGCGCTCATTGGACTGGCTGTAACCGGACTCTGCGCCCGGACCCGAGAGGCGCGCGTGTTCGCGCTGGGCTGCATCCTCTTTGGGCTGCTTATCGCGGCAGCGCTGCCGTGGAACCGAAGTCACGTGGTACGGGAGTTCTTTACCATTCACACGGCCCCGGCGCCGGGCCTCGCCACACCGGGCGCTACGACTGCCGCGCCGGCAAGCCGGGTATTGAAAAAAGAGTACGTGGAGTGGATCGCCGGCGTTTACATGACCGGCGAGCATTTCTGGCTGGGCGTAGGACCCGGCCAGTATCAGCTTAACATTGGACAATATTACGGGGAGGATCCTAACCCGGCCGTGCGACTGGAGCGGGATTCAAACAATCTCTATCTGGTGTACGCAGCGTCGATCGGATTCGCCGGACTCATAGCGCTGCTGCAGTTGATTCTCTCGGCTGTGCGGCGATCGTGGACCGCGTCTCGACAGGCGCCGGCGGCTAACGCCCATGGCGCCTCGTCTACGTTGGCTGAATGGTGGCGCAGTTGCGAGGGTTCGGCTCTAAGCGCAGGTGGTTGCGGCGCGCTGGCGGCGTTCCTGATCATCAATCTCTTTACGTCGCTGCTGATTCGCGGTGTTGGCGTCGTCTTCGCCTTTTTAATAGCGCTCGCCTGGATATCTTCCAGGGGAGCCGTCAGTCAATCAAGCTCAAAAGGAAGCAGTCAGTAAGCAAGAAGGAACCAGACGTGTAGGGGCGAGCCTCTCAGAATAGAGGAGCTGCGGCCAGAGCCGCCAGGCGCCAGAAACAGAACAGGAGAGCACGAACATGAAAAGACACTCTTTGCCGCTGCGTCGTACGGCGCTAACGACGGTAGGTATTGGCGTCGCGATCGCCATTACGGCAGCGAGCGCCTTAGCCGCCACAGTCGCCTTTGAGGCCGAAAGCGCGAACACGATCACGCACCCGTTTCAGGTGATTACGGACAGCCGCGCATCCGGACACAAGTGTGTGGTGCAGCCGCTCCATTCAGGACGGCCGCCGCAGGTGAATTGCGCGGCGACCTACAAAGTCAGGATCACCCAGCCGGGTCGGTATCACATCTGGGGCCGGGCGCTCTGGCCAAACGGCTGCGCGAACTCCGTCTACGTGCGTCTTGATAAGGGCCCGCTTCTCACTCTCGGCCAGGATGGAACGTATAATCGCTGGCACTGGGTGGAGGTGAAAGGGCACGCGTTCACCCTCACTCGCGGCGTCCATACGTTCCAGATGGTAAACCGCGAGGACGGCCCCGAAATGGACGAGTTCTACTTCACCACTGATGAGGACTACGTGCCGGTCGGCGCCGAGCGTACCCTGGCGAGCGTGATCGTACGATAGGTGGAGGGATGACGGGGGGAGTGTGTGGCGCCCAAACACTCACACATCCCCCGTCCTCCGTCCTCCACCCATTTTCTGGTCGATCCAAACGTAGAGGGTAGGAAGCAGGAACCAGGCGATGGGACGGGCGAGGGCGATTCCGCCAATGACAACGGCGGCCAACGGACGCTCAACCGTGGCGCCAATCCCCGACGCGATCAGGAACGGAATGAGCGCGAGCACCCCAATCATGGCGCTCAGGATCTCGGGCCGCAATCGCTCCACGGCCCCATGAATCGCGGCCTCCCGCGCCGAAAGCCCCCGTGCTCGCCACCGGTTGATGAACGAGACCATGATGGTTCCGTTCTGGACTTCGGTGCCAAAGTTGGCGATATAGCCAATGATCGCTGGCACCGAGATGGGAAGATGCAGGAGTAACAGAAGCACTGTGCCGCCAACGAGGGCTAACGGGATCTTGGTGAGTACAACGAGAGTATCACGGAAAGAGTTGAAACACGCGTACGTAAGTATGAAAATCAGCAGCAGCGCCGCGGGGATAGCCCATTCCAACGTTTGCAGCGCGTGCTGAAGCTCCTCTATCGAACCACCCCATTCAATGGAATAACCGGGGGGAAGCTTGACCTGCCTGGCAATCTCGACTCTGGCGTCGGCGACCACGCTCCCCACCGACCGGCCCTGAACATCCGCGAGCACCGCCACGCGGCGCCGGGCGTTCAACCGATCGATCTCGGAAAGTCCCTGCCGCACCTCAACCGTGGCGAGCTGCGAAAGCGGTATCTTCTGGCCGGAGGCGGAGGTTACCAGGAGATTCCGGATCGCCTCGATATTGTTACGATACTGCGGCAGCAATCGGACCTGAATGGCAAACTGGCGCTGACCCTGATAAAACGTGCTCGCCTCGGTTCCGCCAATGGCCGACTGCACCACGTCCATGACATCTGAGACATTGATGCCGTAACGAGCGATCTCTTGCCGGTCGGGGATAATATCCAGGTCATCGATACCGGCGACTTGCTCCACGGCGACGTCCGCTGCGCCCGTCACTCCCCGCAAGATCGAGGCCACCTGCGCGGCCTTCTGCAGAAGCACGCTCGTATCGTCGCCCAGAACGTAAATCGCAATGGGCGTATTGAATCCGGAGATCAATTCGTCGTTCCGCATTTCGAGCTCTTGCGAAAACTCGAAATCGGCGCCAGGCATGTCTTCTACCGACTTCCGGAGCTGACTCTCGAGTTCTTCCTTCGAATGGGCGCCCACCCATTCCGACGGCGGCTTGAGCGGTAGTGATATCTCGGTATTGTCCACGCTTTCGGGATCGCCGCCGAGATCAGCGCGGCCCGTATAGCCGATAGCATGGAGAACGTTGGGATTTTTGAGGAAGATTCGCTCCAATCGCTGCGCAACGGTTGTCGCCTCGGTCAACGAAATGCTGGCCGGAAGGGTGACGCGAACGCGGAAGTTATTTTCATCAAGGCTCGGGAGGAACTCCGAGCCGGTGATGGTGAAGATCCAGAGGCTAAGGACGGTTGCGCCGATCCAGATAAGTGTGATCCACCAGGGCCGGGCCGCGGATCTCTCCAGCAGTCCTCCATAGGTGTGTCGGAACCAGCGCACCATGGCGTTGGCCGTGTCGCTGCTGTCATCACGCAGCAGCATTGCGCAGAGTGGAGGGGCGATTACGAACGCCATGATGACCGAGCCGACCATCGAGTATATGATGGAGAGCGCAAGCGGGATAAAGAGCCGGCCTTCGATGCCCTGGAGCGCCATCAGCGGGATGAACGCCGCGATGACAATGAAAATGGCGAACATCACCGGGCGACCCACCTGCACGGCGCCCTTCAAAACCGCCTCATCCATCGACTCGCCCGGCAGCCGGTCTTCGGTCACGTTCCGATAGATGTTCTCGGTGATCACCACCGTCGCGTCGATCATCATACCGATGCTGATCGCGAGTCCACCGAGTGAGAGGAGGTTGGCAGAGATTCCTGTTCGCCACATCAATATGAACGCCACCATCATGCAGACCGGTACGGCGAGGGCCGCTACGATGGCCGCGCGGAAGTTACTGAGCAGCAGGAACAGAATGAAGATCACGAGTATTTCGCCTGCTACCAGCGCATCTCGGACCGTGTTAATACTGGAATGAATCAGCAGTGATTGATCATAGAGCGGGACAATGGTGACATCCCCAGGCAGATTCTTCTGGATAGCTCGCAGCTTTTGCCGCACTCGATCAATCACTGCCGCGGTATTGGAGCCGAGCCGGAGTATAACGATGCCGGATACGACCTCACCCTTACCATCCTCGGTCACCGCGCCCTGCCGCACTTCCGATCCAATTTCCACAGTCGCGACATTCTTCACATAAATCGGAACACCGTTTTTCGCCGTCACCACAATGTTGCCGATGTCATCCGGCGTCTGAACCAAACCGATGCCGCGAACAATGTACTGCAGGCCGCCATGCTCCACGTAATTGCCGCCCGTGTTCTGGTTATTCTTCCCAATAGCGCCAATCACGTCGTCCAATGCCAGACCATAAGCCCGCAGCCGGTCCGGATCGATAAGCACCTGGTACTGCTTCACAAAACCGCCAAAAGTGAGATCATCCGCCACACCATTGACCGTTTTGAGAGCCGGCTTGATAACCCAGTCCTGGAGTGTGCGCAGATCCATCAGCGATCGCTGTTCGCTCTTTACCGCGTAGATATAAATCTGTCCGGTTCCGGTGTCGTTGGAACCGAGTGAGGGAGTAATGCCTGCCGGCAATGTGATCCCGCCAAGCTGCTGGAAAACCTGCTCGCGAGCCCAATAGACGTCGGTATTGTCCTGGAAGTAAACGGTGACGACGGAGATACCGAATTTGGAGATCGATTGTATCTTCGTGGCCTCGGGGATTCCCTGGAGCGCCACCTCGATGGGCCGGGTGACCAGCTTCTCCACTTCTTCGCTGGCAAGGCCCGGGCAATCGGTATCCACCTCTACGCGAACCGGAGTAATATCGGGAAAGGCGTCGATATTCAACGAACGCAGCGCGACAATGCCTGCGGCGATGACAAGAAGACCCACCGCGAGCGCCACTAACTTCTGGCGCAATCCCGCTTGCAACAGTCGCTCAATCATGCCGCTGATCCCTTCTCACTCGCCAGCTTCGACTGCTCCGTCTCCAGGAGCACATTACCGTTAACAACCACCCTATCGCCGGGAGCGACGCCGCTCAGTACGGGAACGCTTCCGCCGACCGCGTCACCCAGTTTCACCACGCGCTTCACGAATACACGTGGAGAAACCTGGACGTATACGACCTGGCTGTTCCCTTCTTGCAGCACCGCGCTCGACGGAATAGCGACGCCGCGGACGCCGGCGCCGCTGCCGATCAACACGGAGGCGAACATTCCCGGCCGGAGCGCCCAATCGGGATTTGCAACCTCGGTACGCACGGTGATGGTTCGGGTATCGGGATCAACCTCATCTCCTACATAAGCCACCCTGCCGGTGAAGACGCGATCCGGGAACGCCGAGGCATGCGCCTGGATTGGGTCGCCTACAGCGACACTCGCCAGATCTTTTTCAAACACCTGCGCGTCCACGTAAACCTGGTTCAAATTCTCGATTTTGACGAGCGGCGTACTGGTATCGGCCATCTGACCAACCACCATGTTTCGTGCAACAACGATTCCGCTCAGGGGCGCCGCCACCGGAATGATCACGTGCCCGTTCTGGAGCTGCGCAATCCCCTGCCCCGGCGTAACGCCATAGAGCTTGAGTGTGCCGGCGGCGCCCTGCAGAGCGATCCGGGCCTCGTCGTAGGCGTCTTCGGCCTGTTGGAGCGCCTGGGAGACGGGAATACCCGATCGATGAACAGCCTCTGCGCGAGCGAGCTCAGTACGAGTTACGCTCTGCGTGGTGAGATCGTTCTGGTAGGTGTGCTCGTCCTGCTGCAGTTTGCTCTGCGCTCCCTGCAGCGAGGAAGAACCGTTCAGGTTCTTCTGGAAAATGCTCCGCTGCCGGCTGAGCTCCTCGTTGGCCAGTTTCTCTTGCGTGCTGCTCTGGGTCACAGCCGCCACTGCGTTGCTGTAGGCCGTTTGAGCATCCTCGAGCTGCTGTTTGGAAAAGATGCCAGCGTCGAACAGCGTTTGCGCGCGGTCGAGGGTGGTTTTGTCGTTGCGCTCCGTGACCTCGGCCTGGATACGTGCGCTCTGGGCCTGTGCAAAGGCGTTCTGCGCGTCTTCCACCGGCTTCCGAGTAATCTCGCCCATATTCACCAACTGCCGGGTGTTGGCAAGAGTCGTCCGGTCAAGCCCGATCTGCGCCACGTCGCTGGCGGCCGCGGCTTGCGCCGCGGCGTAGGCGCGTTTCGCGTCTTCAATCGGCTGCTCACTCAGCGCGCCATAGCCGGCCAGCTTCCTCTGCTGCTCAAGCTGGTCGTAGGTGAGCCGTTCGTGCGAGAGAGCCGTCTGGTACGCCGCTTCGGCCTGTGTAAGATCGACGCTGTCAACACTCGCGATCAACTGCCCCTTTTGAACACGGGATCCCACCGAGACGAGGGCCTGAACGATCTTGCCCGGGAGGCGGGATGTCACCTGCACCGTATTCGAGTCGGTGGCGGCAATCTGGCCGGTAAGCTGAAGAGTCTCGCGCAGATCCTGAACACCGGCAGTAACGGTGGAGAGACCTGCGAGCCTCAAGCTCGCCGGATCCAATTCCAACGCGGGTCTGTCGTTGATGCTGATAAGGCGAGTACTGGCGGATGGCGGTGTCGCTGCGCGAGCAGCGGGCGCGGCGCTTCTGGAGGCGCTGCAGCCCGCCAGCCCCACCGCGATCAGCGCGGCGGCAGCGCTCGCCAGAGCGGCGTGCGTCAACTCCTGCAGGAGGGCGGGTTCAGGGACTCGACCCGGACTTTTGTATTTGATCTGATAATACATGGATGTTTCCTGCTATCTGAAGAGTATGGATAAGTGAAAATGCCGTAAGATCGAGAGCAAACGTAAAACAAGCGGCGACTACTTTTGAGCGGCGGCCGTCGCGGAGGGAAGCCCGCCGGTCGCCGCGAGGATCTCATTCCGCGCCCTATAGAGGGCCAGAAGGCTGTTGATGTAGCCGACCCTGGCATTTCGCAGGGTATTTTCGGCGTCGATAACAGGCAGAATTCCGGTGGCGCCTTGTTTGTATCCAACCTCGGACATATTCAGAAGCGTTTCCGAAGGATTCAAAATCTGCGCTGGATAAGCCGCAGTGAGCTGTTCGGCCTGCGTGTAATCGGTATAGGCCTGCGCGGACTGCTGCGCAACCTGCTGCTGCGCCTGTTGAAGCAAGAACTCGGCCTGCTTTTTCGCCTGGTCCGCGGATTGGATGGCATTGCGATTCGCGCCGAAATCCACAATGGGAACCGAAAGCCCAACGATCACGGTCTGGAGTGAATTCTGAACGGATCGCTGATAATCCAGCGACGTGTCCGGGTATCGTGCAGCGCGGGTCTGTTTGAGCGTATAATCCGCGGCTGCCACCTGCTCCTGCGCGGCTTTCACGACGGGCCGATTGGCGATGGCGGTTCGGGTAAGATCGGGCAGCGCGGGAAGGTTGATGAAGAGCGCCGGCGTGACGGAGGTTTCCGCGAGGCTGTCGGCAAGCTGAACCGGCGCCAGCGGGGGCCGGGCGAGCAGCGTGTTCAGGGCGGAGAGCGCCACTTGCTCCGCGCCTCGAGCTGAGATAGACGCTTGCTGCGCGTTGACCACGTCGATTCCGGATCGAACAACATCGACCCTCGGCGATGATCCTGCCTGAAGCTGCACGGCTGTCAACTGGTTCACGCGCTGGACGTCTTGAAGATTCTCCTGCGCGATTTGCGTTTGCGCCCGGGCGGCGGCGAGCGACCAATAGGCGTCACGAATCTGCTGAGTAAGCGTCAGCCTCGTTTCCTCGAGTTGATACTCGGTGGCGTTGTACTGCGCGCGGGCGCCGGCCGCTTGAAACCGGCGTTGTCCGCTGGTGTCGAAAGTATCCCCGAGATCCAATACGGTATCCGAGGTGAGGCCGTTCAAAGTCGGCGCGGGACTGCTGCCTGCGTAGTGGGTGGCGCCCAGGTTGAGGCTCGGAAAAGCGGCAATCGATCGGTAGTTGGCGGCGGCGGCCGCGACCCCGGCCTGCCCGGCGGCTGATTGTGGGTTTCGCGCCAACCCGATTCTAACCGCATCCGCCTCGGTAAGCGAATTGGGAAATGGAACTATCGCGACAGCGGGCGCCGCCGCGGTAGGGGGGGATGATGGTGGGGCGCCCTGTGCGCCGGTAACAATTGTGACGGGAGCGAGCAGCCCCGCCAGGAGCAAAGTAACGCGCGTTCTGGTTGACTCAAACATAATCTGAGCGAGGAATCCCTTTTTTGACTGCCTGAGATGGTTGATGGGCCGGCGGCCGCGCAATCCTGCTGGCGAAAGATCGACAGGTATGATCGGTGATGGCGACAGGATTTACCGATGCGGGATGGCGACAATTGCGAGCGTTCCACAACCATATTATCCGAGGCGCGCCCGATCGCACGAAGTCCGAATCGGTACTTCAATCAGGTCAGACGGTGGGAGGGGCTCGGGAAGGGGTGCGGTAGGTGAAAAGGTGGTGGACCGGCAGCGCCGGGATCAGCGTGGAGGTTGAAGCTTTGAGGATAGACGGAGGAGCGGAGTGCGAAACCTGCGCGCCGCCGGTCGCCTGATCCCAGAGACAGGCCAGGCAGGGGCCTTCCGCAGGCTGCGGCCGCTGCACAGAAAGCGCGGCTGCAGAGCGTGAAGCGGCTCCGCCGGTTTTCTGCGCGGACGGCATGACCCGCAGATCGAGTCCGTCGATGTCGGTGTGGGCAGTCGCGACGAAGATCGCCGACCAGAGGTACAGCAAGATGCAGATGGCCGCTGTCGCGGTTCTCGGACGCTGTCTGAGACCCTGGAAATGATCCGGCAATCGCATCATTTTGCCATTATAGCATAAATAACAGCGGCCGTGATCCGCCGCCGGCGCTGCCAGTCTTGCCGTGGACGGGGTGGATCTCTGGGGATCGTGAAATGAGCAGACCGGCTGCAGATTGGGGTTCCGACCCGCTGACCGGTCTTCGTCGGTTGACGGGCACTTCACCGCGGGATACGGCGATCTGCCAGGGCCTGACGGCGCAAGTGACCCGACGCTACCAGCCCTGAAACCCGGAGCGGATGCCGCCGCAGGGCTCTCCTGGCGGGTCCTGCCGCGTAAGAGGCGCCGACCTGCGGCGCCGTTGGTGACGCTGAGTCCGCATGTTCCCTTACAATTGAGCGTGGGATGAGTGGGGTGAGTAGACTCGTGGCTGCTACCTCACTACTGACTTTCACTTCCCTCTCTGCCGCCTTCGCCTGCTAGAATGCCGGATCTCGTACGCCAGCAGCCCGACGCAGAGGAGGGCTGCTGCCACAGACAGCAGCCCTTGCGGCAACATAGCATGGAGCATGTCGTGCTCGCTCGTCGCTCACCTCAATTCTCTTCACTGAACCAGGAAGTTGAACAAGAAATAGGCCGAACTGGAGACAGGGACTCCGTCCTTGAGCGCCGGCTTCCACTTCCACTGCTTTAGCGCCTCGCGCACACGCTGGTCGATTTCAGCGTTGCCCGAGGTGGTCAGCAGAGTGGGGGTGAAACTGCCATCGGCCCTTACCGTCACTTTCACCCGGACCGACGAGTGGAAGTCGGTGGTCTCGACGTCCTCCGGAATGGTCGGCTTGACCTCATCTACCGGCTGCGCTTCTTGGGTCGGTCCCGCGGCAGCCGGTGGCGCGGGCGGCGGTGGATGAGGCGCCGTGACAGGTCCGATGGGTCGTGGCAGAGCCCCGAAACCTCCGCCGCCTGCCGCGGCATGATGTGGCGCCACAGGGACAACAGCTGCGGACGGTTCAAGCCCGGGGTTATTATCCGGCGCCGGTCCAGACTGCGAAAAGTTGTGTCTGGCCGGACCGGTGTCGTTTCCAGGGGTCGCGTCGGTCGGCGCGGATGACGGCGCCGTTGTGAACTCTGCTGGGGTTGAGGGCGCCGCGGCGGCCCGCACGTTCGGCGCAACGGTTGGCGCGTGCGAAGGGGCCCGCTCCGGCGAGGCTGCAATCACTCGCCCCACAGGTCTCGGCCGCCACTGCGGCTTCGTCACTGCGGGCCGGCGCACGACGGGTCGAAGCACCGGCTGTGGTCGAACCCGCGGCCGGAGCGGAGGGGGTTTTGGTATCTTCGGTTTTGGCTTCGGCTGTTTTGGCTTCGGAGGCGCCGGTTTCGGACGCATTGGCCGCATCTCGATAATCGTCACCGGGATGACGCGAGGCGCCGGCCGATGGCGAACTACGTGCGCGAACGCCCACCATAGGAGAAGGTTCAGCAGCACCGACGCCGTGCAGGCCCACGTCAGCCGGCGACTGAACCCCTCATCCACCACGGCGGCCGGGCTGCTGGTGGGAAGGTTAATATCCACCGCTCTGTCCCTCCGGCGCCGTCATGATGCCAAAATGGGTCAGCCCCACCTTGCGCGCCTCATCGATGCAGTGAATCACAAGGCCATGCGGAACCGATGCGTCAGCGTTGATCAGCACTGTAGCCGTCTCCAGGTTGGTTTTCGGCCCTCCGGCCTTCGCAAGCATTAGCGGCCCGACATTTTCCGGAGTCGCCGGATCCTTATTGACAAAGATCCGGCGCTGAGCGTCAATCGTGATCGTCACGTCCTGCGCGGCCTGTTGGGTTGCAGTGCTGGCCTTTGGGAGATCCACCGGGAGCCCGTTGAGCCTTGTCAGCGCCAGCGACGATAGCATGAAGAACACGAGCAGGAAGAAAATCGTGTCGATCATCGGGATTATTTCGATTTTTGTGCGCTTCATCTCGCGCCGTTTGCGAAATTCCATGAGATCAGCCCTCGCTTCCCCGGCCCACGCGATGATTTTCGTGGCTCTGGACCTCCCGGTCCAGGTGGCGCCGGTCGGTGAGCAGGTTGACGAGCTTCGTGGCCCCTTGTTCCGTCTCGGCGGTAATGGTCCGGACTCGGGACGCAAAGTAGTTGTAGGCGGCGAAGCAGATCACGGCGATCGTAAGACCGGTTGCCGTTGCGTAGAGGGCTGTACCCACGCCAGCGAGCACGGCGTCGCTGTTCCCGCGGTGCTGCTGCACGGCGATCGCGTTGAAAGCGCCGATCATGCCCACGATGGTCCCCAGCAGGCCCAGCAGTGGGGAGATCGTCGTGGTGGTATCTAGGACCGGGAGCAGGAACTCCAGCTTGATAAAGTACTCCTGACCCGTCTCTTCGACCAGGCGCTCGATCTCCCGCGTCGGCCAGCTTCGATGCTTGATGACCACGGCCAGACAGGCTGCCAGCGGTCCCGGGGAGGACTCGCAAAGCCGGAGAGCATCTCCAAAACTTCCGCTGCGGCAGAGGGAGAGCGTCTCTCGCAAGAGGCCGGTGGGAATCGCCCCGAGCTGCCGGAACGCCAGCGAACGCTCCACGATCACAACCACCGCGAGGAGAGAGAGCAGCAGGAGCGGATACATCACGTATCCGCCGCCCTGCACGAAATTCACAATCACTGACATTGAAACTCCTTACAATACTTAAACTAATCTGGATCCGGACGGGATGGTGGACCATCACGTCCATGGTTCCGATTGGGTTGTCGAATAAAGTGAACCGTTAGAATTTGCCGGTAACACCCAGGGTGGCGCGCAGGCCCTGATCGAAGCGGGTGCCGCTGAATCCGGAGTTGAAGTTGATCACGCTGCGGTCGTTAAGTAGATTTGCAACGTTCAGGACCAGGTTGTAGTGCTTGTCAAAGGTCGGGCTTTTCAGCCGGAGGTTGACGTCGGTATGAGCAATGCGGTCTCCATTGTTCAAAACGTTAGGATTTGTGGTGGTAATGGGAGCGAGAATACTGGAGGTCACGCCACTTCCGTAGTAGAGATCGGCAGCCGCCTGCGCTCCATTCTTTTCTGTATAGCTGATGCCGGTGCTGAGCGTGTGCCGTTGATCGTGGTCGTTAAAGGTGGGCGCCGGCGCGGTTGGGTCATTGTTGGTGAACCCATTCGGCGCGGCAATGCTGTACGCGTAGCTGACGTAGGCGGCTGTGCCGATGTTATTCTTCGGCGTCAGCTCGTAGGTCAGTTCCAGGCCGTGAACGGCGCCATGTGCGAAGTTGACAGAGGTGTAAGCGCCGATCTGCGTAAAGGGAATTAGCAGTCCGGTGTCAATCTGATTATTGATGTGCTTGTAATAGTACGAGACTTTGGCAACCTGCTCGGCGCTGAGCTGCCGCTCCACGCTCGCCTCATATTGATCGATGATCTCCGTCTGGATTCCCTCCCCGATGATGGCCCCCTGGGCCAACGGCGGCGCGGTAAAGAGGTGGTTGTAGGAAACCCGGCCGATGGTCCTGGGAATGAACTCGTAGGCCAGGTTGACACGCGGGGAAAGGACCGTGTCCTTCACCGGCGCAAAACCCAGGTTCTGGTTCTGACGGTAATCGTCCAACCGGAGACCGTAGTTCGCCGTAAACAGCCGAGTGACGTTCCAGGTGTCCTGAACGTAGAGGGCGGCGTAGTGGCCATTGCGGCTCACGTTCAGTGTGGGAGACGCGGCGGTTGCGGGGTTAGTCAGTTGGTAGATGGGATTACCGAGTGCGTCGACCACCGGCATTCCAGCAGCCATCTCTACCGAGCCGTCCGGGAGCAGCCCGGGAACGCCTACGTTGTTGAGAGCGTCCAGCGCCAACTGGCTGCCAGGAATGAACTGATAGGCCTCTGTTCCGTGCTGGAGGTCGTAAACAAAGCCGCCCTTAATCGTGTGCTTCGGTTTTGCCAGGGTCAGGCTTCCGATCAATTCTTCGTCGGTAGCCTGCCGGCTGACGTAGGGGTTGTACTCGATGGAGTTGTCGACAGGAAGGTTCGACAAATCGATCATCGGATTGTTGTTATTGATGGTCAGGTCCGAGCGGGAGACTCCGAATCCGAAGAGCCCTGTCAGTTGATCGCTGAAACCGTGCCGGTAGTTGATTCTGCCGAAGGTGTTGTTATCGTTCTGCGAGTCGCCCTGTCCCGCATCTTGCTGTGACGGCAGTACGATAGTCTGAGAACCGAGGGAACCGGCCGGGACTCCCGGGATCGTTCCATCGGCGCTGCGGGCGCCACCAAAGCCAAAGCCCTGACCCACGAGAGAGTATTCATCCGGCAGGCCCGTTCGATTGGCAATATCCGTACTGGCCGGCGCGCTGTTGATGGCGAGGGTGAGCTTGTCCCTCGTGCCGAGCGTATAGTCAAAGTTTCCAAAGAAGTCCGACGAAACGCCAGAGTTGTGCGCCGTTTGATTGTAGGGCTGCGGCGGCTCCAGCGCGTTTGCGGTGGAGCGCGTATTCAGGCTCACAAGGTAACCCAGTCGTCGAGCCCGAGCCCCATTTGCGTCCGGCAGTCCGTACTGAGGTCCTAACTGACCGCCAAAAGTAACGATTCCATCGATGGTGGAGTAGGTCCCGCCATCCAGCGTGAAGTCTACGAATGGCTTGATAGTGCCTGCCCGGAGACTCAGGTTCAGGATGGCCGCCGTCTCGCCTCCATATTCCGGCGCGTAACCGCCGGTCATGATCTGCGCGTTTTCAATGATGTCGGGAACCAGGAGCTGCCCGGCTCGCCCCTGCAGCGCGTCCGGAAGCTCAAAACCGTCCAGGAAGATCGTGGTAGATGAGTGCTCGCCGCGGGGATGCGCCTGGTTCACCGAATCTTGCACAAAACCCGGGGCCGTCAGGAGAAACTGCTGCAAGCTCTGCTGGTTACCGCCAGTCGCCGGGAAGGTTTGCAGGAATTGCTGGCCTCGCGGCGTCACGTTGGCCGTCTGTCCCTTTTGAACCAGCACCTTTGATCCGGTGATGTTGATCACCTGAACCTTTTGCGGCTGCAGGAGGATGGTCACCGGGGTGGTGGTATCGGCGCTGACGGACAATTGCCGGGTGTCCGGATTGTACCCATCCGCCGTGGTCGTAATTCCCCAGGGGCGGATCTCCAGCGGAGCACTGGTTGCCGTCCCGTTGGCGTCGGTCGTCAGCTCGACGTTCGGGTGGATGTTGGCAGTGTCTTGCAGCCGTATAGTGGCTCCGGCGATTGGCTTTTGCGTGTTTGCGTCTTGAACCGTAAATCCAAGGCGCCCATAGACGTCAGCGCGAGCCGCCGCTGCGCTCAGCAATACAAGCAGAATTGTGGAACAGAACCTTCGGGTAAAACGGAAGCGTGGAACGGGACAAACAAACACTTGAGACTCCTCCCTTTTCGACACTCAATGGATAATGCTCCCACGACGAGATGGTCCTGCCCCCTGCTTAGCGCAGGGAGCGCGACAATCCGGACATAGGAGAAGTAATCGCGGGGTGACGAAAGGGCGGAGACGTGATACAATCAACGTTGGCAATGGGCGTAAGAGATTACGTCCGCCAGGCGTACGGGTGTTCGAAGCACCCGTGCGCTTTTTTTCGCTCCCCAAGAGCTAATTCTTCAGAGAAATACAAAACAAAGAACCGACTGAAGCTGGATACGCGGCAAGTTCCGGATGGACTTCCGGAGCGCCCGGCCGTCAGCCCGCGCGCCGCATCGGAGACGCGACGAATCGACGGGACAGTGGCCGGATGAATCAGGCGGATGGGGGAGCGCGGGCAGTGCGGTGGACTGGTCGGGGTTCGACAGGGGCCGGCCTGGATGGAATCCAGACGGGGAGTTCCCTGCGAGGCGGCTGCCAGGTAGTAAGTGAAGAGACCAGATTATTGCCTGCTGCCTGGTCCCACATACACGCCAGGCACACCTCTTCTGGACGCGGGAACCCTTGTCGCAGCTTTTGATGAGAGGCGCGATGGCTCGCGCGCAATCGGGCGGCGGCAAGACCGGGCTCGATCTCATGATTATGATCGAAGGCGACAAAGAGAGCCGACCAGAGGTACACAACCATGCAGATGACCGAAGTCACCTGCCGGTTTGCTGCGCCTCTTGTTAGGTTCAATCCAAACATCCGGATGGCCTTGTGTGGTATCCTTGTGGTTGAGCTCTTTGCCCAGAGTCGCCGTACCAGCGAGACCGCCGGCCCCCACTCTAATTAATGTTAGGCAGGACGCTGCAGCACGACTGGTTACCGGATAGTATAACACAGGAACCGGATTGGCGCAAGACACCGCGCTGCCTCATCAGGGCGAAAGCGTGCAGTGGAGCAGTAACATTTCGGTGGTCGGATGTGTCGGTGCCCCTCAAACCTTATTCGGCGCCATCATGGTGGCCGAAACGGCTGAACCACGGGGTTCTACCGCGGTCTGGCATCACCACTATAACAATTAAATGTGTCCTCCAGGGATGGATGGAAATGGACGGCCCCATCGCTGCGCAAGAAGGGATCGCTTGCCGAAATACTATGCTTCCCATGCTCCTTTTTGCCCTGTGGCGAGAGGCGGGTTCGACATTGGCAGGAAACTCGCAGCCGGGCACGGTGAGGCCGTCAGTCGAAGTCCAAAATCGATCGGATTTGGGTATGATGGGGTCATCTCTCGTCCCCGTTTTATTGGCGGGATGGAGATTGCATTCGTTGACACCCCTGATTCCGGTGTGGTAACATTAGGTTCCATTGGGCCGTCTCACCTGCGTTAATCAGGGGGTGGTCTGCTGGAACCGGATCGCCCCAAGATTTCGCATTGTAAGACGGAGAGTGGTCGTGTTCAATTTTCTTGACCTGCTTGAGAAGGCAATCGAGCAGCGTTCATCGGATGTGATTATCAAAGCGGGCGCCCCGGCAGCGGTGCGCGTGGATAACCGAATTGTACCGGTTTTCCCGGATAGACTTCAGCCGGAAGATTGCCAGACCCTGGTCCTTGGCATTATCGACAGCGCCAGCCGCGACTATCTTCTTCAACACCGGCCGCTGACGCCCGATGCCGACGACCTTCCCGAAGCCCTTCAACCAGAACGGATTATCGAGCGTCTCCAGAACGGCGAGGAGCTGGATCTCTCCTTTACGGTGCCCAACCTCGTGCGGGTTCGCGCGAATCTATTCATGCAGCGCAGCTCGCCAGGCGCCGTACTCCGCATTATACCGCTGCGCCCCTGGACGTTGGAGCAGCTCCGCCTTCCACCGGTTCTCAGAGACCTGGCGCTTTCGCCACACGGCCTGGTGCTCGTCACCGGCCCCACCGGGAGCGGCAAGTCAACCACCATCGCCGCCATGGTCGAACATATCAATGTCTCCAGGCAGGCAAACGTCATTACCATTGAAGATCCGATTGAGTACCTCTTCGAGGATAAGCGGGCGTATATCAGCCAGCGGCAGGTTGGCACCGATACACAGAGCTGGGGAAGCGCCGTGCGGAGTGTGCTGCGGCAGAGCCCGGACGTGATCATGATTGGTGAGATGCGGGATCTCGAGACCGTGCGAGCGGCGCTGCAGGCGGCTGAAGTGGGCCACTTAGTCCTGTCGTCGCTGCATACTATTTCAGCCGCGGCCACGGTAGATCGAGTTTTGAATATGTTCCCGACGCACGAGCGGGCGCAGGTGCAGATGCAGCTTGCGACCGGTCTGCAGGGAGTGATATCGCAGCGGCTGGTTCCGCTGGCCCAGGGCCCGGGTCGAATTGTCGCCTGCGAGGTGATGACCGCTTCTCCAACCGTCCGCAAACAGATCGAAGAGGGCCAGACCTCAGATCTGTACAATTCGATTCGAGAGGGGCATCACTTCCACATGAAGACGATGAACCAGCAGCTTGAGCTGATGTATAACAACAAGCTCATCAGCTACGAGATCGCCCTCGCCTACGCCGGAAATTACACCGAGCTCAAACAGACGCTGCGCAGGAATTAGCGCTGCGGGCCCCCCGGCCCCCGATAACGGGGGAGATCCGGCCCGCCGATTGTAGGCGCCGAATCCCTTCGGCGATTTGCGCGGGGCGCTAACCGGGCAGATATAGGAGCCGAATCTCTCCGCGCCAGTGCAGCATGGGACACAGTCTGAGACGCCTGCGCCACTGGAACTATGAGGTGGCTCGGGCGTCTGCAGCTACCGGTTCGCTTTATCATGGCCGAGACGGCGTTTGAGCTATGATCCGCGTTTCGGTGTCTCATACTTTGCCTGCAGACTTCTAAGCGACTCGAGATGCTTCGATCCATCAGGGTCGTCGGGAACCAGATCCGGCCCCGCGCGGTACATCGATTCGGCGGCAATCAAATCGCCGAATCGATCGAGTCCTCTACTGAGTCGAAACCATAAACTTGGGCTCGGGGTGGCGCCGTCGACCCAGCGTGAGGGAAATCTTACGAGCGAGCCGGGGGGCGTCTACACCAATCATGACCCGGCGCTTCGGTGGTTTCTCGATTATCGTCCCCGTGAGCCGCATATTGTCACGCCTCTGGCATCAATGCCCGGTCACAAACGGCAAAGCGGTGACAACGGCTTCACCGCCGTCCTCCAGTTTAAGTCGGGTTCCGGGCGCCAGGAACTCCCGCCTGACGAAGCCGAGCGCAATCGGCCGGCCGAGTGTGGGGGACTGGACAGCGCTCGTAACCCAGCCGGCTTCCCGATCTTCGGCATGGAGCCGGGCGCTGCGCGGAGGAAGCCCGCCGGCTTCTGAGAGAGTGAGGCCCATGAGCTGCCGATTGGTCCGCCCGCGGAAGTGGATGCGAGCCAGCGTTTCCTGACCCAGGTAGCAGCCCTTTTGATAATGAATTGCATCGTCCATTCCCGCCTCGAGCATCAGCAGCGAATGGTCCAGATCGTCGCCCCACCAGGGGATACCGGCCTCGATGCGCAGAGCGTTCAGGGCGTCCAATCCGACCGGACCGCCGCCATGCTCACGAACCGACCCGGTGAGCTGCGTCCAGAGGTCCGGCAACGCCTCTCGGGGCGCTAAGAGATCGAAGCCATGCTCGCCGGTATGCGAGATCCCGAGAAGATAGACCGGCTCTCCGCCGGCGCTCCACTCGATCACTTCGGAGGCGCCGGTCAAAGCTACGCCCGGTCCAACCATCGATTGGAGCGCGCTAAGAGCCGAGGGACCCTGGAGAGAGAGCATTCCCCACGCTCCGTGCATTTCGGCGATCTCCACGTCCTCCATGACGAGGTGCTTATCCAGTATCCCCATCA
>DASRZA010000136.1:0-8935 GCA_035686845.1 Armatimonadota bacterium | reverse complement strand
CTTATTCCTCGTTTTCTGTCAAGCCGAAGCTTTATGTCGCTTTTGCGCTTTGAACTCCCGACGCAAACTGATCGCATATCTTCTTCGAACAGGCGTGGAGATCAAAAAATATCAGACCGTACACCGGGCGGAGCAATAGTGCAATTGACTCAAACTGGGTATAGTAATTCCGTTGTCGGCGCTCAGCCGACGTCGGAAAGCCCCGGGTCGCAGAAAAGGATCGCGCTATGGAACTAGGTATGATCGGTTTGGGTCGGATGGGAACCAACATGACGCGGCGCCTCCTCGCCGCCGGACACCGGTGTGTCGTCTATGACATCCATCCTCAAGCAGTGGAGGCGCTTGTTCAACATGGTGCGGTTGGAACTTCGTCACTCGAGGAGCTGGCGCGCACCCTTAGCAAGCCTCGATCGGTATGGATGATGGTTCCGGCAGGCGTGGTCGATTCGACCCTGAACGACCTCATTCCTAACCTCGAATCCGATGACGTGGTCATCGATGGCGGAAACTCGTATTATCACGATGATCTCCGCCGCTCGGGCGAGCTGCAGCCGGCGGGCATCCATTACCTGGACGTGGGGACCAGCGGTGGAGTGTGGGGCCTGGAGAGAGGTTATTGTCTGATGATCGGCGGACCGGAAGCGCCGGTTAAGCGTCTTGACCCGATCTTCTCGGCGCTCGCCCCAACGGTCGATTCCGCGCCGCGCACGCCCGGGAGATCCAGTGCCGGGGGTACAGCGGAGCATGGTTACCTCCACTGCGGCCCGAGCGGCGCCGGCCATTTTGTGAAGATGGTTCATAACGGCATTGAGTATGGCCTGATGGCCGCCTACGCGGAGGGCCTCAACATACTGAACCACGCTAACGCGGGTAAAGAGCAGCGTGAGGTGGATGCCGAGACAACTCCGCTGCGCCGCCCCGAACTGTATCAGTACGATTTGAACATCGCCGATATCGCCGAGGTATGGCGTCGCGGCAGCGTCATCTCCTCCTGGCTTCTGGACCTGGCGGCTGCGGCGCTTCTCGGCAGCCCCGATCTGGAGAAGTTCAGCGGCCGGGTGTCGGACTCCGGGGAAGGCCGCTGGACGGTGATGGCGGCCATTGATGAATCGGTCCCCGCGCCCGTTCTCAGCGCCGCGCTTTATGAACGTTTTAGTTCGCGCGGAGAGGCGGATTTTGCCGATAAGGTGCTTTCGGCGCTGCGTTTCGAATTTGGCGGCCACGAAGAGAAGCCGGCGTCAAAAGGGAACTCGGTGGGATGACTGTTCAACATGCTGACACGGCAGACGCTCTTGTCTTTTTTGGCGCGACGGGTGACCTGGCCTATAAGCAGATCTTTCCAGCGCTGCAGGCGATGATCCGACACGGCGCTCTCGACACCCCGATCATTGGGATCGCCAGCTCCCAATGGAATCTCGATCAACTTAAGGCGCGGGCGAAGGACAGCCTCGAAAAACATGGCGGTATCGATCCAGCAGCGTTCACCAAGCTCTGTTCGCTGCTCAATTACATTGATGGCGATTATAGGGATCCGGCGACGTTTACAAAACTGCGCCAGGCGCTCGGCGGCGCCGCACGACCGCTGCATTATCTGGCCATTCCGCCGAGTCTGTTCGCCGATGTCGCGAAAGGTCTGGCGCAATCGGGCTGCTCTAAAAACGCCCGCATCGTCGTGGAGAAGCCGTTCGGACATGATCTCGCCTCGGCGCAAGAATTGAACGCCACGATTCATCAGTTCTTCCCGGAGCCGGCTATTTACCGGATTGACCATTATCTTGGGAAGGAGCCGGTGCAAAACCTTGTCTATTTTCGGTTTGCCAACCCACTCATCGAGGCCAGTTGGAGCAATCAGCAGATCGAAAGCGTGCAGGTCACTATGGCTGAGGATTTTGGGGTGGCCGGCCGCGGTCGGTTCTATGATGGGACGGGAGCGATTCGCGACGTCGTGCAGAATCATATGCTCCAGGTCATCAGTTGTCTTGCTATGGAATCACCGGCCAGAAACGATCACGAGGCCCTCCGCGACGAACGATCCCGGCTCTTAAAGAAAGTCCGGACGCTTGACTCGTCCAACGTCGTGCGTGGGCAGTTTCAAGGTTATCGACAGGAGGCTGGAGTCAATCCCGACTCGCAAGTCGAGACGTTCGCCGCCATCCGGTTCCAGATCGATAACGATCGCTGGGCCGGCGTACCGTTCTACGTGCGAGTGGGCAAGTGTCTCCCTGTCACGACCACCGAAGTCTTTGTCCAATTTAAGCGCCATCAGCGGCCATCGCTCGACGAAACAACCCGGGCGCCGGCCTGTTACTGCCGGTTCAGGCTCAGCCCGGAAGACACCATCGCGCTGGGCGCCAAAGTCAAGAAACCTGGGGAAGAGATGGTGGGTGAACCGATTGAGCTAATCGCCCATTATCAGCCTCCCGATGAGATGGAGCCATACGAGCGGCTGCTCGGTGACGCCGCCTCTGGTGACCCCACCCTCTTCGCCCGCGAAGACGCCGTTGAAGAGGCCTGGCGTGTGGTAGACCCTATTCTGGGCCGCGCGACTCCACTCTTTGAGTACGCGCCCAACACCTGGGGCCCGCCCGAGGCGAATCAGACGCTGGCTCCCGAGGGAGGATGGCATAACCCCTCATCCAGGGAGGAATCGGTATGAGCGATTCCATCGTCTTTTTGCTCGATGTCGATAATACGCTCCTCGATAACGACCGGGTAACATCGGATCTGAAACAGCACCTGACCAGGGCGTTCGGCGCCGAGCGTCAGGAGCGCTACTGGACGATCTTCGAGAAGCTGCGCGTGGAGCTTGGCTACGCCGATTATCTTGGCGCTCTGCAGCAGTACCGGGCCGAAAATACACGCGATCCGCATTTCTTGCGGCTTTCCTATTACCTGCTGGATTATCCGTTCGCCGAACGCCTCTATCCTGAAGCGATGGAAGCGCTTGAACATCTCAGCGCATGGGGGCCAACGGTTATTTTGACCGATGGCGACGTGGTATTCCAACCGCGCAAAATCGAGCGATCCGGGCTGTTTCACGCCGTTGATGGCCGGGTGCTCATCTATATCCATAAGGAACAGGAGTTGGATGACGTGGAGAAGAACTACCCGGCCGATCATTACGTTCTGGTGGATGACAAGTTAAGAATACTGAGCGCAGTTAAGAAAGCCTGGGCCGGTCGCCTTACCACGGTGTTCCCGCGCCAGGGGCACTACGCCCACGATCTCGCTGCAATCGCCGAATACCCGGCGGCCGACATCACGGTGGAGAGTATCGGCGATCTGCTCCAGTACGATCGGGCGGCATTTCTTCGCAGCGCGATGGAGACATCATCATGACTCTCGGTTTTGATCATCCTCTCTATCTTCTGCCGTTCGACCATCGTGGATCGTTTCAGACGAAGCTGTTCGGGTGGGAAGACCCGCTAAGCCCCGATCAGACGGCGCAAATCGCGGGCGCCAAACGGATTATTTACGATGGGTTTGAAACGGCAGTGCAGCGCGGAGCGCCCAAAGAGTATGCGGGCGTCCTGGTGGATGAGCAGTTCGGCGCCGCCATTTTGCGCGACGCCGCCCAGCAGGGATATATGACCGCGTGTCCCGTGGAAAAGAGCGGGCAGAAGGAATTCCAGTTTGAGTACAGCGAAGCGTTCGCCCAGCATATCGAGGCGTCGAATCCGACATTCTGCAAGGCCCTGGTGCGCTACAACCCGGAGGGCGACGCCGAGATAAACCGGCGCCAGGTAGCCCGGCTCAAACGTCTGTCGGAATATTTGCGCGGCAGCAGCCGCCGGTTCATGTTTGAATTACTGGTCGACCCGGAGCCGGCGCAATTGCATCGGATGGGCGGCGATCTGGAAGCTTATAATCGCGATCTGCGTCCTGCCCTTATGACGCAAACATTTCAGGAGCTTCAGGACGGCGGCGTTGAGCCAGACGTCTGGAAGGTAGAGGGACTGGACCGCCGCGAAGACGCCGAAAAAGTGGTAGCCGCGGCCCGGCGGGATGGCCGCGATAGCGTGGGCTGCATCATTCTTGGGCATGGCGAGAATCATCAGCAAGTGCGCTCGTGGCTGGAGACGGCGGCGGGTGTTCCGGGTTTCATTGGTCTCGCCGTGGGCCGCACCACTTTTTGGGATCCGCTCGTGGATTGGCGGGCGAGCCGTTTAACGCGAGACGAAGCCGTGAATGAGATCGCACGGCGCTATCGCGAGTGGGTCGACATTTTTGAGAAAGCTCGGGTGAGCCGAAAGACTTGATTCCGGCGATGCCGCATATTCTTACGATTAATACCGGCTCTTCCAGTCTCAAGTTCGGGCTGTACGACGCGGGTCCGGACGAGACACTGGCGTTATGCGGCGTCGCGCAGCGCATCGGCGCGTCAGGCGGGAGTTTGCACATTGAAGACTCCGACGGCGCCGCGCTGCTCGACCATACCTCCGACTTTCGGGATCACGGCGCGGCGCTGGAAACCGCGATGGATTGGCTGCGCCGCTCCCATTCCAGCCTGGATATTTGCGCGATCGGGCACCGGGTAGTGCATGGCGGCGCCGGTTACAGCATCCCCGCTATAGTCACGCCCGAGCTTATCGCCGACCTCGTGGAGTTAACTCCGCTGGCGCCGGATCACCTCCCACAGGCGATCCAGGCGATTCAGGTGGCAGGCAAAGCCTATCCCGACGTCCCGCAGGCTGCCTGTTTTGACACCGCATTTCATAAGAACATGCCCTGGTTAGCCCATCTCTATCCGCTGCCACGGAAGTATTATTCAGGAAATCAGAATAGCAGAATCATTCGTTACGGATTCCATGGACTCTCCTATGAATGGATCATGAGCGATCTCGAGAATGTTGCCCCCGATGAGTCCGGTCGCCGTGTCATTATTGCGCATCTCGGAAACGGGTGCAGTATGGCAGCCGTGCGCGATGGCGCCAGCGTTGATACCACGATGGGATTTACTCCAGCCGGCGGCCTCATGATGGGCGCCCGGCCCGGCGACCTGGATCCGGGCGTACTTCTCTACCTGTTAGCGCAAAAAAAGATGACTCCCGAAGCGATGGACAGGATGATCAATCAGCAATGCGGACTTCTCGGAGTCTCGGGAACGAGCGCCGACATGCGCGATCTTCTCAAAAAGGAGCGCGCCGACCGAGACGCCGCCGACGCGGTCGCGCTTTTCTGTTATCAGGCTAAGAAATATCTCGGGGCGCTAACGACGGTACTGAATGGACTGGACACTTTGGTTTTTACCGGCGGAATCGGTGAGCACGCAGCGCCGGTTCGCCAGCGAATCTGCGAGGGGCTGGAGTATTTGGGAATCGGTCTGGACCCGGCCCGCAACGAAGCCCACGCGCCGATCATCTCGGACGACGGCAGCCGGGTCACGGTGCGTATCATCAAAACCGACGAGGATCGCATGATTGCGCGACATACCAGGGAGGTACTGGGACGGAGGATGGGTGAGTGGGTGAGTGGGTGAGTGGGTGAGTGGGTGAGTGGGTGAGTGGGTGTGTGGGTGTGTGGGTGAGTGGGTGGGTGAGTGGGTGAGTGAGTGAGTTTTGAACCCTCGACTCGCTGCATCTGAATGGATTTGCGCGCGCGGAGTCCGGTTTCAACCGGGTCAGTGGTTCGGCTGCAGCCTTCGGGTTCGGCTGCAGCACCCAGGTTTAGTCGAGAGCGATTTGCGCGAGAGATAGTAAGTACCTTCCCATGACGCGCCGCAGGCTGCTTTTCGGAAAACGTACGGAGGAAAACCCTCTTCAGGGTCGCGGAGACTGATAGAAAGTCGCAACAGATAAGGAATTCAACATGTCAACTACCATCGAGACGAAAACAACGCCAATACAGTTTATTCCAACGGATCAGACCGGCACGACGCGCTTATTTGATGTTGACGCGGCCGCTCTCAAGGCGGATCTGCGAAAGCACGTGCGCGGGGAGGTGCGTTTCGACAAAGCAGCCCGCGGGATGTACGCGCATGATGGAGGGAATTATCGCATGGTACCCCTCGGCGTTGTGCTTCCCCGGGATTCGAAAGATGTTGTGCAGACGGTGGCGGTATGCCGGCGGCATGGTGTGAACCTGCACGGGCGCGGCGGCGGCACGGGAATTCCAGGCCAGACGGTGAACGATGGCATAGTCATCGATTTCTCCAAATACATGAATTCGATCATCGAGGTTGACATTAAAAAGAAGCTTGCGCGCGTCGAGCCCGGTCTTGTTCACGACACGCTGCGCGACGCGTTGAAACAGCACAAGCTAACCTTTGGCCCGGACCCGGCTACCCACAATCGATGCACTTTTGGCGGTATGATCGGCAATAATTCCTGCGGCGTCCATTCACAAATGGCCGGCCGTACAGCCGACAACATCGCTGAGCTGGATATCGTTCTCTATGATGGCACGGTCATGACCGTTGGCAAGACCGATGAGGACGAGCTGGAGCGTATTATTAAAGCGGGTGGGCGCAAAGGCGAGATCTATGCGAAACTCAAGGCGCTCCGCGACAAATACGCCGATAGAATCCGCGAATGTTATCCCAAAATCCCGCGCCGCGTCTCTGGCTATAATCTGGATGAACTTCTACCGGAAAACAGCTTTCACGTCGCCCGGGCGCTCGTCGGGTCCGAAGGCACGTGCATGACGGTGCTTTCGGCCACCGTTCATCTCGTCTATGATCCTCCGGTACGGTCACTTCTTGTTCTTGGCTACAAGGATGTCTTCGAGGCGGCCGATCACGTCGTGGACGTGCTTCCCTTCAACCCGATCGGGCTCGAAGGTCTCGATCACAATTTCATCGACGACATGACTAAGAAGGGTCTTCACGATCCCGCGATGTCGATGATTCCCGAAGGGAACGGCTGGCTTCTCTGCGAATTCGGCGGCGAGAACAAAGAAGAGTCCGATGCGCCGGCGCGTAAACTGATGGAGCATTTGAAGAAGCGCCCAAACGCTCCTTCCATGAAGCTGTTCGATAGTCCCTCTGAGGAGGCCCATATCTGGCATCTTCGCGAAGAGGGCCTTGGCGCCACGGCCGACGTGCCCGGCAAGCCGGAGAACCACGAGGGTTGGGAGGACTCGGCTGTTCCGCCGGCCAAGCTGGGGAAATATATGCGCGACCTTAAGAAGTTGATGCAGCCATACGGCTACGAGGGCGCGTTCTATGGCCATTTTGGGCAGGGCTGCATGCATACCCGGCTCAATTTCGACCTGCGCTCGGTCGAAGGAATCGCGAATTATCGCCGCTTTGTACAGGAGGCGGCCGACCTCTGCGTTCAGTACGGCGGTTCACTGTCCGGGGAGCATGGTGATGGTCAGTTGCGCGGCGAATTGCTGCCCCGCATGTTTGGCAAAGAACTGGTTGACGCATTCCGGGAGTTTAAGGAAATCTGGGATCCGGATTGGAAGATGAACCCGGGCAAGATCATCGCGCCGTACCGGTTGGATGAGCATTTATACGAAGGCGCCGATTATAATCCGGCCGACCCGGTGACTTACTTCCGATTTCCGGGTGATAACTTCAGTTTTGCTAAAGCGGCCAATCGATGCGTGGGCGCCGGGGTCTGCCGCCGGCATCATGGCGGCACCATGTGCCCAAGCTACATGGTAACGATGGAAGAGGAGCATTCCACGCGCGGCCGGGCGCGCCTGCTCTTCGAGATGGTGGGTGGTAAGCTTATTAAGGATGGTTGGAAGAGCGAGGAGGTCAAATCATCGCTCGATCTCTGCCTTTCGTGCAAAGGCTGTAAAGACGACTGTCCCGTACAGGTGGACATGGCGACGTATAAGGCCGAGTTCCTGGCGCATTATTATGAGGGGAGCATCCGGCCGCGGCACGCCTACGCCTTCGGATTGATCGGTATCTGGGCGAAACTGGCCACCAGTCTTCCGGGCCTCGCAGCGATTGCGAATGGCGTAATGCAATTCCCGGGCCTCAGCGCCATTGGCAAAGCGATCGCTGGGATGGATCAGAAGCGGACTGTGCCCGCGTTTGCCCCCCGCAATTTCAAGGACTGGTTCCACGACCGTAAGCCCAGAAATGTGGGTGGTCCGAAGGTGATCCTCTGGGCGGACACGTTTAACAATCATTTTCATCCCACCACCGCGCAGGCGGCTGTTGAGGTTCTGGAGGATGCCGGTTTCTGGGTGAATGTTCCGACCCGGAATTTCTGCTGCGGCCGCCCGCTATACGATTATGGTTTTCTGGTTACCGCCAAAAACTGGCTGCAAGAGATACTCACGGGTCTCTCCGCGGAGATCCAGGCCGGTACGCCGGTGGTAGTCCTAGAGCCAAGCTGCGCCTCAGTCTTCCGGGACGAGCTGATTAATCTCTTAGGAGATAACGAGGACGCCAAGCGGCTGAGCGAAAATACCTACCTCCTGAGCGAGTTTTTGAATAAGAAAGCGCCCGATTACAATCCGCCGAAACTCAAGCGCAAAGCGCTTGTCCATGGCCACTGTCATCACAAAGCGATCATGAAGATGAAGGACGAAGACGCTATCCTGAAGAAGATGGGTGTTGATTTCCAATCCCCTGATTCCGGCTGCTGCGGAATGGCGGGCGCGTTCGGTTTTGAAGAGGGGGAACATTACGACGTTTCGATTAAATGTGGCGAGCGGGCGCTGCTGCCGGATGTTCGCAAGGCCGATAAGGACACCCTGATCGTCGCCGATGGATTTAGCTGCCGTGAGCAGATCAAGCAATCAACCGATCGGCAGGCGCTGCACTTAGCGCAAGTCATGCAGATGGCTCTGCATGAAGGCGAGGCCGGCGCGAAGGGCAACTACCCTGAACGCGACTACGTAAAACTCCCCTTCAGGGACAACCTCAAAGCCAACGCCCAGGCCGCGCTGATCCTCGGCATCGGCGCAGCTGCGATTGGCGCCGGAGTGAAGAGAATACTGGACGGAGGACGGAGGACGAAGGACGGAGGAT
>DASRZA010000135.1:0-18549 GCA_035686845.1 Armatimonadota bacterium | reverse complement strand
CTATCAGAAGACCAACCAGATTCCGTTGGCCGCTCCCCAGCTTGAAGCCATCGTGAGACTGCAGCCGGGGAACCAGGCCGCCGCGCTTGCCCTGGCTAACGTCCTCCTGGCTCTGAAGGATTATCCCGGCGCGGAGAAGATGTATCGTCTCGTATCGGAGCGATGGCCAAAGACTCCCGATGGATGGATGGGGCTCGCGGCCGTTCTTTATCAAGATCAACGGTACTCAGAGGCGGCGCAGGCCGCGAATCACGCGGTAACACTGGATCCCTCGGACGCAAGCAACCAGTACGTGCTCGCTACGTCACTTTTGGAAGACGCGATGCAGTTCCCCAACCCGCAGGCTCGCGGGGGTGAGATTCTGCAGGCCCGCGCGCTCCTGCTCAAACTCGTCAAGGAGATGCCGCAGGAGGGGGACATTTACTATCGGCTTGGCCGAGCGTATATGGGCATACGCAATACCAGTGAATCGATAAAGAATCTTCAGAAAGCGGCGCAGATGCTGCCGGACCGGCAAGACATCGCCATTGAGCTTGCCAACGCGTTGATCGGCGCGGGCAATCGTCCGGCGGCGCGGCGCGTCGTGACCGCAGCGATCCAACGGCATCCCGATTCTGCAGCGCTTTACAGCTTGATGGGCAAGCTTCTGCAAGAGAGTGGCGCGCCGGGTTCCGACCAGCAGGCGCTCGCTGCTTTTAGTAAAGCGGCGAAGATTAATCCGGCTGACCCCTCGATTCTAGAACGACTCGGCGTCTCACTTCTCAGAAATAAGAAGATTAATGAAGCGCGACTCGCGTTCGAGAAGGCGGCTCGAGTTTATCCCAATCGCGCTTTTTCTTACCAGCAGCTTGCCGCAATCTATACCCGGCTCGGACATCCTCGAGAGGCGACGAGGGCGGCGAAGGCGGCACGGGAAATGGTGTTCAACGACCAGCAGCTCAAGCAGATTCAGAACCTTAGCCTGGTTCACCCCGAGGCCGTGGCTCTTCATATAGTGCTGGCCGATCGGTACCGGGCGCTGGGTCTCATGGGCGCCGCGCGCGACGAATACCTGGATGTGCTGCAGATTGACCCCCACAATGCGCACGCGATTAAGGCGCTGGCGACGTTTGGCAAGGCTATCTCGACCGCAAAGGCGCAGAATGCGCAGGCGCTCGCAGCTCCATCGGCGCCTGCCAAGGCGCTGCGGGCGCCAAAGGCTCATCAGAAGGCATGAGGGTTAATTGCATCAATCGCCGGCAGTTCCTTGCGGCCGGCGCCGCGGCGTTATCACTTCCCGGCTGCTACCGGCGTGAGCCTCACTCTCGCAAACCCGTTCCGGCCGCGCGGCCCCGGTTCACCGACATCACACGCGCCGCCGGGCTCGATATTATCCAATCCGATGGCTCCTGCGGGATGAACTACTTTGTGGAACAGGTCGCGGCCGGCGCCGCGCTCTTCGACGCCAACGGCGATGGCTTTCTTGACATCTACTTCCCACAGCCGGTACCGCTTGGAAAATGCAAAGAGGGTTGCAGAAAATTCCCGCGTCACCGACTTTTCCTGAACGATGGCAAAGGGAACTTTACTCTCAGCCCGAACGCCTTCGGCGGCGTTGAAACCGATTATGGCATTGGCGCGGCGGTCGGTGATTACAACAACGACGGCCATCCGGACCTTTATGTCTGCTGCTATGGCAAGAACAAGTTGTTTCGTAATCGGGGCGATGGAACCTTTGAGGATGTTACCGAAAAGGCCGGCGTGGCCATGGGCGGCTTCTCCACCGGCGCCGTCTGGTTCGATTATGATGGCGATGGCTTCTTGGACCTCTACGTGCTTCGCTACTGTGAATGGACCGTGGAGACGAACATCGATTGCCCGGGACCTCACCATGAACCCGGAGTTTGTAATCCAAGCACGTACCAGCCGTCGACCCACGTCCTCTTTCACAACAATGGCGACGGCACCTTCACCGATGCAACCCGGAAGGCCGGCATGGCGCCGGATCGCGGCCGGGGCCTCGGAGTAGCGGCTGCTGATTTCAAAGGACTCGGGCGCCTCGACCTCTTCGTAGCCAATGATCTGGGCCCGAATTTTTACTACCATAACCAGGGTGATGGCAGCTTCGAAGAACAGGCGATGCAGCAGAGCGTCGCGTTTGGCCTCAACGGGCAGTCGCAGGCGAACATGGGCGTGGCCGTGGGGGATTGCGATGGTGATGGCGACCTCGACATCGTCGTTTCCACCTTCTCCAACGAACCATGTACGCTGTATCGCAACGATGGCGCATTTTTTACCGACTCGAGTTATGCCTCTGGTATCGCTCGGGCCACGCTGCCATACCTGGCGTTTGGCGCAGGATTTATCGACTGCCGCAACGAGGGCACGCTCGATCTCTTCTTCGCCGAGGGGCACGTCAATCCCTATATCTCCCGGGAGGATACGAAGTTAACGTACCCGCAGCGGAACCAGCTATTGCTCAATAACGGCGCGGGGGAGTTTGTCGAAGCGCCCGGCGCTCTCCCGTCCGCCGACGTTCGTGTGCATCGAGGCGCCTGTTTCGGCGATATCGATAACGATGGACGCATCGATATACTCGTCACGGCGAAGAACGATCGGCCGACTTTGCTGCACAACGATTCGCCCCCCGCCAACTGGCTCCTGCTCAAATTGACCAACCGGCACGGCTGCTGCACGCCGGTGGGCGTCCGGTGTATCGCAACGGTTAACGGTAAGAGGATGCTCAGGGCGGTGCTCGGCGGCGGAAGCTACGGCGGATCCAGCGATTACCGGGTTCATTTTGGGCTTGGCGGCGCGACCCACGTTGAGCGGCTGGAAATCCACTGGCTTTACGGAAAGCCTCAGATCCTCACCAATATCCCCGCCAACCAGATTCTCGCCGTGCGGGAAACATGATCCGGCCCGCCATGATTTGCGCTCGCGCTCTTCCCACTTGCTGATGATTGTGGTACACTATTCTGGATGACATGCACTGATCACCTGAGATAGAAACGCGTATTCGCGCGCCCCAACCTCCGCCTGGCGCAACCACCGGGCTCTTGCCGTCATCCGCATCGAAACTGCGAGACATCATGACTATCCTCAACCGTCGGCTTCCGCAGGTCATCGCGAGCATCGTAGCGCTGCTTGCTGTCGGTCTGGCGCTGCGCATTTATTTTCACCACGCACGCTTTCAAGAGACCAACTACTGGCCCGCGAAGCCTGCTGCGCCTCTAAAGAAGCCTTCGGAGACCATTGTCCAGATGCTGGCGCGCCTCAGCAAAATACCCCCGGGCGGGAATGCCGATGATCTGCCTCGGTTTCTCAGCGCCGAGCGCGCGGATCGACTCAAGGTCGAATTGGCAGGTTCAACAGACCCACTCGACCAGATCCAACTGTTGACCGAATATGCCACTGAGCTGCTCTCCGCGGGCGATACCGAGGCCTCGCTTCGCGAGCTTACGGCGCTCGATACTCTGATGAAAAAGAAGTATCCAGCCGGTTTGGACGTGTTTGGTGGAAAGTTGGAGTTGTTGAAGGCCGCCGGGTATCTCCGGCTCGGGGAACAGCAGAACTGCCTCATGAATCCGAACGCTCGCTCGTGCATTCTCCCCATCGAAGGCGGCGGCATTCACCGGAAAAAGTACGGTTCCCAGCACGCCATCCAGGTATTGATGGACATGCTGCACAAAAACCCGGACGACCTATCGGCCGCCTGGCTGCTGAATCTGGCGTATATGACTATTGGAGAGTATCCGGCTAAGGTTCCGGCTGAGTGGCGTATTCCGCCATCGGTGTTCAAGTCTGATTATGACATAAAGCGGTTTCCCAACGTGGCGGCCGATGTCGGCCTGGACGTTTACGGGCTCTCGGGCGGCTGCATTATGGAAGACTTCGAAAACAATGGCCGCCTCGATATTATGTGCTCCTCTATCGGAATGCATGATCAGCTTCACTACTTTCACAACAACGGCGATGGCACCTTCTCCGATCGCACCAAAGCGGCGGGGCTGATAGGCGAGACCGGCGGCCTGAACATTGTCTGCGGCGATTATAACAACGATGGCTACCCGGATGTCTACGTTCTGCGAGGAGGATGGTTCGGCAAATGGGGCGATATACCCAGTTCACTGCTCCGAAACAACGGAAACGGCACGTTCACCGACGTAACTGAGCAATCGGGCCTCTTGAACATGCGTCCCACACAGACCGCCGTCTGGTTCGATTACGACGGGGATGGTTGGCTGGACCTCTTCGTCGGAAATGAGTCCACGCCGAGCAGCAGCTCAGATCCCACCAGCGGGGCAATCAACCCGTGCGAGCTCTTTCACAATAACCACGACGGAACCTTCACCGAATGCGCCGCTTCGTGCGGAGTCGCTATTACTGCGTTTGTCAAGGGTGTTGCGAGCGCCGATTACAACCACGACGGTCGGCCCGATCTCTATATCTCTTGCTTGTACGGGCCAAACATGATGCTGCGAAATGATGGGCCGGATCCACGTGACCATACCCGATGGCGATTCACCAACGTCGCCAGCGCCGCAGGGGTTACCGGTCCCCAGAACAGCTTTTCGTGTTTTTTCTTCGATTACGACAATGATGGATGGCCCGATCTGTTCGTCTCAGGGTATGGTATAGACAACGTGGGTGAAGTCGCGGCGGATTATTTGGGCCAGAAAACGACAGCGTCGCACCCGATACTTTATCACAACAATCACGATGGCACATTTACGAACGTCACCCGCGCTATGCGGCTGGATCACGTGCTGCCGTCCATGGGAGTCGGTTTCGGCGATCTTGACAACGATGGCTTCCTCGATATTTATCTCGGTACGGGGGATCCGGAGCTCATCACGTTGATTCCGAACCGGATGTTTCGGAACGCGGGAGGCAAATACTTCCAGGATGTGACCACTTCAGGTGGATTCGGTCATTTGCAGAAGGGCCACGGCATCGCGTTTGGCGACATCGACAACGATGGCGACCAGGACATATTCGAAGTGATGGGCGGCGCGCTTGAGGGAGATAAGGCGTTCAGCGTCCTCTACGAGAATCCAGGTCATGGGGGGCACTGGGTCAAGTTGAAACTGGAAGGCGTGCAAACCAATCGCAGCGCCATCGGGGCGCGGATTAAAGTAGTTGTGCGCACGCCCGGCGGCAGCCGGCAGATCTGCCGTACCGTGACGGCGGGGACCAGCTTCGGAAGCTGTCCGCTGCGTCAGGAGATTGGGCTTGGAAACGCGCAGGCGATTGAATCGGTGGATGTCTACTGGCCGGTCAGCCGACAGCGTCAGCGATTCACGAATCTTAGCATGGATAAGATGTACCGGATTCGCGAAGGGGATCCCCAGGCCGTGATCATGCCGCTCAAGAGCTTCCATTTGCGCCACACGCCGCTTCCTCATTCCGGGCAAATGCCCGGAATGACAGGCATGATGGGAATGACCAACGTACCGCAATAAGATGCGGAACCCCTCCCCGGCCCTCCCCGCAACCTACGACGACCCCTCCCCGGCCCTCCCCGCAAGCGGAGAGGGAGAAAACCTCCCCCCGCTTGCGGGGGGAATGAGGGGGGTCTCCCGGGCGACGGAGATTGGGTAGATCAAGCGCGCCGAATCTTCACCCCCTCCGACGTGTTATAACCGTCGGGGAGGTTGGTCACGGTCATGCTGATAATCGTATCACCTTTGGTGAGTTTCCGGACGACGTCCATTCCCTGGATGACCAACCCGAAGACCGTATAATGATGATCCAGTTGGGGAGCTGGTCCGAGCGCGATATAGAACTCACTGCCGGCTTTGTTGGGAGCGGTCTTCGCCATGGCCAGAGTCCCCACATCGTGCAGCATCGTCCCATCTTCATCGGGAATCGTGTAACCCGGCCCGCCGGTTCCATCGCCATTCAATGACCCGCCCTGTATTAGAAGACCGGGCACAAACCGGTCGAACTTGTGATGGTCATAGAAGTGAGCCGACGCGAGCGCAATGAAACTGGCCGCGGTGATCTCGGCGCCTTGAGGCCGGATCTCCAGCACAAAGTCGCCTCTGTCTGTACGTACAGTTACACGTGGGTGATCGGCCGCGAGATCGAGCTGCGCTCCTTGCAGCCATATCGCTCGATCCTTCGGGTGCTTGACGATCACGTCCATCTCCCGCTGTGTCATGATATTTCGAAGCTCTCCCATCGCCTTCAACTTCGTTGGGTTTAACAGGCGCCTCATTTTGTCCATTATCGCCTTGGGCGGTCCGCCGTTCCCCATCGCAGCCGATGGCGTCTTCGGCCTGTTCGCCATCAGGTCTCGAACCTTTATCAGCGTATCGAGTGCGCCGGCCAGGTCCATTCTATTCCGACCTGCAATCACCTGCGCCTGCCGATCATAATCGGCTGATTCGAAGATAACCTTGGCCGCCTCAACGGGGTGAGGAGCCGCTGTCGGTGCGGATGGCGCGGCGGAAGACGTGGACGCGGCCGCCGGTGGCGATGATGAGTGACTGCAGCCGCTTAAAAGTAGAACGCCGACAGCGATCACCGCGGCGATGGACGTGGAGACGAGAGGTGATGGCTCTCGTGGATTAATTAAGAATGTCATGATGGCTTGGTTCCTTTCCTGATCGTCGGATCATGGCCGACGACTCCCTTGCCCTCCTGAATGATCGCGATCTGATCACCGGGAATATGGCTCAGTTTCTCGATTCGTCCATCCGACCACCGAATAGTAATGCGATCCAGACTGCGGGCTGATCCCAGCCCAAAATGAATCCGAGGGTCGCTTGACGAGAGATAGCTGGACGCCGGCGATACTTGACCCGCCCAGATCTGTTTGCCAACCCAGGCTCTCACCTGCGCTCCATACGCAAAGCGATTTGGGGGAGCGCCCCGGAGATCCAGTGTGATCCAATGGTTGGAAGTCCGGGTGAGATTATGCAGCAGAAGTGGCGCGCCCTCCAGATCAACCACAAGCAGATCGACGCGCCCATCGTTATCAAAATCGCCGGATGCGGTCCCACGCCCTACAATGGGGCGAGCCATGTCGCCGCCCATCTTCGGAACAAGATCGATGAACTCCTTCGCGTGTTCATTGTGAAAAAGCATCATCGGCTGCTGATACGTCGAGAGCGGGTCGAGCTGCGACGCATTGTCATACACGTGTCCGTTTGCGAAAATGGCGTCGGGCCAGCCGTCATTATCTACGTCCACCCATTTGGCGCCGAAGCCAAGCGGTTTGAGTGTGGGACCACTTACACCCAGCGAATCGGCGTCGTTTTCGAACAGATTATGCCCCAGGTTTCGGAAGATGGCGTAGGATTCATCGGAGAACGCCGTCACGGCAAGATCAAGCCGCCCGTCGCGGTCGTAGTCGGCCCAGTCGGCGCCCATGGCGGCGATGGCATGATCCATCTCACCATATCCCACTCCGCTGGAGACGTCGATGTTCTTAAACCGCATCCCACCCTCGTTGTGCATCAGCTCCGCGGGAGCGCCGTCATTCCCGATGTAGAAATCCATCTTACCATCGCCATCAATATCTGCGAATGCGACCACCAAACCGTAACCGTGCGTGTTCTTAATGCCACAAGAGACGGAAACATTCTTGAATCGGCCATTCCCCAGATTCTCCCAGACTTCGTCATAATCGGGACGGTAGTCCTGGGGCGGACAGCCACTCTTAATCCCGGGCCTGAGCTCGCAATATTGCCTTTCATGCGGGCCGAAGATCACATAGTTCGTGATAACGAGGTCGAGCTGCCCATGACCCCGCAAATCCATGAACCCGGCGCTGCTGCCCCAATTCCCATCGTTAGACGGACTGAGACCGGCGGCCAGGGTCACATCCTCAAAGCGCCGCGCATGATCATTCTTCAGAAGCGCCAGCCGATGAAACCCGGTCAGCAATATATCCAGATAGCCATCACCGTCGTAATCTCCTACGGAGCAGCCGTTCCAGTAGCCCTTGATCTGATCCAGTCCCATCTGCTTAGTTACATCTTCGAACTGACCGTTACCTTCATTGTGATAGAGAAGAACATGCGGACGAGCGACCAGCAGGATATCCTGCCAACCATCGTTATCATAATCGAGGAACGCGCAGCCAAGACCAAACGCCTCGATATTCCGCATCGGCCGGGGCTCCCGCGGCCAGCGATACGTGATGCCGCTTTTCAAGGCGCAGTCCACGAAATCGACGCCGCACGGAGTGGCGCGCTGGGGCACTGAGGTGAACACCGGCGCAGAAATTGCGGGGTCGGCGCCTTTGACCTTTGCGGTACGCCTGGCGTGGAAGCCCGCGAGGAAGCGGGTCCCTAACAAAATGAAACAGGTCCCCAACAAGAGGACGAGAACAGGGGCGTATCGGGCGCCGCGAAGTTCACGGCCGCTTGGCATTACCGTCCATCCCTTCGATCCCGCGCTCGGCAGACAAATTCAGGACCCGGCCGTGTCACGGCGAAACACCTGCCCGAAGGAGACCCAGCATGTCGGCACGCAAACTTTTATCACTCTGATGAGCCGATAGCGCGGTCTCCAGAACCAGAACCGCCTCCCTCGTCCGACCCAGTTTAAGATCGTCGATTGCGAGTCGATGCGCCACGGCGGGATCCGTTGGGAACCCGCCATACTGCGTCTGGATCTTGATTTTGTCTGCTTGCGCGCCGATCAGTACGCGGGATTCAGCCGCTATCGGAGCCGCCTGCGCATGTTTTCCCTGCCAATCCAACGCCTGGCTGTAGAGCAGCAGCGCCTCGGAATCGTATGGATCCGCCTTGACAGCAAGCTCGCCCTCGTGCGCCGCCTGTACGAACTGCTGCTTCTGCAGTAACAACTGGCAGATCTCCTGGTGGACGAGCGCCTGGGTGTCATCGATCGCCTCGGCATGGCGCAATTGCGCCATCGCCTGCACGCTTGCCGCGGGTCCACCGCCGCCATGGCTGTAACAATACCCCAGATCATAGGCCACCTCCCACGACTGCGGCATAATCTTTTGAGCTCCCACAAGCACCTTCGCGGCCGTCACCGGATCATCACGAAGAAGACTCTGGGCATACGTAATGATCGCCCGCGGATCCTTCGGCTGCAGGGTGTAGGCTTTACGCGCCTCCGCGATCGCATTACGATAATCGTGGCTTTGCCGGTCGAGAAGGGCAAGAGTATCCAGCGCGATAAGAGAGGTTGGATCGCGTTTAAGCTCTTCGTTGGCGTAGCGCCGGGCATCGCCATCCGCTGAGTCATCCTCGCAAGCCTGCGCCAGGCTCCCGTATACATCCGGATAATCGGGCGCAATCTCGATGAGGCGGCGGTACGCTGTGATTGCGAGACCAGGCTGCTTATGGTTGCTGTAGAAGTCGCCCAGGCGAGCGTACGCCGAGGCATATTGGGGCCATGCGGCAATTGCGGCAATCAACTCGGTTTCAACCTGGGCATCGTCGCCGGCCCGCAGCGCGGCCGCCGACGCCGCGAAATGCTCGTAGGCCGCGTGGCGCATCGCCTGCCCCGGTCGAAACACGAACTGGTAGAACAGAAAGGCTGCTAACGCCGCTGCTATCGCTAACCCAAAGACGATGGTTCGTCCCTTCGGGCGGAATAGTAAGTGGAATTTCATTGATGGTCACCTGGTTCTTTCTGCAGGATTCTTCGTGATAGTTCCGCTGCGGTGATCGTTCTGAATCCCGGCGCGTGGACGAGTATCCAGTGAGAAGCGCGGAGTATCACGTGGTAAATCTTACTCGTACGGAACCTGGGAGACCAGTCCGTGAAGTGTGAGCAGAAGTTGAGCCGGCTGCTTTATAATACCGGGATTACCCTTGATGACGTCAGCGAGCAGCGTCGAGTGGGCAAGCTGCTCCGCCAACCGGGCCTCCGCGAGCGCATCACGCGTGTTCCCTGCCCGATCCAACCCGAGTGCCAACAGCATGTGCGCGCGGGGCGATCGAGGCGCCTCTAAGATCGCCTGCCGCGCCCAACGCATCGCAAGCACATTGTCGGAGTCGGAATAGGTCTCCGCGATCCGGGTGGAAACGTAGCCGTCTCCGGGACGCAGGCCCCGGAGCTGATCCAATATTTCCAGCGCCTGGTCCGGCTGCCCCATCGCCAGGCGCGATCCCGCTAGCAGATCATACGCAGGGGTGAACGCCGGCGCGTTCTTGATAGAGAGCTCAAAGTCCCTGGCAGCTTCTTGATAATTATGCTTCGATGAGGCCGCCACACCAAGATCGTACCATTTCGACGCCGCATCAACACGAACATGTCGGCGGACGATCAATGCGGCGAGGGAAACAATCACCAGGGTGAGCAGCAGAAGCGCAAGACGGGGACTGCTTCGAATTCGATGGACCATAAGTAATACGATTCAATGATGGCTGAAGGGCACGGAGGCGATGACGGAAATCTTGTATCTGTGTTTCTCAAACATCCGCTGCGCGCGTTAAACGAGGCACTGAAGCCATGCTTCGACATTCTACGGCATATCTCCTCTTATTGCAAGGGGCGATTTTCGGCGATACCGCGCAGCGCGGTCACCTGTTCCGGCGCTCCGAGCACGACCAGGGCCATGCCTTCATGAAGCACAGTCTCGGCGGAAGGATTATAGATAAACCGGCCCTCGCCATGCCGGGCGCCAATAACGAGCAGCCCGGTCGCCTGGCGAATTCCCGATTCCTCCAGGGTCTTGCCCACAACCTGGCTGTGACGACCCACGACAGCCTCCTCAAATCGCATCGCGTGCCGGGTGTCTCTCACCATCTGGTCTAAAAAGCCGACCACCGCGGGACGAACCATCTCCGAAACCATCCGCCGCCCGCCGATGTGATTCGGATAGATGACCGAGTCGGCCCCGGCGCGTTTGAGCTTCTCCTGCGCCGAAAGCTCATAACCACGCGCGATGATACGAAGACCAGGATTCAGATGCCGGGCCGTCAGTATGAGAAACAGGTTGTCCCGGTCGCTCGAAAGCGACGCCACCAAACCGACAGCGCGATCCAGCCTCGCCTCGGCCAGCGTGCTCTCTTCGGTGGCGTCTTTAGCAATACAAGGCGCCGGCCCGCGCGCCGCCAGATCCCGAAGCGTCTCCTCATTGAGATCAATCGCTACGAACGGCCGCCGAGTATCCATCAGTTCCCGAATAATATACCACCCGGTCAACCCCGCCCCGCACACGATATAATGATTCTCCAACTCCGCAACCAATGACGACGGAGGAGGGTGGACGGAGGACGGAGGACGCGGGACGGCGGACGGCGAGGCCGAGCCGGCTTCAGGTATCAGATCTTCAGTCATAAGGTTTTGATCTCACTAGGCCTTGAGCTTATAAGGCTTTGATCTCGGCTAAGGGCGCGAGGCGCGGAGAGTGGGGTCCGGCGTACAGGACGCAGGTATCCATCTCCCCCCACGGTCTCACCCACCCACCCACACCCACACACTCACCCACTCACCCACACACTCACCCACTCACCCACACACTCACTCACTCACACACTCACTCACACACTCACCCTCTCACCGTCCTCCGTCCTCCGCCCGCGCCCCGCGCCTTCTTCCGGCTGATCCAGGAGCGATCGCAAATGATGAATCTGTTCCGGCGCTCCCAGCGCCACGAGCGTGAGGCCGGCTTCGATTCGCGTCTCGGCCGGTGGGTTATAAACAAATTCGCCACCGCGGGGGCGGCAGGCGATGATGAGGAGGCCTGTGCGCTCCCGGATATGTATTTCGCGGAGAGTCTTACCGATGAACCGATTGTGGTCATCGATGATGATCTCCTCAAACCTCATTCCGTGCCGATTGTCCCTCAATATCGGTTCCAGGAAATCCACCACAATGGGTCGAACCAGTTCAGAGGACATGCGCAGGCCACCAATCTGGTTCGGGTAGATAACCGCGTCAGCGCCGGCGCGTTTCAACTTGGCCTGTACCGATGCTTCGTAACCACGGGCGATAATCCTGATCTCAGGATTCAAATGGCGCGCCGAGAGCACCAGAAACAGATTGTCCCGGTCATTGGAGAGGGACGCGAACAGCCCGGTGGCGCGGCTGAGGCCGGCGCTTTGCAGCGTGTGCTCATCGGTGGCGTCTCCGCTGATATAAAGGAGCTGCCGGCGGAACAGGATCTGGCGCCGGAAGAGAGGTTGACTCCGCGTCGCTATCTCCCGAAGGAGCGCTCCATCTTTATCGATGACCACGAATGGCGACCGGGCTTTGATGAGATCCTGGATAATGTTCCAGCCGGTGCGTCCGGCCCCGCACACAATATGGTGATTGCGGAGCTTCGCGATATCCCGATCCATTCGCCGGCGGCCGAGCAAGGATGATAACTCTCCCTCTACGACGAAACTGGTCAGGGTGGTGAAACCGGTGGCTGCGATCCCAATACCGAGCACGCTGAGAATCATCGTGAAGATCCGGATCCCGGTGGGCGCCGAGGAATTCTGGATTCCGACCACGTCCATGCCGAGGGTCGTGACAATCACAAGCGTTTGAAAGACGCAATCAATCCAATTTGGCGTCGTCGGTGAAAGGATGCGGAAGCCCACTGTACCGATTGTCATGACCGCGCAGATCGCCAGCGCCAGACCCACGGCGCGGCCGCGCAGGCTGGATGGCTCCTGAGTCAGTAACGGAACGGGCGTGAGTCCCGTCGGATTTACATTGTCGTTGGGAGGTGTTTCCTGGCTCATTGTTTCGCCTACTCAGGAATCATTGATTCCCGTGGGGATGCGTCGTTTCTGAGGCGGGCGGCAATCATCCACTTCGCGCTCCGGCCTGCGCTATCTATATTCGCGGCAGCGGGTAACGATTCCTGCCCGCGACTGCCGTTACCCGGTGATAGCTTCTTACGCTTTGAACGTTCGTTAGCCGTGGAAAGGCGTCAGATTTGTTTCACAATGGATACTATGTGCTTGATACCTCTCGCGATCTCTGGTATACCTATAAAGAGAGGCCGCCGATATACCTACAAACCGAGGGGTCCGAGGTCAATAAAGTCGGAACCCGACTGTCGCAGTTGTATCTATCCCATTGGAGACGCGCCCTCTCAATTTGGGCGCCGAAGATACTCAACGTCTCCCGCAGCTTCCCTGCCGGCTGAGACGCCACGTGATCTATTTTTCAACTCAAGCTATAGCTTTCAAATCAAGCTTTCCGATTCTTTTCCATTTTCTTGTAGGATTTGCTTCGTTCCGCATCAGGTTTTATCGGAGTGGGCAGGCCTGAATGCACCACCGCTCCCGGTTCGTTATCGCTATAACTGGAATCTTTCCAGCGCATTGTGGCGCTCTAAAGCGCGATATCCCAAAGGGATCCTATCGAGTGCCCGGAACTTTGCGCGAGTGTGTTGAGATAAGAAGGAGTTTTCAATGAAGTCTCTACGATCCCCGGCCTGGTTATGGGGCGCCGCGCTGCTGCTGCTGGCGCCACAGGTGGCGTCGGCTCATGAGCGTTTTATCCCTCACATGCCCAAATATCCGATTTGCGAGGAGTACTTTCAAAGCTTCTCCGGGCCCGGGCATAACATGTTGATCGTCTCCGGCATCACCTTTCTGCTCCTCGGAACCCTGATGTCGATCTGGTTCTTACGGGACCCGCTGGATGATCTTGTAGAGAACAAGATCCTGCGCAACCTCCGGGGTCGGCCGCGGGATGTCGTGCATTTCATCGCCTCGTTTATCACCGATAAACCGATTGAGCTGCCCTGGTGGAACAGCTTAAGCGAGTGGTTCGTCATCTTGTTCCTTCGCATTGGGGCGCTGGTGCTGATGTTCGCGGCGGCTAACAAATCGCTGGTCATGACGAGCTATCCGTTGGAGCCCTCGAACCTGGCGCTCTTCCAGTTCGCCCAGGTCGCGATGGGCGTTGGAATGCTCACTCAAACGTTTCTCCCGCTTGGCGGCGCCACGATCTTCGGCACCTTTCTTTATTTGCTGTTCGCCTACGACTGGAAGGCGTCCGTAGACGTGCTCCCGGTGCTCACCGTGGCCGTCGTTTACATGTGCGCTCCGTGGGACTCGTGGAAACGCCCGATCACCAGTATCAATCGTTCCCAGATGCGCTGGGTCCGGATTATTCTGGGCTTCGGATTCTTCGTGCTCGGATGGGTCAAGATCTATAACTATTACCTGACCATTGGCGTTGCGGACAACTTCCCAAGTGTGATGTCCGATCCCATGATCAAGATGTTCTCCATGGGAACTGATCCTACCTACTTCCGCGAGAACTGGCTGATGGCGTTTGCCATGGCGGAAGTCATGACCGGCTTCATGTTGATGATGGGGATTTTCTGCCGGTTCTGGTGCTTGCTGATGGTCTACGTCTTCACCAAGCTGATGCTTGTTGACTTTGGCTGGGATGAAATCCCACACCTCTACCCGATTGGGGCCTTTTGCGTGGTGCTCTTCTCCAACAACCTCTCCGACGAGTTCTACCGGATTGAGGAGAAAGGAGCGCAGCTCGCCAGGGTGGGCAAGACATTCTTAGAAGCGGCGGTGTCAATTGTGTCGGCTTTTGCCATCGCTTTCTTAGCCGTGTTCCCGATGCTGTACTATTTGACGACGGTGCCTCATCCCGATCCTTACTTCACCAAGGCGGAAGTGGCCGCGCACTGTGCCGCGCTGCAAAACCACACCTTCAAGATGGCGGCGCCAACACCGGCCGGGAGCGGGACATCGAAACCCATGGCCGGAATGGGCATGTAATTGAGGACTTTCTAACCGGGCGAGCATCCCGCTTGCCCGGCTAGAGAATATGTTTTTGAGAGAGATCTGAGGGGAGTTCGAAAATCATGGAAAGCGCTGGCAATATTCAACAGTGGATCATCGTCGGCATGACGTGCTGCATTCTACTTGCAGGAATTGTTTACGCCCGAGGCGCTCGGTCGGCAATCACCACACGAATTCAGCAGATGCTGATCATTACGGCCGTCTTCGGCCTCTTGCTGATAGGCGTCGATCGTGTGACGAATAAGCAGGATTACGTGCCTTACACCGACTTTTCGGCGAATGGCCATCCGCAGATCACAGTGAAAGTCGGTCATCTCTGCTGCACGGGCTGTGAAGGCGCCGTTGTGACCGCACTCAAGGGAATACCATGGCTGGGTAAGCTGACCATGGAGAAACGGCCCACGATGGCGCAAACGTTGGCGATGATGAAGAAGAAGGGCGTGATGGCGAACGGCGCGCCGTTCGAGGACTATAGCGGCAAATTTGTCGCTGAGCTTCCAATCAACCAGGCTTTGACGGAGGTTGACTTCGATACGCTCTATGAAGATATCCGTAAGTCGGGCCTGGCGCCGCACGCCATGATGCTAAAGGGGATTCCCCACTTCCAGCTCGTCGCCAAGCTGCCTCACTTCTGCTGCCCGCTCTGCACGGATGGCCTTACGAATGCTTTTAGCGCCTGGACCGCCCCAAATGCGACTCCCGTGCCCGGCCTCGTGGGCAAGCCGGCGATGGACCTGGACAACCAGACGGTTACGGTTGAGTATCACCAGCAGGCGGATGTTTTTCAGTTCATCCAGACGCTCGACATCGCGGGCTTTGTGCCGTCTTCGATTACTATCCACGTGATGAATCCCGCGACGTAGATCGCTATTAATGCGCTGAACCCCTCGACGGAATGGTTTCTGTCGTTACTGCGGTCCCACATACTGCCGAAGCGTCTCCTCCGCCCCTCGAACCAGGTTTTCGAAGCGGGTGAGGAGCGCTTTCGCGTCTATGCGCGCCTCGTTGGCGGCTTCGACCGGTATAAGCCCGGCTTCGACCGCGGCGCTGAGGTCGTCCTCATCCAGCAGAATCGGCGCCGCCGGCGGCGCCTGCCAGATGTCGAGCATCAAATCCTTGTACGAAACGCCGTCGGGAAGGATGACAATCGGCTCGCAAAGGTGCAGCAGATAGCCAATCAGGCCGCCATCCGGGCTTAACATTTTCCAAAAGACAGCCCGGGCGCCGCGCCGGTATATCCCCAGAGTCGACGTGCCGGCCGGCGCCTCTCCGTGTGACATTGAAAAGGCCTGCGTGGTGACGTAGCGCAAGATCACCAGGCTTTCGTCCTGGTGCAGCCTCTCACAGTCGAATTCCTGATCCGGCTTGTTATAATGTCTCTTGAATTCCTTGATGACACCGGGCATGGCCAATACTCCCGAACGCGCCGAGCGTACGCCGACGCAAATAAGCCGGCAGTCGCCGCCCCATTTTGGAGGGGACGGGGGCCAGGGCGCTGCAGTTCCCCCGTTATCGGGGGCCAGGGGGCCGGGCCGGGGGGCTGCCGGTGAACCTACACCCTGGCGTGCCAGGAAATTCGACGTGTCTTGAATCTGCGTGACGCTGCCGATTCGAAGCCTGTGTGTAACGGTTGGCGCTGCGAAGTGGCGGCGTAGGTAGAACGGTTGATGCTTCCTATCTTAGCGCCCGAACGGCCGCTGCGCTATAAACATGCGCAGGTATGTCGATCACACGATTGACTTGCGGCCGTACGAGAGGTATAATCATGGTTCTAAATGGACCTCTATAAGGATAAAGACTCCGGTTGAAATGAGCGATAAGACTACTCCATCTCCCTCGGGAACCAAAGATTCCCCTAAGAAGGCCGATTTCAGCCGGACGCTGAATCTTCCCCAGACAGACTTCCCGATGAAGGCGGATCTGCCGCGTCGCGAGCCCGAAATCCAGCGTTATTGGGAAGAGATAAAACTCTATCACCTTTCGCTCGAAAAGCACGCGCCGAAGGGGAGCTTTATCCTGCACGATGGTCCGCCGTACTCAAACGGAAACATCCATTTAGGCACGATGCAAGGCAAGGTGCTGAAGGACGTCACTACCCGCTACCGCACGCTCAGCGGATTCCGCGCCCCGTTCGTTCCCGGTTGGGACAATCATGGGATGCCAATTGAAAACGCCGTCAGCACGGAGTTCCGGAAGAAGAAGCAAAACCCGAGCCGGCTGGAAATCCGGCGCGCCTGCCGCGAGTACGCTGCGCGCTGGGTAAACACGCAGCGCGATCAGTTTAAGCGTGTCGGGGTCCGTGGTGAATGGGATTCGCCCTACCTTACCATGAGCTCGCAGTACGAGGCGCGCCTCGTGGAGATCTTCGGTGATCTGGCGGAGCGCGGCTTCCTTTATCGCGGCCTGCGCCCTATCCACTGGTGTCCCAACTGCCGTACCGCTGTCGCAGGCGCTGAGATCGAATATGACGAGCAGCACGTCTCGCTCTCTATCTACGTGCGGTTTCGCGCAGATCGCGACCTCGATGATGTCTTCTCCGAACACGACCTGGCGCGCTGCTATACCATCATCTGGACCACCACGCCCTGGACCATCCCGGCGAATATGGCGATTGCGGTGAATCCACAGCTTGGTTATCTCGTCGCCGCCGTGGGAGACGATCGATACCTGTTGGCCGAAGCGCTTGCGGCCAAAACGCTGGTTCTCTGCGGCCTTGCCGAACTTCCCGAGGGACGAGATCTCGATTCTACCAATCTCGACGATCTGGGCATCCGGGTGGTGAAGAGACTTCTCGGCAGTGAGCTGCGGGGACTTCGATTCCGCCATCCGCTTTACACCCGCGAGAGTGTGGTGGCGCTGGGCGAACACGTGAGTCTGGAGGTCGGGACCGGGCTGGTACATACGGCGCCGGGCCACGGGATCGAAGATTTTGTTATCGGGCAGCAGTATCACCTGCCCGCGCTCTGCCCGGTGGATGAGGGTGGTATCTTTACGGAGGACGCCGGCCGGTTTGCCGGAATGCATATCGATCGGGGCGGCGAGGCTGTGGTGGAGGCGCTCAAGGAGGTGGGAGCGCTGCTGCATCAGGCGCCATACGTCCACAGCTATCCAACCTGCTGGCGCTGCAAGGGTCCCGTTATCTTCCGGGCGACGGTGCAGTGGTTCATGAACCTGGAGCATGGTGGGCACCGGGAGCGATGCCTGAAGGCAATCGATAACCAGGTGAAATGGTATCCGCCGCAGACGCAAGCGCGAATCCGATCGAATGTCGCCAATCGCCCGGATTGGTGCATCTCCCGGCAGCGCGCCTGGGGCGTCGGGATTCCGGTCATCTATTGCGACGCATGCCACAACCCCTATATCACCACCGAATCGATCGCCCTGATCGCCGCCGCCACCCGTGAGAAGAACAACGATGTCTGGTTTGAGCGGGACGTAAGCGAGTTCCTGCCGCCCGGAGCGGTCTGCTCCGAGTGCGGTGGCGCCCGGTTCAGCAAGGAGACCGATACGCTCAGCGTCTGGTTCGACTCGGGCTCAAGCTGTCGCGCCGTCCTCGAGCAGCGGCAGGGCCTCAGCTATCCTGCAGATCTCTACATTGAGGGTTACGACCAGCTTCGCGCCTGGTTCAACGAATCCCTGATGATCGGCATGGCGACACGCGGACGCCCCCCTTATCGAGAAGTCGTAACGCACGGTTTCACCGTCGACGAGCAGGGGCGGAAAATGTCCAAGAGCCTCGGCAATGTCATCGAGCCGGATCAGGTAATGCAGATCTATGGCGCTGATATCCTGCGATGGATGGCCATGAGCGTTGATTATTTTGAAGATATGCGCATTGGGGAGACACAGCTCAAGCAGTACGCCGAAC
>DASRZA010000134.1:0-10538 GCA_035686845.1 Armatimonadota bacterium | reverse complement strand
GTGATCCGCATCTCACAGCGGCGAACTCTTGCAAGGACCCAGAACGGCATTCGCCAATCTCCTCAGTCGATGTCGTCGTGCGCGTAGTCGACGAACGACCCCGCGTCCGAAACGCGCCCGGCGGCGGCGTCCTCAATGCCTATGGTCAGCAGAGCAAATGCCGTGGGGTTGTGGTAAAGCCAGGCCTCCTCCGCTGGAATCTCGACAACGGGCGTGAGGACGACTTTCCCCTGGGCGGTTTCTTCAACACGGTACAGCTTGCCGGCGTGTTTCCTCCCCAGGGTGACGCGGCCCTTTTGATCGGCGTGCGCTGCCCTGGTCTGCGTCGCTGCCATATTGACACTCCTCTAGAAATGTTGTGGGAAAGTGGGACAGTCCCGCCGGCATGAGAATGCTACTGTTTATTCTCGTTATTGTCTATTGTTCGCAGCAAAAGGAACAAACTCAGGTGTCAAGCTGCGCCTGCTTGAGAGCGAGGATTCGTAATTGACTTATTCCCCCGGCGCTCGTACACTACCGGTAGGAGGACCGAGACGGTGCAGGCGATGGACGCGAGCCAGGGAACGCAGCTTCGAGAGAGTGTTCGACTCGCCTATTCCGCTATTGCGGAGCGGCCGGATGAAGATCCGCTTTTTCCCACCGGACGCGCTCTCGCCCTCGGCCTGGGATACTCTCCGGAGCTCCTGGACACGCTGCCGGCCGTCGCGGTCGAAACCTTCTGCGGCGTCTCCAATGTCTCGGTGTTCGCCGACATCCCGGAGGGCGCCCATGTGCTGGACCTGGGGTGTGGGGCGGGGCTCGATCTGCTCATCGCTGCCCGGCGGGTGGGTCGCGCCCTTCCCGACGGTCTTCCCGATGTAACATCGGGAAAGTCGGGAAAGCGGGTCATCGGCGTGGATTTCAGCCGGGCCATGCTGGAAAGAGCGAGGCGGGCTGTGGCGGAGGCCGGCGCAGAGAACGTGAACTTGCTGGAAGCCGCCGCCGAAGATCTCCCGTTAGAGAGCGGAAGCGTGGACGTCGCGCTGGCGAACGGCATCTTCAACCTGAACCCGGCGCGCGAGAGCATCTTCCGTGAGTTGGCCCGCGTGGTGAGACCGGAGGGCGCGGTCTTCGCCGCTGAACTGATCCTGCGGGAGCCGATCTCGGTGGAAGAGTCAATCGACCCCGCGAATTGGTTCAGTTGAATCGCCGGGGCAAAGGAGGGCGGCGCCCTTCTGAATGAGTTCCGGTCTGCCGGGTTCCGCGATACGATTCTGCGGCGCGCTCTCCGCAACGCGCGCTCCCTCAATCCCCGGGTGCTGGTCGCAGAGGTTGTCGCCCGGCGATGACGCCCGGAAGCGTCCGGCGCCCGCATAGAATTTGCTCTGTACATCGATTCCTCATGCTCGAGAGCGTGGGGCGACAGCGGCTTCGAGCACGGTGAGCGTTTCTGCGTCGGCATCCACCCGGGCGCGGCAGTTGAGGGGCAGAGTCAGCGGCGCGGCGATGTGGCCGAATGGGAACCCATAGAGCACCGGCTTGCCGAACGGACCAAGATGGTCCAGCAAGGACTGCTCTACGGAGAGGTCATCACTGGAGTCGGTCTCCAGGTTGGACAGGGATCCAATGATGAACCCGGCCGCCTGTTCCAGCAGCCCGGCATGGCCCAGGTGAGTCAACATCCGATCCACTCGCCAGGGCGTCTCGTTTGTGTCCTCCAGCGCCAGCAGCCGGCCCTCTGTTCGGGCCTGGTAGGAGGCGCCCAGGCTGCTCTCGACCAGGCAGAGCGTTCCACCCGTCAGCATGCCCTCCGCGGCGCCGGCGATTAGCACACGGGCCGATCGGGGACCATCGTCAAACTGTAGCGCCCCGGCTGGCTCCGGGCGGCTGATCAGCCGCCAGAGCGCCGCGAAGCAATCATCGTCGCGGCAGCACTCTGCGTCGGTGGCAACCATCGGGCCGTAGAAGGTGGGCCAGCCGGCAGAGCGGCCCAATGCCAGGTGGAGCACCGTGACATCGCTGTAGCCAACGAACACCTTTGGGTTAGTGGCTATCTCCCGCAGATCGAGGTAAGGCAGCATGCGGGCTGACCCGGAACCGCCGCGGGCGCAGAACACGCCGTGCACCTCGGGATCGAGGAAGGCTGCCATAAGATCGGACGCGCGGTCACGGTCCGCGCCGGCCATGTGGCCGTAGGCGTCCAGCACGTGTCTGCCCACCTTAACGCGCAGCCCTCGTGCTCGCAGCGTCTCCACTCCCCTCTCCAGAGCTTCCGGGTCTACGCGGCCAGCCGGCGCCACGACCGCCACGGTATCAGCGGGCTGAAGAGCAGTGGGAAGCGTGCGATTCGTTAGCATGGGATTCGTCCGCTCAGGCCATCTGGCTGCGCCGGAGCCCGACGCCGCGAAACACGCGGATCGCAGCCGGGCGGGCAGGCCGTTCGCTGCCGGCGTGGGTAAGGCTCAGGCTGCAGGTAGCGCTTAGAATGTGAGCACCCGGTCCGACTCGACGGTCCACCGGGCCAGTTCCGCCGTCGATCCAATCTCTGCGCCCTCGATCTGGGCGAGTCCTTTGAGGCCGCGAGCCTCGCAGCACGTGCCACAGAGCCGGACCTGTCCGTTCCTGTGGATGACCGAACGTAGCATACGCTCAACGTTGTAGTACCCGTCGGGTGTAGACTGGTTCGCGAGAGCGCAGGTGACGGCGTCTGCCATGAGGAAAATCCGGATCTCGACGCCCGTGTGATCCTTCTGCAGCGCCATCGCCAGCCGCAGCGCGTTGTAACTCTTCTCCGACCCGTAGGGGGCCTCGTTCAGAATGAATGTGATGACCACAGCCATTCTCCTCTCAAGTTCCGGTGGGGACGTAGTATGATCGCGCCAACGTCAGCAGTCTACCTTTTATCGCGGTTATTGTCAACGATGGTTGACCGTCTTTCGCGCCCGGATACCGGCCGGGCTCCTTTATCCCGAGCTGTATAGGCGCGGAGGCTTGCGGCACTATCATGGTACCAGTCGCGCAGGGATTTCTGATGATGCAGCGGCCGCCGCCTGCCGCATCGGGCTAAACCCCGACACTGCAGCAGAATGAAGCCCGCTGAAGCAGACCCCCCCGAAAAGAGCGGGCGCGAGGTACGGGGCGCGAGGTACGCAGACCGTCCCCGCGCCTGTCCTCCGTTTAGGTCTCTAATCGGAGTCGTAGCGGCTACAGTGAGGTACGGGCAATGTATCTCGCCAGTATCATGGATCGACTGGAGGAAGAACGTCCATGGAAACCATGCGAGCAAACGTCTTTCGAGGCGTCAATCAGTTTGGAATTGAAGAGGTAGCGCGGCCCCGTCCGGGACCTGGTGAAGCCGTTATCCGGATCACCCTGACCACTATTTGCGGGACGGATCTCCATATTGTGCGGGGCGAGTATCCCGTGCAGCCGGGCCTGACCATCGGCCACGAGCCGGTAGGCGTCATTGCGGATCTTGGGCCGGGCGTCCGGGGTTATAGCGTTGGCGACCGCGTCCTCGTGGGCGCCATCACCCCGTGCGGACAGTGCCGAGCGTGTCTTTCCGGCCAGCAGTCCCAATGCGGTGGTGATGGCGACTATCGGGCGATGGGTGGATGGCGGTTTGGCAACACCATCAATGGCGCACAGGCGGAATACCTGCTGGCGCCGGATGCGCAGGCAAATCTCGCCCGTATTCCCGATAATCTGTCGGATGAGCAAGTACTGCTGTTAGCGGACATCGCCTCAACAGGATTCAGCGGCGCTGAATCGGGCGGAGTCCGGATTGGTGACTCGGTTGCCGTTTTCGCCCAGGGACCGATTGGTCTCTGCGCAACCGCGGGCGCCCGGCTCATGGGCGCCTCACTTATCATGGTGGTGGATGAGGATGAGAAACGACTGAAAATGTCCCGGCGGATGGGGGCTGATTATGTCCTCAATTACCGCGAGGAGGATGTCGTCGCCGAAATCCGAAAGCTCACCGGAGGCGGCGCGGACGTCGCTATCGAGGCGCTTGGCACACAGACGACATTCGAGAACGCCCTGCGCTGCCTGCGGCCGGGCGGCGTCCTCTCGAGCCTCGGAGTCTACTCGGGAAAACTGCAGGTCCCATACGACGCCTTCAGCGCGGGCCTCGGTGACAACCGGATCGTCACCACTCTTTGCCCCGGCGGCAAGGAGCGGATGAGGCGGCTCATGGAGACGGTTAAGTATGGACGGGTGGATCTAACGCCGTTAATTACCCACCACTATCCGTTGGACCGCATCGTGGAAGCCTATCAACTCTTCGGTGAGCGGCGGGATGGCGTCATCAAGATCGCCATAAAGCCGTGATCATGTCTTGGGTGTTAGGAGGTCTCATTGCTTGAACAAGTGAAGTGAGAGACAAATGTTTCGGGAAGCGAGCGGCGAAGGATGAGAAAACTCGGCGTTTTTATTGCCATCGGGCTGATCTTCGCCGCTTTTCCCGGCGAAATCTCCAACCAGCTCCTGGTTCACAGGACGGTTCACGGCTTTGTTTTTACGCTGCTGAACTACATCTGGTTTCTGGCGATCGCCTACTACATTCGGGCAGCGCTTGAACGGCGGCTGAAGTCAAAGCTCAGGGCGCGACTGATTTACTTTCTTCTCTACGGATATATAGGTCTCAGCATCGAATGGTTCGTGCTGCATAATTATGCGTTTCAGGTTAATCCGGTACAATTGATGATGTTCACCTTCTGGGCCGGCATGGCGCTGACGCCCTGCATCATGATCGATCAGCCGGCGACGAGGGACCTGAAGGCGATTCAAAGGGGAATCGCGCGGTATATTCTTATCTGGTCGGCGATCTCGCTGATGCCTTTTGTGATCGCCGCGATCTTCTTCCCGGCTCATGTTCAGCCTACCCGAAACTTCTCGATACTGGTTTTTGGGGTTGGGGCGCTGGGTCTGAACTATCACTTCTACCGGTATTTCAAGCTCGTCTCGCTGCAGGATGTCCCGGCCGAACCGGCTGCCGCAGTTCCTTAACGTCTGTTGTGCTAAGATGCTACAATTCTATCGGTATGGGGAGCGGAAAAATGCCAACCGGATCTCCAGGCAGCTCTGTTAGATCGCTAAACTACGAACGCATATCGGAAGCGATTCGATGGCGGTTCCCAGGAGGGCAATCATGTCGGTAATCAGCAAGCCACCAATCGAATACTACTACGACAGTCATCTCACCGAAGAGGATCTGATGGGCTACAACGCGCTGCAGGCCAGGCTGGCAACCTACATCCTCGCTCTGCTTAGATGGATGTTTCGCGGCGAAGGCTGGTTCATCGCCCTGGATCTTAACATCTACTTGACCCCGGCTCCCGATGAGGTTCCAACCGTCCCGGATGTCGCGGTGTATAAGGGCGTGGTCCTGGACGAAGAGCAAGAGGCGCGGGTTCTTAGCTGGCGGATCGACCCGCCAGAGGCTCCGCCTCCCGCCGTTGTTTTCGAGGTCGCGTCAAAAGACACCTGGCAGAAGGACTTAAACGATAAGCCGGAGATTTATGCGCGGATGGGAGTGAGGGAGTACGTTTACCTTGACGCGCGGCTGAAACGACCGGCAGGCTCGCCAGGGCTGAGGGTGTGGAGGATGGCGGACGGAAGAGCCATTGAGCTTCCGGCGGATGAGAGCGGGCGGGTCTGGAGCGATGAGCTTCAAAGCTGGCTGGTTCCGGAAGCGGGGTGGTTGAGGCTTTATGAGCGGAGTGGACTGATGCGGCTTACGGGGGAAGAGACCGAGCGCGCCGCTAAAGAAGTCGAGCGCGAATTGAAGGAGCGAGCCTGGGCGGCGTTACGGAAGCTGGGCGTCGATCCCGAGAATCTACCCGCTGCCAGGGAGTGACAATCAGAGCGGCTTAATCCGGCGCGTGGTCGGTCGCGTGTCTGTCCGGGCCGGAACGCTGGTCTCGCGGGAAACGATCACGACCGGTCAGTTGGCCCTTGGGTCGGACCCCTTGGGGAGCGGCATCGCCGTGAAGCGTGCGAAGAGGGTCTGGCCGTTCAACTCGGGAAATTGCGCGGCGACCATCCCCATACTGTTATCTTTGAAATAGAAGAACATGCCAAACCCCTTATCGGCCATAAAACTACCATGCGAGAAGTCTGTTCCCGGCGTTGCCATCAGCATCATGCTAACGAAACGGACTTCTCGATGCAAAGCCTGATTGAGGAGCTTCACGAGGCCGGTTTCCACCACATGACTGCGCCCGGCTTTGCCGAGCGCGATAAAATCGCGGTTCTCACCAAAATGGTCCATGAAGTAATGGACCACCTCCGAAAAATCCTTCGCCTTCACCATCTTATCTCGGAGGGTCTCGAGCTTTGAAAGGTCCATTCTGTTCCCTGCGTTTTCTGGTTTACCAAGCGATCCATTGAAGGCCGCGGCCCAGGACGGGTTCTGTGAGGAGCCTACCGGGTGAACTTCTGTTAAGAGTATATCGAGATACCATGATTCTGCCCCGGCCGAACCGGGCGCCGCAGCGGGTCATCGCGGTGTGGGATGGACGCCCGGCATCACGAAGCAGTAGGCGTCATATCGGATTTCACTCCACGCGAGTTCCCCGACCTGGTAACCTGGGAAGAGCGGCCGCCGCACGGGTGTGAAGCGGACCCGGACGCGGATCGTCGACCTTCCCTCGGTCAAGCTGCGCGGAATCAGGAAATCGTCGTCTCGGAACCGACGGTTGGAACTCTCCACGACATGCTGCGCCGCGCCGAGTTCTCCTCGCGGGTTGGAATAGACGCAGGTGTTGGAACCGGCGAGATACCAGACGCCCGCGAATTTCCAGACGGGCGGATAGCCCGGTTTTGGATCGGAAACCCAGATTTCCGCGCGCTGGTTTGCATACGAATAATCCAGCTTGCGGCGCAGCATCACTCCCAGGTTCTTTGGGGTGAGTCTGAGCGTGAATTCTGAATCGCCGGTCATCGTGCGGCCCCGGTCGGTCTGCGCCGGGTATATGGTTTTCCCGTCCAGTGTATCCGGTCCCCATTCGTAGCGGGAGCGAATCTCGTAAGGGGGCGATGCGGATGGAGAGAGATAATGGTGGGCGCTCTCGCTTGCCGCCTCGCCTATCTGAAGGGTATCGGTTTTGACGAGCGAGGCGCTCGGGATGCCGTACCAGTAGGTGACGGTCTGGTAGTGTTCTGTCGACTGATCGACTCCGCCATGTTCCAGGCGTATGATCGCATTCTTGCCGAAGGGCATCAGGTCGGCGAGCAGGAACCGGTAGGCGGATTCGATTTTGTCTTCGTCATTCTTTGCGGATTTTGCGTCACGCGCTCCGACCGGGTGTCCAAAAAAGGGGAGAGTCATGTTCTGGCCGCCCCAGTAATCGCCGCCGCCGGCCCATTCCTCGGTACCGGTTCCCTGGACCTGCGGGGTCTGGCTGTCATCGAAGAAGAAACGGGGGTCGCCCTCGAGCGTGCTGAGGTTGGCGCGGTCAGAGAAGATGAAGGATGTGCCAACCAGGCTGCCGGACCAATCGCCCCCGCCTTCGGCTTTGCGGGTATCGAGCAGCGTGAGATCGTGCCCCGGAACCGGAGCGCCGTGGTCGCGGTAGGTGGCGTGGAAGTAGCCGATCTGAGCACGCGGGTCGTGGAACGGCTGCCACCGGGCGCGCCATCGGATACCGGAAAGAGCGCCTGAGCCATTTCCCAGGAGCTCGATTTTAGCTGACTGAAAGAATGGCATCGGGAAATTGCAGCCCAGCGTGACCCGGTCCGCGCGGAATCGGATGTAAACGGGAAATGCCTTAACAAGATACTCCCGATTATCCCGGTTGTAGAGTGTACCGGCGCCAAAGAAGAGGGCGAGAGGCGCTTCGATGGAGGGATAACGGCGGTGATCCCAGGTGACGCGGAGGCGCGCCTTTCCGAACGAAACCGCCTCGTCTCGGGGGCAGGAGAACTCCAACGAGCGGAGCATCGCAGGCCCGCGGGGCCGGATGGTCTGCAGCAGTCGAGTTTCGTTCTTCGTTAGCGTCAGATCATCGCCTCCGGTCTCCATCACGCCGAGTTTCTTGCCCTCGGCGGCGCCGGATTTCGGCGCAAGATCGCTGCCGGAGCGGTTGATCAGGTCCAGCACGTCCCGGGGAGGCGAGCTCGTTCCAACCCAGGTACGGATGGGCTGTGAGAGGGGAATACCGGCGACGAACTGTTGATAGATATAGTAACCGGTTCCGTAATGGGTCCGGGAGTAGGCGATTCTGAACGACTTTTGGAAGGGGATTGGGACGGCTAACAGGTCGGCGCCTCTGGTTGTGGCCCATGTCCAGGCGAGCGGTTCCGGGAAGAGTCGCGGCGGCAGGAAGATGGAATCCGGTTTTGGGTGCGTGGGATCGGCCGTGCTGGTCTCCTGGATAACGTGGTCGGTCCCATCCACCACGAAATGCCACGGGCTGCCATGCCAGTGGTTAAAACGGGCAAACGTAAGAATTCCGGGGCCTTCGACATCGAGGGTTACATTGAAATCATCGGCGAGCTGATAGAGGAAATGGCTTGCGTCGGCGCCTTCGTTTCCGCCGCGGCGGTCATAGGTGCTCCGCATGTAAGTGCGCATTCCGATCCGCTGGTAGGGCCATCGCGCCCACTGACGATACGCGTCGAAGCCCACCGGAATGACCGGCGGGCCGGGGTCGGCGAAGGTGGGGACGACGATGGCGAGGAGCACGATGGTGAGGACGGCGATCCGGGAATGGCGGCGACCGGGACGGCGTGCGTCCGGGAGTTTCACTGCTCGTATTGACGGTGGAGATTTCATGATGTGAGAGGCGGCAGCGCTTCTCACGGGTAGAATTGAACGCTGCCGCCAGAGGGAGCCGGCCTTCTTCCCCGGCGCGACGTCGCGAGATGCGCATCCTTGAGCGTATCGCGAATGATGAAGTTTGTTGCGCTCAGTATCAGTGCTCAGGGAGAAGCGATGAAGGTTATCCCCACCGCGCGGTCCTGACGGTCATGATATTATAGCGCTGCCGAGCCTCCGCGGACCGCAGCGGCGGCGCGGCGCAAATCGCCGAAGGGATTCGGCTCCTACAATCGGCGCGGCATTCGTGTAGGAGCGCAATCTTTTGTGCGATTTCCACGACGCCGCCACCGGGCAGGTTCTGGGTTCGACCGATCAGCGCAAACCGGATGCGGCACGATGGCGGAAGCCACAAGGCGATCTCAATGATCAGCAAGCGACGAATACAATACTATTATGACGGCCACCCGACCGAAGAGGAGCTGCGGGGCTACAGCAAGCTCCAGGCCGACATGGTGATGTATCTCATCGCTCTTCTGGGGTGGATGTTTCGCGCGGAACGCTGGCACATCGCTCTGAAGCTCAACATATATACGACCGCCGATCCGTACGAGGTTCCGACAATCCCGGATATCGCGGTTTACAAAGGAGTGGTTCTGGATGAACGCCAGGAATATTACCTGGAAAGCTGGCGCGTTGATCCACCCCTTTCCCCACCCCCGGCTATCGTCTTCGAGGTTGTATCGGGTATCTCGTGGATCAGTGATCTGGAAGAGAAGCCGGAGGTTTATGCCCGGATGGGCGTGAACGAGTACGTTTACTTCGATCCCCGGCCGAGTCGACCGCAGCGCTCACCGGGGCTGAGGGTGTGGAGAACGGTTGAGGGAAGCGCGGTCGAGCTTCCGGCGGATGAGAGCGGAAGAGTTTGGAGTGAGGAGCTTCAAAGCTGGCTGGTTCCGGAGGGTCGGTGGCTGAGGCTTTACGAACGAAATGAACAGATGCGGCTTACGGGAGAAGAGGCCGAGCGCGCCGCAAAAGAGGCTATGCGAGCCGCGAGAGTGCGAGTCCCGGCGCCGCGGCGTAAGCCTGGCGTGGGCCCCGGGAGCCTACCCAGCGTAGAAGGGTGATGATCACGGTGAGCCAAAAATGTACGTGTCGAGGAAGTCGTTGCGGAACTTGCCCTCGGGATCGACGGTGCGGAGAAGCTGTTGAAAGTCGGGCAGCTTTTCGTAGAGCCGCTGGAGGCGCCCGGGCGGCATGGTAAACAGCTTCGCCCAGTGCGGGCGCGGCTGGAACGGCGCCAACCGCTCCTCAATGAGGGGCAGCAGCTTGCAGACTCCCGGCCAGTCCCTCTTCCACGTAAAATGGATGGCGACAGACGCCCGCCGGTAACAGGGACTCATCCAGAGCCTGTCGGCATCGATGGTGCGCACCTCGGAGATCCGGAGCAGCGGCGCCACCTGTTCACCTATTCCATGGATCGCCTGCAGCGCCTCGGCCGCGTGCGTGCGCGGCACGAAGTATTCGGATTGCAGCTCCTCACCGCTGCTTGGCACATAACCGAGCCGGAAGTGCGGCAGCCGCTCGTACCAGGGACCCGGTATGCCCATCTGCTGGGTGCAGTTGATGGCGGGACCTCCGTCAATGGGATGCCGCTGGGTTGTGGCGAGTGTCGCACCGAACAGCTCGGGCGCCGGCTCGAAGCTTTCAACAACGGGGCGTTTCAGCCAGACCTGGAAGGCGGCGCTTTGCCAGTCGGTGAAGAGACTCGCACTGTAGGCGCTCGATAGGATGGTGT
>DASRZA010000133.1:0-3840 GCA_035686845.1 Armatimonadota bacterium | reverse complement strand
AATGATGGTGATGACAACGAGGATCTCGACGAGGGTAAAACCCCGTTTGCTGCTGCGAGCGGTGCGCATAGTATAGACCAATTCCTTACGTTCTCAACTCCACATCTGCAATTCGCAGGTAGGACTGCCACCGCACTTTGATGAGCGGATCTCAACGTGACCATAACATTAGTGGTCAGAACGCCGCTCTTTCCCTCGCACCGTCGAGGCGTGGGGGCCATCCGGCAGCCGGACCAGGCCATACTTCAAGAGCCACATGAAGTGTGTCAGCGCCGCATCGGCGGAGATCCCGCCGCGTTCGGCCGCCCGCGCGCAGACTGCCCTCACCGTCAATTCACGCCGCGACAGCGTGCGCGCGGACGCCGCGTTCAGCACGATCCTAAATGAAGTCGCGTTCAAGATCGGCGACGTTCCGCGCTCGGGGAACGGCCATGTGGGGTGGTACCGGCGTTGTTGAGATAGCGCGCGCTGTCCGCGCCGACGCGCCGAGCGGGACGCTCGGGTGAGGCCAGGCGGCATTTAGAAACGTCCCGCGGTTTCCGCGGCGACCTGGGACCGGTTGAAGTCGATCTCAGGCGGGACCGAGGCGCGCCAGGTCGTACTTCAACAGCCACATCAGGTGACGCCTCACCACCACCTTGGGTATGTTGTGCTCGCCTCGCTCTGCCGCGCCGGGGCGGTCAGCCACCGGCGCTCACGGGCCCGCCAGCCGGACCACCGCCATGCCCATCCAGTGGCGCGCTGTAGGTCCCATCCTGCCAACGAACGCCGTCAATGCCGTACTTCCGGGCAAGCGCGTCGTAGTACCGCCGGGTGGGATCGTCGACGGTGCGATACACCTCCCTATCGACGATACTGTACAACGTCAGCGTCACTAACAGGTACCAATGGCCGTCGGGATCCTCGAGCACGAAAATGCTGGCGCGTCTGCCATCCGCCCATTTCACGTACCAGACATCCTGGTCCGCTACGAGGTCACCGGGTGTGATGGTGGCGTCAGAGGGGTGCCCGTTTCGCCAGAGGGTGGCGGCAAGCATGGATTCGATATTCTGGGGGCTCAGATGCAGACGCTTCACCTCATCAGGGCTGGCAAGGGAGTAAAGAGTCGGCGAATCGCCCGTTTCCAGGGCGTGCACGGATCTGCGCATGATGGCGGACGGCGACAGCGGCGCGAAAAGCCAATAGAGCAGGAGCGCGAGAACGGCGGCGCCCGCGGCGCTCCAGAATGCTGCTTTCTTCCTGCTTCCACGAATTCCTGGCATAGCTCCACCCCCTCCGCAGCCACGTAACCAACCCGCAGCGTTGAAGCCGCGGAACATTCCAACTCTCCTCGTCCTCATAGCCCAATGGAACGGATTGTTCCAGCTTCGGCAGCAGCGCGGCGACGCGTTTTGCCGCGTCCGCGTTCCCAACCCCACAAGCCAGATTACAGAAGCGTCAACACTGGCGGCGGCGCCATTCTCGGCGCCGCGGTCAGCCCTCGTCAACGTCGGCGGACCACTTTCACACCTTTTTTCAAACGGTACCAGATGATGAGGGAGGGGGCTGACAGACGCCATTCGTACCGCAAACCCAATAAGTGCTCGCCGAAAGGTATGAGCTGCAGACGCACGATCCCCCAGTTCCATCAGGACACTGGTAAGGATACACGGTGTAGGTATACCCGCAACAGCCGTGTCCAGTGGTATTGGAGTACCCCTCGCAGGCCGCGTATGACGATCCAGTAAGCGTCGTACAACCAGGAGAGGTGGTACAGTTGCACCCGTACTGCTTGATGCAGGTTGATACTGTGGCAAACGCCACGCCGTAGAATAGTGAAAGTATCAGTCCGACAAGAGCCAGGGCCAGCGCGGTGACTCTTGACGATGCCAACCGCCGCAGCGCTCCGGGCATCGCCCGCAGTCGATTCACAACTCCTCGCCCAACCGTTCCATCCTTCATAACAGTTCCTCCTTCTCGATGCACCGTTTTTGGGGGAAAGCCACGTCTGCATAACGCGAAGGCGCGGGGTACGACAAAACCGCTGCTCAGTGTCACAGCGTTTAGAACCAGGTGCTGGGTATCACGTTATAAGGGATCAATTCGTTTTCAAAATGGCCGTCCATCCGCACGAGCAGAATACGCTGTCGCGCCCAACGCGGCTGCGGCCCCGTCAGCCAGTTGTGGTAGCGGTCCGCGATCAGCGGCATCTGCTCCCCACGGATCGCGACCATGTGGCTGAACCGCTGCCCCTCGGGGATAGGGGGACCTTCCAGGCACGGCACAAAGTCATAGGTCGATTCCAGATCGACGCCCGGGCCCTTAATCACTTCCGGGTCATCCGGGCAGAAGAGAACTGCGCTGCTCTTCAAATACTTCTTGCCCAGGACCCGGATACTCTCGAGGCAGGGGAAACCGAGCTGATTATAAGTCAATTCCTGACCTTGCTCAATATCCCGCCCGTTGTAGTCCTCGCTGTACAACTGCGTCGCGATATAGATCTGGTGCAGGTTCGACGTACAGGTTGCCTGCCTCGCTCGCTCCCGAACCGGTCCCATCGCCGCCAGGAGAATGGCGGCGAGCACACCAATAATCGCGATAACCACGATGAGTTCGATTAGGGTAAATGCTAAATAGCTGCGTTTCATCGTTCTGCCTCTCGAATGGCGGGGGCGATCTTGCCGTAAGAAAAGGGCTCGTCCGCCGGGCTTTGCTGCGACCACCGCAGCCGCCAGTCTGCGGAGAAGAGATAAGCCCGCGGTTTGAAGATGGCATTGAGACGGCCAATCAGTCGGCGGCCCGGGTCCGAGTAAACAGGACTCTTCAATTCAAAGGCTTTCCTGAACAAACGTGCGGTCCTACTATTAGCGTTTGTCAGCAGGGCCATTGAGAGGTTATTGTCCTCCGCCTCTTTCTCCCAATCGCCCAAATCCACGCCCACGCAGCCGGCGCAGTCGCCCACGAAAACCACCAGGTGTTTCCGATGACTGTTGGGGTCCGCAAGCCGCATCTTCTTACCGGGGCCATCGTTCGGAAGCGGCGCTCCCGGCGGTAGATCGGCGTGAAGCGCCGCCGAATAGTCCACAGCCGGTGGCTTTGGTGTCGCGGAGTGGAACTGGGGGATTGCTGCCCGGATCCGAGAATACGTCAGGGGATCCTGCCGAAGCAAGGGCGGGATGACGATGATCGCCACCGCCATCTCAACCACCAGCGCCAGAACGAGGGTGGTACGGCGGCGCTCAGAGGACCGACTGACAGAGGGCGCGCCAGTTGCTCTCGGACCCTGGTCGGCTGGATGATCAATACGATGATCGCTGTTCTGCATACGGCCTCCACACTGGTTTCGCTGACAACCGTTGGCTTGCCGCTGCGCTGGCGCCAGCGGCCTCATTTATGGATCGCTCCGGCACCGTGGCTGTCCTGAAGGCATAAGCGGGAGAAAGCTGGCGAACGCCGCTTCACCCCATCGATTATTCCGTCACGCCACCATTGTACCGCTTGAGCGGGGCCGGCGCAAGGGTAAAAGTACCATATTTTTCCGCTTCGTGCCCGGGCGCGGAATCGTGGTCCGGGAGTGTGATCCATCCTGCCTTCAAAACTGCGGCGATCGCTCCGCCGCGGTCATGGACGCCCAGCGTGGCCTCGATCCCGGCAAACCGGTGTTCTACCGTTCTGCCGGAGAGGCAAAGCTTTTCGGCAAGCAGCGCGGTGCTGGTCGACTCGAATTCTACACACTTCTCCAGAAGCTCGATTTGCAAGGGAGTGAGCGGACAGTCCGATCCGGTCACTGGAGACCTCCTGTCTGAACGGCGATCAACGCGCCCCGAAACCGGCGGATCGGGACGTGAGCAAGAGAAAATG
>DASRZA010000132.1:0-9411 GCA_035686845.1 Armatimonadota bacterium | reverse complement strand
CCTGAATCTGGCGCCACCGGTGATTGGTCGCTCTTGCCAGCATCTTCATGGCAGAGGCGCCTTTTGCTCCCTTGTAATCAAAATAGGGAGGGTTACTATCCAGATCCACATCGAAGAAGAGTGGGGTGTGCTCTGTTTTTGAAATGGCCGACAATGCGGCGAGCCAGTATTTCCGTCGCGTTGCGAGCGGGTCTTCGCGCCGATCCACAGGAGGCGCCACTGTGGTTACGACTCCGGGACCGGCGGGCGCCCCAGTTGCTGCCCCACCCGGGTTTGCGGCGTTGTTATCGATCTGAGGCGTGGAGGAGTTCGGCGTTTGAGCCTGCACGCAAGCCGAGATGCACAGCAGCAGCGCAGCCGCAGCGAAAAAACCTGGCAGCTTCATTCGTATCCTCCTGAGAGTTTCACGGGAGATCTCGTCCCGCAGCCACGTCAAAGCATGCGAGAACCTAGTCGATGGACGGGATTAATCACGCTCACAAGGCGTGAGGCGTTCTGGATCCATTCCTCAGAACGCGGTAGCTATTGGCGGGCGCGGAACGCGCCTCAGGGGCAGCGATAAGAAGGAGGGTAAACCCAGTACATCGGCCCGGTGTAGTATATGGTACTCACCCCGGGGCACTCGGTACCGCTGTAAAAACTCTGGCAAGTAGGGACCGGTGTATCAGTTGAAGAGTTCACGTAGCAGTCGACGGTTTTCAGGCAATACCCGGCGGGCGCCGAAATGAAATCCGAGTACCCTTTGGTAGGAGCTAGGGTATATGGGCAGGGAGCGCCGACGGTACACCCGTTATATGGAGTCACATACCAGCCTGATGCCTTTTGTGTATTACTGTCGAGACTGAAGGTGCCCGTTCCACCGCACGAGCAAAGCGGTTGTGATGACCCGCCCAGCCAAAGGGAGTTAGGCGCGGGATAACCTCCAGGCATTGACTGTCCTATAGCGGGACCAGCAAACGAAACGATCAGAAGCAGGGGTAACAGTAGCCTCATAAAACACCTCCAGAGCGGATGCGCAGCCACGTGGGTGTGGCAATTGAGACCACTAGCGGATGAGACCACTAGCGGATGAGACCACTAGCACATTTATTATACCACAGACAAAATGATTTGTCAAAAACGCGCGTTGCCTCACTAAGAATCTGACTAAATGGTATTCGTTGCCTCAATAAGGAATCTGACTATTTCCTCGCCATGGGGGCGCCTCGACAATCAGATGAGGCAAACGATGTCATTGGCAAGCAGGCGGGATCTGATATTGGCGACGTACGAGCGATCTCGGAAATGAAGCCGCCGGCGCGGAGGGCGGTACCGCTGCCAATGCGCCGCCGCAGGCGAGAAGTCCCGTGCCTGCGGCGGCGAAAAAAAAGGTGAATTTCTCTCGCATTCGTCTGACTCTCTCCTGTTCAGCTAAAACCGGTCCTGAAGATACATGTTGCGAGACCCTTCACCATCCGCCCGGCGCCACGCCGGCGTTAGTTACCGTGAGTCACGCGAGTAGGCGTCGGGACGGGGTGACTGAGGACTGAGGACGGACTCCCCTCCCCGTTTCGGGGACGGGCCAGACAAAGGATGAAGGATAAGGTAGGAATTCGAACGCTGAAGTTACAGGCTCCCCTTCCCGTTTCGTGGAGGGGCTGGGGAAAAGGTCCCAGTGGGCGCCCGGTTCTTGAGAAAAGCCAGCGTCTCCGGTCGTAGTTAGAGGAGATCGATCACGGTCCGAAGGTGCGCGGCGGTCTGTTCTAAGCCCTGGACGCGAAGTGTATCCAGGAGTTCATCGGCTGTCTTTGTCGGTTTTCTCAAGTTCATCCGCTGGCGTCGCACGGCATCACACACCGCTGCCTCGTCAACGGCCAGGAGTCTCAGGACAAATCTATCGGGGTGCTCGGCTTCGATCCGGTGGGGTGAGAGCACACTTTCTGGGAAGTGCCGTAGATTGAAGGTCACGATCAGATCGGCGCTGCAGCGGATAGCCGCCGCTGCAGCGTGCTGGTCGTTGGGATCCGCAAGGTGAATGGCCGGAATAAGGTCCTCGAAGTCGGTCACCAGGCAGTCCAGGACTGCCTCGTTCATGAGCCGCCGCGTCCGCTCTATCCGCGACGGGTCGAGGTCCGGGCGGTTTTCGATCAGGTTCCGAGTCCACTCGTCGTGAATCCTCTCTGTCCATCTGGCCCGAAAGAGACCGGTCCGGGCCAGATGGATTAGAAAATCCCGAAGTGGCGCCGGGTAAAGGACACAGGCATCAAAGAGGGCTGTCAGGTCCACCGTTTGCCTGTCATCAGTATCCCATTCCAAGCTCCTGTGCCTCTTCTGCCAGTTCGCGGAGTGCCCGGTCCGCGGACTCATCAGCCTTCTCCTTGAAGGCCATCAGATCGCTGAGCCGGACGCGCCGGTGGCTTCCGAGTCTCTGATACGGAATCTTGCCGCTTTCCAGGAGCGATACCACAAACGGGCGTGAGACGTTCAGGATTTCAGCAGCCTGCTGGGTCGAAAGCATTGCCTGAACCGGGATCACCGTCACGGCATTTCCACGGGCCATCTCCCTCAGGATCTCACTCAGGAGTCGGAAAGCAGATGCCGGGATCGAGAGCAGCGGCCCACCACCCGTGTCCTGGTCCTCATCGGTCTCATCCCGCAGGATTTGGACGCAGACGGGATTAGCGGGTGGTTTGAGGAGATCCAGCTTCTGGCTGGTCATGGAAGCCAGTCGCCGGTCGCCTTCGGTGGGTGCAGCAGTGCATTCGAGTGTTATCGCCATCATTCTTACCTCCTGATCCATCATGACATAAAAACGAAGAATTCGCAATAAACGAACAAATCGAAATAGGAGGCTGCTCCGACGGCGCGCACCGTCCCACGCGCACACCGTCCCACACGCACACCGTCCCACGCGCACACCGTCCCACGCGCACACCGTCCCACGCGCACACCGTCCCACGCGCGCACCGTCCCACGCGCACACCGTCCCACGCGCGCACCGTCCCACGCGCACACCGTCCAGCGCGCACACCGTCCCACCATCTCGCCGTCTCAGTTTCGCGCTTTTCCCCGTGTGCCCCGTGGTTAATTGGTTTTTGCTTTTCCTCTGCTTTTCTCTGAACCCTCTGTGCCTGGGTGGTGGACAAGGCCTCCGTCTCTAAAACCGGTCCTGAAGATACATGTGCGGATTACGCTCAGGAAAGAGAATCCGCAGGATTTCGCAGGTCTCCGGGGCGGGTGGGTTTTCCAGCCGGGCGAGGAGGTCTCCGGGTGGAAAGGCGCCGAGCGCCAGCCGGCCGAGCTCGTACTGGGGGAGCCGGACCGGGTACACCGGTCCTTTCGGCGCATCCGGATCTCGCGGGTTGAGAGGTTTTATCGTGCCGTTGAGGCTTCTCAGGCGCGCCTCTCCAATATCGGTCTGGAAGTGAAGGACGCCCGAGAGTGGATAGCGCGCCCTCTGCAGCCGCACGTTCAACTCGGGAAGCAGCGCCTCCAGAAGACGTTCAACATTGAGCGCTCGGACCATCGATGAGCCGCAGGGATCGAAACGCCGGGAGAAAGTGGCAGCCTGTCGCATGGCGGCGGCGGCGACAGGGCCCTCGGGCGGCTGAGCGATCACCACCCGTTTGATCGACCTTTTCCGGCCTTCCGACCGCTCCATCGCCCAGATCCGGCAGGCGGCGAGCAGCGCGTCGGCCGCCGCGGGACCCTCCGCCAATGCCTCGGAGAGCGCCAGCGCATCCGGTTCCCGTTTTGCAATCTCGCCGTGGTACCAGGCGTCTTTCCCCTCCCACGCGTAGGCGCTCAATACGCCTTCCGGGTTGAGAATGACCCGGGCCGCGGTCGCGTCGCCGGCAGCGGCTTCGAGGCGTGACCACGCGCTGCCGTGCGGCGGGCGCTCCGCGGCGCCTACGCCCGCGCGAATACTGCGGTCGTAGAGGTTTCGAACGGCCGGCAGGTCTTCCTGGGCCAGCGCCCGAGCTTGCCACCCCTCCGGCAGTGAGGCGTCGTCCTCGATCTCTTCTAACGTTATAAAGTGATCGGCGCCGGCCGTGGCGTAACCGAACTTGGGATAGAAATCCCGGATTCCGTACAGCATCGAAAGAGCCGCGGCGCCCTGTTCCATCCGGGTTACCGCGGCATCCAGCATCCGGCGGGCGTACCCCCGGTTGCGACAGGCTTTATCGGTCCAGACGTCGCCAATCCCGCCCATCGGAACGGTGGCCGCGCCGATGCGAATCTTAAACGGAATGATCCAGAGATGGCTGACCGATTTGCCTTTGAGCTTCAAATCCAGCCGTGTTGGTCCGCCCGCCTCCTCCTGGAACGCCAGCTCCAATTCAGATTCCGTTGTTCTGCCATCGAGAGCAGGCGGTTTCTTCGCCATGGCGCTCTCCTCTATTCGGCCCGTTTCTGCATGGCCGCCACCCAATCGGCGGTCGGCCGGCCTTCAGAGGTGTAGGTGATATTGAACCGGTGCAGATCATCCACGAACCGGGCCAGCCGGTCCCGATAGGCGGCCTTTTCGTCGGCGGCCGAATTCGCGGTCGGCGCGGTCTGCATCAGCTCCACGTACCGCAGTCCCAGGCGCGCACGCTCCAGCCGGTCCTTTATCTCCGGGGTTGTGGCGACGGTAAGCGCGTGGTCGAAGAGCTGATCCGCTGTCTTCAACGTGGCGGCGTCCAGGTAACCGGCGGTGGGCGGATCGTAGAGATGAAGATTAACGCCCGGCTGCTGCAAACGGTTGTCCAGGGTCTTCAAATACTGATATACATCCGGGCCGGCCGCGCCGTAGTAGCCGTCGGTGTAATCTTTGATCAGTTTCCAGACGTCCTGATGCGGGTTCCAGAAGAGATGCGCCATCACCCACGTCCGCATCGGCAGCAGATCCCCCTCCGAATTATAATCGCCCTCGCAAAACATGCCGGAAACTCCGTTGGCGAGGTAATACGGCATGTCGGCGGCCAGCTCGTCCCAATCGGGGTAGGGCTGAAGATAGTTGGCGAAGTTGGTGACGTAATGCCACACCTGCAGATGACCGGGAGCGACTTTGCTCCAGGCCAGCAGGGCCTGGTTAGACTTTTGATTTTGCGTACCGGTCGCCAGCGGATGGCCATCATCGGCGAAGATCGGCGCCAGGCAGACGAGCACGTTGCTCGCCGGCGCTATTGTTCCAGGATTCGGCGCCTTCTGGGTGTACTGGTACGCCAGCGTCTCGACCCATATCTTCCGGCCGGGCAGCGCCGCCTGCACACCGGCCGCGACCTCATTCACAAAATGTAGGAGCGTGCCGGATGGGGCGCCATACTTTGCATCGCTCGCCTTGCAGTTATCACACTGGCAGCTCCCATCGCCGGCGTCATTGGGCGAAAGCCCCAGCACCAGCTCTTTCGGATTCGCTTTCGCTTCGGCCACCAGCGCGGCGGTAACTATTTTCAGCACGTCCGGGTTGGTGAGGCAGAGCTGAGAATCGCCGGCCGACCGCCGCTGACCGTTGATCAGGCTGTAGTATTCGGGATGGGTAGCAAAGTACTTCGATGGGGGCATGAGTTGGTAGAAGTTTTCGGCGCCGTTGAAGAGCCGGTTAACGCCTCCCGTATCTTCGTTGTCGGGAACGCTGGTCCCATCCAGCTTCAGATGCGCGTCCCAGGCGGCCGACGTGGAAACTATGTGCTCATCGGTATCGCGGTAATCGAACGCCGGCGCCTCTTGATCATGGAGGTCGGGCAGCGTGACGGTGTCATGGCGCGGCAGAACTGTGGCGTCCGGCGCGTACCAGCGAACGCCCAGATTGTTCTCAAGAAACGTGTAGACGGCGTACATCGTGCCGCGGTCGTCGTTCCCGGCGAGGAGCAGGTTTGAGCCGGCTGATTGAGCCCCAAATCTGAACAGTCTTTTGATTCTCGCCCAGATGCCTATTGCGTTACGGCGATCTGACTGAATTACAAAGCCTTCGGCGGGCAGCGCCGCAAGCTGAATATTCTGAAGCGACTGAGGCAAAAACGGCGCCGAACCCACGTAGATGGCGCGCCCCTTCGGCTTTGTGGTAACCACCGGGAAAGTGGCGCCGGTCATCTGGTTCAAATCGGCGGCCAGCTCCTGCGCCGCATGGCTTACCGTAGGCGACGCCGCTGGATCGACCGCAATGACGTACCGAGTGCGGCCGTGGCTGGCGAGGGTGGTCCGCGCAAACGCTCCCGGCGCCTGAACACACAGGGCCAGCGCTGCAATCAAGATTCCAATCCGCACAGTTCGTAACATGGCTTCTCCCTGGAAAAAGTGCGCGCCGCCTGGCGGCGCGCATCGGACCTGTTAAGTCCTTCGTCGTGACTCAGGGAAAAACCTTTAAGAAAGGCGCGAGGTACGGGGCGCGGGGCGCGGACGATGGACGGAGGACGGAGGACGGAGGACGGAGGATGGAGGACGGAGGTGCGGGGCGCGGGGTACGAGGTACACCGGTGTCACCGTGTAGGAGCCGAATCCCTTCGGCGATTATGGCCCCCGCCCCCGATAACGGGGGAGAACCGCATGCAGGAGCCGAATCCGTTCGGCGATTATGGCCCCCCGCCCCCGATAACGGGGGAGAACCGCATGTAGGAGCCGAATCCGTTTGGCGATTATGGCCCCCCGCCCCGATAACGGGGGAGAACTATACCGTGATGGCGGCCACTCTGACCGTCGAACGAAGATCATCATCCCGGCGGATTCCTCCCCACCGGCGCAGGAGCTGCGACGCTTCGTCGGGGGGGACAGCCGGACTGAAGAGATATCCCTGCGCCTCATCGCAGCCGCGGGACCGCAGCAGCGTCAACTGATCTTCTGTCTCCACCCCCTCGGCCGTCACCTTCCGGTTCAGGCTCTTCGCGAGCGCAATGATCATCGTGGCGATAGCGGCTTCATCCGAGTTTGTCGTCACATTGCGAACGAATCCCTGGTCGATCTTCAGCCGATCAAATGCAAAGCGATTTAGAGCCGCCAATGAGGAGTATCCGGTGCCAAAGTCATCGATAGAGGTCTGGATTCCCATCGCCTTGAAATCACGCAGCATTGTGAGCGCGAAGTTAGAGGCCTGAAAAGCCACGCCTTCGGTAACCTCGATCTCGAGCAGTCCTGGCTCCAGTCCGGTCTCCGACAGCGCCACCGCCACCGCGTCCACGAGCGAACGCTGCTGGAATTGCCGCACCGAGATATTGACGGCGGTACGAACCCGTGGAAGGCCGGCCTCCTGCCAGGCCATGTTCTGGGCGCAGGCCGTATTCAACACCCAGAGGCCAATCGGCACGATTAAACCGGTCTCTTCAGCGAGGGGTATAAACTGACCCGGAAACAAGAGGCCGATATCAGGATGATTCCAGCGGAGCAGCGCCTCCATACCAACGATCTTCTCGGTATGCACGTCGATCTGCGGCTGGTAATGGACCACCAACTGCTGCCGCTCCAGGGCGTATCGGAGGCTTGTTTCCAGCGCCAGCCGTTCAAACGCGGTCGCGTTCATGGCGGCCGTGTACATTTGGTAGTGGTTGCCGCCCCGCTCCTTTACCCGGTACATGGCGGTATCGGCGTTCCTCAGCAGAATGTCGGCGTCTACGCCATCGCTCGGATAGATCGCGATACCGATGCTGGCTGTCACTATTAAAAGATTCCCACTCACGTCCATCGGTTCTTTGAGCACTTCCAAGATTTTCTGGGCGATCCGCGCAGCGTCTTCCACCCGCGCGATATCTCCAAAAAGCAGCGTAAATTCGTCGCCGCCCCAGCGGGAGATGGTGTCATCCTCCCGCATGCACTGCCGCAGCCGATCCGCCAACGCCTGAAGAAGAACGTCTCCCACAGAGTGGCCCAGCGTATCATTGATGTTCTTGAAGCGATCCACGTCTAAGAACATGACTGCCATTGGCCGGCGCCGCCTCCGAGCGCCCACCAGCGCCTGCTCGAAACGATCTCTGAAAAGGCTGCGATTCGGAAGCCCGGTGAGGGGATCATGGTATGCCATGTGAGCAACCAGTTCCTCAGCCTGCTGGCGTTTTCGGCGGACGTCGGCTTCTCGCAGCTCGCGCTCCACCGCCGGCCCCAGGCGCGCCAGATTATCCTTCAGAATATAGTCTGAGGCGCCGCTGCGCATCGCCGAGACCGCCGCTTCCTCACCGATGGCGCCGGAAATCAGGATGCAAGGCGTGTCCACGCCGGTATGCTCCAGGAGGCGCAGCACACCGGATGAGCTGAAATGAGGCATTGAGTGATCTGAGAGGATAATATCCCACGAAGCCGCCTGGAGCGAAGCGAGCATCTCATCGGCGGTCTCAACCCGCTGCCAGGCTGCGTCGAAGCCGGCGCGGGTCAGTTCGAGGATAATGAGATCCGCGTCGTCCGGTTGGTCTTCCACCAGCAAGACGCGCAGTGGTGTCCGACTGTTTGAGTGCGACATCTCTATACGCCGCGGCCTTTGCAGGGCATTTCGTTCATAATCAGCCAGTAGACGCCCAACTGGCGGACCGCCTCCGCAAATTCAGCGAAATCCACCGGCTTCCGGATATAACTATTTGCGCCCAGGCTGTAGCCGGCCACCAGATCCCGCTCCTCAATGGATGAGGTTAAAATGACGACGGGCAGAAGTTTTGTGCGATCGTCGCTCCGGATCCGCTGCAGCAGCTCCAGTCCGTCCATGCGCGGCAGCTTCAAATCCAGCAGGATCAGATCCGGCGCCGCCGAAGTATCCCGCTCGGCGTAGGTCCCGGTTCCAAAGAGAAAGTCGAGCGCCTGCAGCGCGTCCGGCGCCACGACAACCTCGTTGACGATATTATGCTTCCGGAGCGCCCGCAGCGTGAGGAACTGATCATCGGGATTATCTTCAACAAGTAAAATCAACTTATCATCCATGTTAGAGTTGTCAGTCCTCTGCCGGAGCGCCCGGCGGCTTTCGGCAAAACTGGTACACGGCATCCGATCAATCTCCGGGGCAGGAGATAGCAGAAAGTTGGATCGCTAACGTCAGTCGCCGGAGCCGGCTTTATTAAGACATTATGGTCGCTGCGGCCAGTTTCTGCAGTCTGAGAAAGGCGAACCGGCGGGCAAACCGCGCAGCGTCCACCACGCGGAGCGCGAGCATATCGAGCATATTATACCGCATGCGGAGGCCGCGGCGAGGATTGCGCGCACTAAAAGCGAACACGAAGGACACTAAGGTCCCGCGAAGGGCGCGAAGGGAACCGAAGTGGAAAAAGAAAGGCCTCTGCGACCGGGCCGCGATGCGATGCCCGGTGGCCCCGTGCCCCGGAACTCGGCGGCGAGCGTTCCCTCCCCGAGCCCCGATGGTAACACCTAATATCTAACACCCAAGACCTAACACCTAAAACCGAAATCGTAGTTACATTTTCACCACGTCGAACCTGATATGGAGCACGTCGGGAGCCTTAAGATTCGCCAGTAGAAGCC
>DASRZA010000131.1:0-7685 GCA_035686845.1 Armatimonadota bacterium | reverse complement strand
GGCATCTCCTCTGTCCTGACACAGGCCGGTCCGGATCGTCGCCGGTATCCGCGCTGTTCTACCACAGGTGAACGACCACTCCCTCGACCGGTTCATCTGGAGGCCCTTGTGAACCTGCGGACTCCCAGATCGCGCCCATGTCGTCCGTCTGCTTTCGAAAGCGCAAGCGCGAATATGATCGCCGCCTGCCCCGCCGTGAGTGGCTGCCGACCCACGCGCCAGATTCTCACCACTCGCCGACTTCAGTATCGCTGAAGGGAGGGGCAGGGATGCGTCAAAAGGATGAAACCACGATCCGGGCTTTCCAGTCCTATGATCTCGGATCGATGCGCGAGCTCCGGCAGCGGACGCCCGGCGACTTGTGATCCGGCGATGGCTTTCTGCCGGGCTCGCACTGCCGGCAATATGTCCGTCGTTCGGACTGCCGCCGCGGCCCGCCGCTAAGTCCGTCACGAATAACGGTACACCCAGCGCGGGCGGTCCCCGGAGGGTTGCCCGCACTTTGTTGCGTTCCGTCACCGTCGTCCCGTCCGTCCCTAAGGCTAGCGCGAGACGGCTGAAGTTGGATGGCGGGTGGGGACCGGTCGGAAAAAGCCCACCCAACGATCGGAGATTAGCATCTTTGCGTTGGCCTCGGTTGGCGTGAGCGGGAGCGGGTCGGAAAAAGCCCACCCAACGATCGGAGATTAGCATGGCCAACTCAAACGAACTTCCCATCACGGAGGACCCGTACGACCTGCGCCGCTTCCTGCAAGCCCAGGAGAAGCAGTACGAGCAGGCGCTCTCTGAGATCCGCAGCGGCCGGAAGCGGTCGCACTGGATCTGGTAATTCTTCCCACAGATCGACGGGCTGGCTTTCAGCTCGACATCCCGACACTACGCCATCAAAAGCATCGAAGAGGCCAGAGCCTATCTGAATCACCTGGTCCTCGGACCGAGGCTGCGGGAGTGCGCGGAGGCGGTGATGGGTGTCGAGGGCCGGTCCGCCACCGAGATCTTCGGTTCTCCTGACGACCTGAAGCTGAGATCTTGCGCAACCCTGTTCGCTTGTGCGTCGCCGCCAGGATCGATTTTCCACCGCCTCCTCGACAGGTGCTACCAGGGTGAACGCGACGTCAAAACTCTCCAACTGTTGGGGATCGACGGCTGAGGATCGGGAGAACCGGAGCCGCCAGACGTAAGCGGCAATTCACCATGACCGGGTGCGATCGTTGAGTCGTGCTGGGACACGGCTGTCCGCACGGGGGTTGGCATTATCATGTGTTCCAGCCTGTTACAGGATTTCCACCGGGGCCTCGGCGCTGCCCATCCCCCTGATCCGCTCCAGGTAATAGATACTCAGACCTTCGTGCGGTTCCTGCAGGCGGAAACGTAACGGCGCCGCCGCGGCGGGGAAACCCGGTCCTGATAGATTATGAATTCACGTCACAAAACGAGATCTGGGGGCCGCTTCCGAGGGCGACCTTGATCAGGTGGACTCGGGGATCATCCTGCTCTGCCAGGTGATCCCCTGGTATCGCTGTCGTCTCGAAGGGATCATGGTCGAATCTGTCAGCGACGATCGGGCCTGCGAGAGGATACGCTGGAGCGCCCGGGCGGCGTGATTGGGCATGCGCCGCTGGGCGTGGCCGGCGCCCGTGGCCAGGAACAGGAGGAGAGTGCCCAGCACCGGAAGCAGCCGCACCCGGCCGGAGTGTTCGGAGCGGCAGAGGGCGAGGAGGTGGGAAGGCCCCTGTGCATCACATGCCCCAGGCCGTGACGCTCATACCGTCGATCCTCTCTTCGCGGCGCCAGATCTTCTCCTCCCACGGTTTGCCGGGGGTGCGGTCGAAAAGGATCAGATGCCCTTCGCTCGTTCCACACCGGTCCATGTATTGCGCTGTCTGCTGCAGCCCTTCTTCAATCGTACGCTCCAGCGACCGGTGAAACAACTTTTGGTCCACTAGCTTCAGCTCCAGCACAATCCTCTGATCCTTCCACGTTACCAGAAGATCGGTCCTTCCCCTGCCGAGACCATACTCCCGGTGGACCAGCCCCCCGCCCTTCACCACTCGCTGCAGGTACGCCTGCAGCAGGAGTTGCGGCCCGGCCTCCTGATACTCAAACCGCTGCGACCAGTGCTCCGAGTTCTCCCGGAAGAACTGCTGAAAGCCCGTTAAAAGCGCTTCCATATCCAGCGAGCCGTCCCTTCTAATATACCAGCCGTCAGACACCGTGCTCTCAAGGGCAATTTGAGTCACGATGGTGAGCTGGCGGGGGATGACTTCCCGGTAGATCCCGTTGGCGATCTGTAGGCCGTCCCGGGTGCGGCGGATCAGTCCGAGGTCCAGGACGTACTGAATATCATCTTCGCCGGCCTCGTCTCCTGGTTCCGTGCCAGCGACCATGGGTTCGATCACTCGCTTCACTCTCGGCTCTTTCAGCTTGTCGGCAAGCTGATCCAGGTGTGTCTCTCGGCGGAGGATCAGGTTCTCACCAGCCTGTTCGATCATCGCCTGGGAAACAGGCCGGGCGCGGTTCCGCCCCTCCTTCAGTTCGAAGCAGGCTTCGTAGGCCAGGGCGTTCACCACCCAGGGCTGTCCGCAGGAGAGTTCCCAGGCTGCGTCCAGGGCGCCCGGCTCAAAGGTCTGCCCGGTTTCGGTCGTATGCTCGGCGTAGAGCCGCTCCATCTCTTCCCGGTTGAAGTCCCCCAGTCGTAAAGACGCTGCCTTAATATTGACGGCGCTGCCCCCGGTAATGATGCTCTTCTCTGCCGAGGAGTGGATGCGGTAGTCCCGCACGTCCCGGACGCCGCAGAGGATGATACTCTGGGGAAAGGCGGCCGGACGGCGATTGTAACCCGAGCGGAGTTGGCGGAGAAGCGAGATGAGAGTATCTCCCACCAGCGCGTCCACTTCATCTATCATGAGAACCGTAGCTCTGTTGGTCTGCTGACACCACTGCGCCAGGAAACTCTCCAGCATCGAAGCTCCAGGACGGCTGGAGCGCACCCGATCAGCCAGTCCAGCGCCACCCGTATCCTTGAGGTAATACTCAGCATCACGACCCAGACCGTCGACGATGGTGGCCATTGACTCTTGAACATTCTCGCGCATCGCCTGGGCGGGCTCCACGTTGGTGTAGAGCGCCCGGTAGTCGCCGCGTTCGTTGAGATACCTGACCAGCGCCAGAAGACAGCTTGTCTTCCCGGTCTGGCGCGGCGCATGGAGGACGAAGTACTTCCGCTGCGCGATGAGTGACACGATCTCCTCGAGGTTCCATCGCTCGAGCGGGGGAATGCAGTAATGGATATCATCCTGGATTGGTCCCGCCGTATTGAAGAATCTCATGCGCTCCTCCCACAGCATTATATCAGGGGACGCGGTAGAGGGGGAAAGGGGAAAGAAGGATCTCCGTGGCGGGGAGTGGAGATGCGGGTCACAGGCCTGCGCTGCTGTGGATGAGACCGGATGAATATTGATGGGATGATGCACCTTGAGGTAGTGGGTGAGTACCGGGACGGCCTCTTCGAAGAGGCGCTCGAGTATTATGATGCCGCCGGCTTCCCACCCCGTACCGCACTCAGCGGCTGACCGATGACGAATACAACCTGATCATGGGCGGCAATATGGCGCGCCTGCTCGGGTTGGAGTAGGCCGGTCGTCCATCCACTTAATAGGGGCGCCGAATCGAGCGCACCCCGGCCCTCATGGCGGGGACGTTCCCGTGTATAATGATGAACGCAAACGAGAAGTCATCCTCCAGCGCCGATGAACATCGGACGCGAGCAGGCGCCGTATTCCAGTCCGTAAGGCGCCTCGCGCTATGGCTTCAGAACGGATGCCACCGCGGCGCTGCGGGATTCGGATGAACCGCGGGCCCAGGCTGGTCTCCCGTAACATGAAAGCCGACTGCGTAGGAGTCAATGAAGTCACGAAACCGCTCTGCCCACAACCTTGTTCTATCCGCCATTCTGTTCCTGATAGTTGGGTTTGGGTCTAAGGTGTCGGCCCAGGCCTTCGTACATCCCGGCGGCCTGCACACGCGGGCTGACCTCGACCGCATGAAAGCGAAGGTCGCAGCGGGTGACCACCCCTGGATTGACGACTGGAAGCTGCTCGCCGCGGATCCCCTTGCCCAGTCCACCTACCGGGCGGCTCCGCGGGCCAACATGGGAGTCAGCCGCCAGCGCGCCTCAAGGGACGCCCACGCGGCCTATCTGAACGCGCTCCGCTGGTACATCTCCGGCGATACCCGCTGTGCGGACTGCGCCATTCGCATCTGCAACGGCTGGTCTGCAGCGGTGAACCAGGTTCCAACCGGCAGGGATATACCCGGCCTCAGTGGCATCCCGATCACTGAGTTCGCCCTTGCAGGTGAGCTGCTGCGGATCTGTCCACGCTGGGAGGCGGAGGATTTCGATCGCTTCCAACACATGATTCTGACGTACTGGTACCCGGCCGCGCACGAGTTCCTGGCTGCTCAGAACGGTCCCGGTAACACGCGCTACTGGGCCAACTGGAACATCTGCAACATTGGCGCGTGCATCGCCATCGGCGTGCTCTGCGATAACCGCGCGATTTTCGACGAGGGCATCCGCTACTTCAAGAGCCCCCTGGGAACCGGAAGCATCATGAACGCCGTCTACTTCATCCACCCGGACGGCCTGGGGCAGTGGCAGGAGACCGGCCGCGATCAGGAGCACGCTCAGCTTGGCCTCGGATTGATGGCCCAGCTCTGCCAGGTGGCGTGGAACCAGGGTGTGGATCTGTATGGTTTCGACCATAACCGTCTGCTGGCCGGCGCCGAGTACATCGCCCGGTGGAACCTCTGGAAGCCAGTGCCGTACCGGTACTACACCAATAGTGACGACGCCAACCAGAGTTGGCCCTCCATAAACGGCAGGGGACGGCTGGATGACCGGCCGATATGGGAGCTGCTTTACAACCACTATGTTGTTCTCAAGGGGCTGAGCGCCCCCGCCGTCCAGGCGATGGCGCAGCTCATGAGACCAGAGCAAGGAAGTGGCGATCACTTCGGCTACGGAACCCTGACCTTTACAGTGGACGCGGCGAAGTCGCCTTACCCACCTTCGCCCGTTCCACCCGCTCCGACAGGACTCACCGCGACCGCCGGCGTCGACCGGGTCTTCCTGAAATGGACGCGCAGCGGCGACACTGCGCAGGGCTACGAGATACGGCGCGCCATCGCCGCGGACGGCCCCTATCGGGCCATCGCATCGTGGAAGGACTGCACCCGGTGCGCGGAAATGGATACGAACGTCACCCCCGGTATGACCTACTACTATGTCGTGTGCGCACAGAACCAGGCCGGGATAAGCCGCGAGTCGGGACGGGCCAGCGCCATCCCGGCAGCCGCCGGCCCGCTGCCTCCTGGCTGGACCCGGGCCAGCATCGGGCCTGTGAAGGGCGCAGCGGCCGGATTCGCCGGCGTCAGCGGCGGGACCTTTGTTATCAGTGGCTCCGGCGCTGGCATCGGCGGCTCCTCTGATGGGCTCTGCTACGTCAGCCGGAGCGCAACCGGCAATGTCACGATCACGGCGCGCCTGATGGATGTGAATTGGAAGGGGAGCGGACGCGCGGCGAAGGTGGGGCTGATGATGCGCGAGTCCCTCGCCCCGGACGCGCGCACGCTCGTCATGAAATTGGGGGATATCGGCGCTCGCCAGGCGGGATTCGGGACACGCTCCGTGCCAGGCGGGAAGATGAGCTGGGAGCGCGGCAACGACTACACATGGCTTCCGGCCTGGTTCCGGTTGGAGCGCGTGGGCAGCACCTTCACGGCGTTCGAGTCTTCTGATGGCAAACGGTGGTTCCGCATCAAATCGACCACGATACCGATGGGAAGCGCCTATCTCGTCGGCCTGGCAGTCAGCTCGAACAGCGATGCCGTGAACACCACCACCTTCGACCACGTGTCGGTGATCACCGGGTCACCTGGGGCTGGCGCGGCGCACTGAAACCGCACAGACCTGGCCGGAGGGCGTCAGACGTGTTGCCGCGGTACGGATTTCCCTTGGTTTCGTGGAATGTTTGGGGGTCGGACAGGCGCTGCGTTTGTGATACGACGGCTCTGGCACCCCTGTTCAAAGGTACCGGGAGCCGGCCGGGGAGGGGCCCCATGCCGTGCACGCCATAGAGGCTCCCAACCAGACGCGGGTTCGGAAGGGGACTACTTACTTGGCTCCCGTCCCCGCGACGCGGGATGTGATCGCCACAGCATAACAAACCGCCGCCGCCGACCGACCACGATGACGGGGTGTGGGAAACTCGGTCCGCTCCGCGCCCTTTACCGCTCACTGCGGGCGCGACTGCTTCACCAGACAGGCGCCCACAGGATGAAAGTCGAAGCTGTGGTATAATCGCTACGAGCGCCTATTCAAGATGGCCATCATCGCCCCGCGGCGCGACCGGGCCCTGCAGAAGCTGGTTCAAACGACCCGGTCAGGCCAATAATGGGTTGAATGGCCTCGATCCGTTCATGCTGGCGCCGCGTTGCCGCTTAACGGTGAAACGGCTTCGGATCGCGCTCGGATTTTGCCGCGAATATCTTCCGTACTCATGGTTGTCTGCGCCATGGGGTGAATTATGCGATATTCCGTATATTCAGAGGAGATATCTCTCGACTACGCGGGTCGGGATGATGCTGCGGGTATTCTTGGGACGATCAAGCCTATTACTGACGCAATCGCTCGGGGGGACGACCTCGAGACCCTGGAGACAAAGGCCCTGGCTTATCTATGTAAGGAGCCAGAGGCCTCAGTTTATCTTGCGGACGCTGAGGGCCACGTTTACAAGCACCTGATCAACAGTAAATACCACGAGGCAGTCGAAGCGGCCGATCAGAGGTTGTAACGGTGTGCCGCTGCGTTGATATTCTGCGTGACGTGCATGATCGCAGGTGCGCTCAATGGGTGGATCGCGATTGCTCGGCGTGGGGTCAATCCTGGCTTTCACGCCCGAACTCTGTTACAGTAATCGCGGGTACTGAGACAAACGGGAGGGGATAGATGCCTGCGAAGACTCTTGATGATCATATCGAGGTTACTCCACATATCGCCAGCGGCAAACCGCGCATCGCTGGGCGCCGAATTACGGTGCAGAACGTCGTAATCTGGCACGACCGGATGGGTAAGAGCGCCGACGAGATTGCCGCCGAGCACGATCTGGCCCTGGCCGATATCTATGCAGCCCTTGCGTACTACTTCGACCACCGCTCTGAAATTGACCGCGACATTGAGGAGAGTGAGGCCTTTGTCGAAGCTCTTCGCCAGAATACACCATCGAAGCTGCGCGACAGCCTGAAGCGACAATAGTCGTACGGGCCAAAAGGTCAAGTTTTACACAGATGAGCATGTGGCGAAGGCCGTCATCCGGGGCTTACGGCAGCGCGGCGTCGAGGTGCTTACCGTCCCGGAGGCCGGCATGCTCGGCGCCAGCGATGAGGAACACTTGCAGCGAGCACTGGCTGAAGGCCGGGTGATATTTACGCAAGATGATGACTTCCTTCGGTTGCATGCGAGCGGCCTGGAGCATGCTGGCATAGCCTATATCCCCCAAAATGCCTCCATTGCAACAGTCATCCGCGGGCTGATGTTGATCTACCAGGTGCTGGACGCCGAAGAGATGCGGGGACACGTCGAGTACCTTTAGCTAGATTCGGATGTTGCAGTTGTGGCACGAGAA
>DASRZA010000130.1:0-6786 GCA_035686845.1 Armatimonadota bacterium | reverse complement strand
GCCTCGCACTTGTCCACGGTGTCCATCGCCTTGCGGGCTTCCACAACCTGGTGCATCTGGTCCGGGTCAAACTCGGGGGCTTTCTCTGCAAGCGCGATCATAACCGGCCACATCGCAGATCCGGCCACCTCCTGCAGGATTTCCAGTGTGCTCCGCGCCCCGTCTGGTCCCCACGTCAACTTATCCGCTGGCGTCGCCCGCGCCGCCCGTACGATCGCCCGGTTGGCCCGCTCTGTCATCTCCAGCGCAAGATCCGTAATCTTCATTCATACCTCCACGTAATGGAAACGCGAGATAGCGTCTCGATTCCATTCTAACACAGAGATTCGACGGAGGACGAAGGGGGTTGAGTGTATGAGTGTGTGGGTGTGTGGGTGTGTGAGTGTGTGAGAAGGCGAACGGAGGACGCAGGACGGAGGAGAGGGTTTACGGCGCGAGGCGCGAGGTACAGGGCGCGAGGCGCGGGGTACAGATTCGCCTATCCCTTCGGCGTTTTTGATTCATCCCTCATCCTTCATCCTTTCAGAGTCCTTCATCCCTCATCCTTTCGAGGTCCCCCCGGGTCCAGTAGACCGCGTTCCGCGAGGGCCGCGTGGAGAAGGGGCGCCATTTGAGCGTGAATCGCGGCGTTGGCGCTGCCTACCCAGCAGAGATCGGGTTCCACCTTGAGCGGCGCGTTGAGGGGATCGCCGCGTTCATCCGTGACGATGACGCCGGCCTCACGGGCAATGAGCTCGGTGCAGAGATCATACGGATGGCAGCAGAGCCCGAGCGAAAGCCCCCTCGCCGCCATAACGCGCTCCATGAGCGGACGGAGATCTGCGACGAACCGGTCGCGGCCGCACATCAGCTCCCACAACTGTCCCCCGGTCGAAGCATACTGGTCTTCAAAGCAGTGCGCCTTGCCGGGCTGAACCGGTCCAAGCGCCTCCCGCGTGATCTCTTCATCGATGGCCGAGAGTTCCTCCCGCGCGCCCGGGAAGAACCGGACAACGGAACAGTAACCATGCGCGATAGAATCGGCGCGGGAGGGCGTGAGGCGCAGCGGCGCGCGCTCCTGGGTCAGGCGATTGTATCGCTCGGCAGTCACTCCTGTTCCCCGGATCGCCCACGCGGAATCACTGAGATGCTGCTTCACAAGCGGGATCTCAGTCTGCACAGCGATCTCGATGTCCTGCAGATTGGTTCCGGGCCCCCGGTTGGGCGCGACCCCTGTCAAGATCCACGCGGATCGTTTCTGGTACATGATTCCGCGCGTTCCGTCTATGGGATCGATAATGATGCGCCAGATAGCGTCCGATTCGGGCCGGCCGCGAGGAAGCATGATCTGGCCTCCCGGAAGACCTTCGGCAGCGAGCAGAAGAGGCGCGTGAGGCGCGATCTCTCGTTCCAGCAGCGCGACGATCCGTTCCTCACTGATCTTATCGACCGCATAAATCGTGTCGCCCTCAGCCTCCTCCGCCACCTCCGCGAGCCGGCCGGACCGATCCCGATCCGCCTGCTCGGCAGCGTCGACGACAGCGGCCCGGATCTCTTCGTGCAGCCTTTGAATCGGCAAAAGGAGCGCCCGCACGTCATAACGGAGCGCCGTGGGATCGAGTGTCATGGGGTTACTCCGGCAGAATCTTTATAGTGATATTCCGGCTGAGATCTCAGTTCCGCCGCCTTCTCCTCAGGCGCCGTATCCGAGAGAAAACTGCCGCCGCCGATCTCGGGACCCGCAAGGTATTTCAACAGATTTGGTTTGCGGAGCGGCGGATGAAACTCGATGTGAAAATGGAACCCGGCGTGATTGCCTCCATCAGTAGGCGACTGGTGGAGGGCCATCACATAAGGAAACGGCATTTTCCAGAGATTATCGAACATCACTAACACCCGCTTGAGGATCTGCGCAAAATCTCGCAGCTCGTCACTCTCCAACCGGCTCAGACTGGCGTGCGACATCTTCGGCGCTGCATAAACTTCGTACGCGTAGCGTGCGAAGTACGGCACGAAAGCGATCGCCGTGTCATTCTCGCAGAGGATCCGGCGGCCATCCTGCCGCTCTGCGGTGATGATGTCGCCAAAAAGCGTTCCCCCCGTTTCCCTCCAGTGTCGTTCACTCGCCCGCGCCTCCGTTTCGATTGTCTTGAAGACAAAGTTGGTGGCGTATATCTGGCAGTGCGGATGCGGGTTGGACACTCCTACAACCTCGCCCTTGTTTTCGAAAACCAGCACGTGCGCGATCTCGGGCCTCGCCGCCAGTTCTCGATACTCATCCTGCCAGACACGGAGCAGGCCTTCGATTTCGGCCGGCGAGAGCTCGGCCAGTGTCAGGTTATGCCTCGGACTGTAGCAAACGACGCGGGCGATACCGGTCGCGGGCCGATTCCGCAAGATGCCGGGCGGCCGCGGCAGATCGAGCGGCGCATCGGGGCCGACCGACGGATGATCGTTGTCAAAGACAAACGTGGAAGCGTAGCCTGGATTGCGAGCGCCGCTCACGCGCTGATTTCCGGGGCACAGGTAGCAGTCGGCCGCGTAATCCGGAATGCTCTCATCCTTCCTCGCGACCGTCTCTCCAATCCAGGGCCGGTTCTGGCGGTGCGCCGCCACAATCACCCATTCCTCCCTCAGCGGATGCCATCGTTCTTCCCAGGTCATGAGACGGAGCCTCCTAAAGGACGAAGGATGAAGGATGAAGGATGAATCAAAAGCGCCGAAGCGATAGGCGAATCTGTACCTCGCGCCTCGCGCCGGGTACCCGCCGCCTGCTTTTCGGGGAGAGGTCTGCGGCGTGCGGGGGCGGCCATCATTCGATTTTTCCTACTACGCGGGTGATGCTTCCGCCGGGCATGGTTACGCGAAGGCGGCCCTCCGCCGGCTCCTGCGTTTGTGTTGAGGAGAGCTGCACGCGATCCGGGTGATCGAAGGTGTTATGCGCGTGGATATCATCGGCGGATAAGCTCGTAACCTCGGCCGTGCGCCAGCGCGCGCCGTAGATATCCAGGTCGAGGTCAATCGGCGCGGTGGGATGACAATTGACGGCGGTGACGCAGAGCATGTCGTCATTCATGGACGCGGATCCGTGAGCCGTGCGCAGCATAAATGGGCGCTCCTCCAGGTACCGGGTCTGGCAGTGCCGCGCGGACGGGCCGCCGGCCGTCAACTCATCCGCATAGCTCTCGAAACGGACAGCACGGGCGCCGCGGTGAGCCTGATACAGATCGAAAACATGATAGGTAGGAGTTTTAATGCATCGCTCCTCATCTACGAGGAGGCAGGCTTGCAGCACGTTGATCAGTTGGGCGATATTCGCCATGTAGAGCTTGTCGGCCTGGTTATGGAAAATATCCAGCGAGAGGGCGGCGACGCAGGCATCCCTGATCGTATTCTGTTGATAGAGACCGCCTCTCGGTTTGCCGGCCTCAACCGGATGCCACGCGCCCCATTCGTCAAGAAGGAGCTTGATCTTACGGCCAGGATCATATTCATCCATGATGGACCGGCAGCCGGTAATGATGCCTTCTACGGCGTACGCTTTTGCGAGGAGCTCCAGCCACTGGTCTTCGGTATATTCGGTGGCGGTACCGGCCGTCCCGCAATAATAGTGAGCGGCGAATCCCTGCACGCCGCCAAGGCGGTTGGCGTAGTGATTGCGCATGTGCTCAAAGAAGCGGCGAGTCCAGGCCCAGTCGGCGTTGTTCTGTCCGCAGGCGATCGCCTCGACCCGGTTCCCGGAATAGTTGGAAACATAGCTCCGGAACCTGCAAAACTCCGCGGCGTACTGCTCCGGGCTCATTTCGCCGCCGCAGCCCCAGTTCTCGTTGCCGATTCCCCAGAATCGCACGCCGAGCGGGTCTGCGGCGCCATTGGCGCGGCGCTCATCGGCAAGGCTGGATCGGCCGGTGAAATTGCAGTACTCGATCCAGTTACGAAGCTCCGCCGGCGTACCGGACCCCACGTTGCCGGCGAAGTACGGCTCGGCGCCGATGGCCCGGCAGAAGGCGATAAACTCGTGAGTCCCGAACTGGTTCGGCTCCTCGGCCATACCCCAATGCCGGTTGATCCGCAGCGGCCGGTCTTCCCGCGGCCCGATTCCATCCCGCCAGTGATAATCATCGGCGAAGCAGCCGCCGGGCCACCGCAAAACCGGGATATTGAGCGGTTTGAGCGCCTCCACCACGTCATTGCGAATACCATCAGTATTAGGAACCGGGCAGTCCGGTCCCACACAAATACCCGGGTAGATCAATTCGCCGAGGTGCTCGGCGAAATGGCCGTGCAAATAGGGATTAATCGTTCCAATCGTCTCTTCAGGTATCACCACCACACGCTGCACAGAGTTCACTCAAGTCTCCTGTAACACGCTGCCGCCGCGTTCAGTCTGGCGGCGTCCGGTGGTACTATAATCGCCCGGCGTTCGTCTTCACAACAGTTCGGGGATTCGAGCTTATGCGCCGAGACACGGAGGGCACGGAGAGAGGCTAAGATCCCCCAACACAACACATTGTCAGGCTCGAAGCGCGTTTATCATGCGCTCTCTAATGATAGAACGCAGCGCATCCCACCCTGCAGGGACGGCCGAATCGAGCGAAGGGCTTCAGCCCTGGCAGAGCGGCAGCGTATTCGTCCACCGCGAAGGACGGGGTTCTGTCCCTGCGGTACGCCATTACGGTCGGGACCACACGATATCGTCGGGGTCGTTAAAGTTCTGAAACGGCCCGGCCACCTTATTGAGACCGCCATCATCCGTCAGATTCGGGCCGATAGAATAGAGGATGAAACCGCTGCCCTGCCGATGATACACAAATCCCGTGCCGCTGAATGGATCATCCGGGACGGGGCCTCCCAGGAGCGGAGATAACACGGCGAGGGTCGCCGGATACACGCCGGACCGCGCTTTGTAAGTCAATAGCGCCAGAAAGATGCGCGAACCGGCGAGGCGCGCAATCGCCGTGTCTCGCTTCGGTGCCAACTCGTAAGGAGGGAGCACTGTTAACTGGGTCAGAACGTCGCACAGCGGCACATCTCTCCCGAAATACCGGAGTTGTTGATCCTGAATGCGCCAGGGCTCTGAAATCCTATCAATCATCTGCCCCATAGCGTGGAGGAAGGCCAACTCATCCGCGTACAACAACGGGCGCCCGATGTAGGTTCCATCCCAGATAAGGCAGAGCCGCTGCTCTACACCGTCGCCGCCGCCCTCCAAAATCTCACGGGCGCCGCCCCAATGGGATCCAACCGTCTGGAATATCTGCAGCCCGGCTGCGCGCTGGGCGGTCAAAGCCCGCAGGAGACTCGACGACAGATCAACGCGAGCGACCGCTTGAGCCGTCTTTCGTTCGGCAGGGACAGCGACGTTCCCGGGTTGAGCAATCGTCTGAAGTGCACGGCACGCCTCGTCAACAATCGCGAATCGCACAAATTGCGAGACCAGGACCGGCTCATACCGAATCGCTTTCTCGAGGCGCAGATCGAGCGTGATTAGATGAAATGCTTGCGCAGTTTGATGATCGCGGGTGGCGAGCAGGGCTTCGGTGATCAGGAACCGCGAGGTCTCTTCGAGGTGCGCCGTATCCGGGAGGCGCGCGTCGTACCCGGCCGCCCAATCGACCGGAAAGCGACATGAGGGCATTGATTCAGCTCGCTCCACCTCGGCCGGTATATCCCGATACGGCAGTAGCGCCTTGCGTATCCGGTTCCATGCCGCGGGACTTCCCGGCGGTTTCGACGGGTCAAGCAGATTCCTGAGCCGCGAATCGATCTTCTTATAGCCAGGCGTCTTGAGCCGTTTGAAGATAATAGCGTAAATCGGCGCTGCATTTTCCGCAGCCGGAACGGGCGGGGGCGCTATATTGGCGCAGGAGACCGGGTATCCCTGCTTCTTCAGCGCCGCCAGTTCGCTTTCAACGCGATGCCCCAGCACGATGACAGCCGCGCTGTGAATCATGATAACAAGCAGCGCCGCGACGATCAGCTTTTCGCGAACTCTCATACCGCGCCAGGACCATCTCGAATGAACAGACACTCCCATCTTTATATCCTCCACATATGAAAACCACGTTGGTTCACTGTACCTGTTCTCAACCTTGATCCCGTGACTAACTTTTCACGGTAAATACCCTCACCGCACCGCCTGCGGAACAGGAAACCGCGACTATGCTCAGGCGTCTCAACCTCTCTCCCGGCCTCTCCCCGAAGCGGGAAGAGGGGCCCATAGCTTCAGCGTCTCAACCTCTCTCCCGGCCTCTCCCCGAAGCGGGAAGAGGGGCCTATAACTTCAGCGTTTCTGATTCATCCTTCATCCTTTAGCTATCCCTCCTCGGTCCTCCGTCCTCCGTCCTCCGTCCGCGCGCTTACAGGCTGCTGGTGAACCCCGAGCCGCCTGAGAGAGCGAGCAGCCGTTCCATCTGGCGCCTCTGTTCGAGAATGCCAGGGCTGGAGGCAGTCGGAGTTTCAACGTCCGGTAGACCGACGACGACCGAAAGGCGAGCAGACCGGGCGGAGTCGATCAGATTCGCCATCAGAACGAAAGCGATGGCCGCGGCCGCTAGCCAGAGAATCCAGCGCCGCCGCGTGGAGTTCATCCGTGCGGCTTCGACGTATTGCTCCCGTGCCCGCTGCAATACGCGCTCGCGCATACCTTCAGGCATGGCAGGCGACCACGCGTCCCGAATGATCTCTTCGATATCCCTCATAACTCGTTCTCCAGGGATTCCCGCAGCTTCTCGATGGCGTAGCGATAGCGGCTGGCCGCGGTGTTGATCGAAACACCGACGGTTTTCGCGATCTCACGAAACGTCA
>DASRZA010000129.1:0-9159 GCA_035686845.1 Armatimonadota bacterium | reverse complement strand
CGCTCTGGGCATCCGGATGGTCAGCGTACCCTATGACTTTTCTTCCAGCGGAGAGACTGCGGCGGATCTTTTCCAGGTGGCGCCGCTGTCGGATGGCACGATGCCCATAGCCACGTGGGACCCGACCAAGCCGGGGTATCTCTATTACCCGCAACTGCCCGGTACTCAGGCCCAGCCGGGGCGCGGCTACTGGATTCTACTGCGCGCGCCCAAAACCCTTGGCGCTGTTGGAAAAACGGTCAGCAGTCCGTTCGTACAGGCGCTGTCGCCCGGATGGAATATGATCGGCGATCCCTTTCCGACGGCAGTAGACGTTAGCACACTCCAATTCAGCGTGGGAGTCGCAGTGGGAAGCAATCCGGCGAACAGCTTGCTCTCATTCACCACCGCCAGCGCCGCCGGCCTCGTAGGAAGCACACTTTTTGGTTATTCTGGGAGCGGCTACGTTGCAGCGAACACGCTCCAGCCGTATAACGGCTATTGGATTTACGTCGATCCCACCATCAGCCAGAACAAATCCGTCCAGGTCACGTTTACGCGGAGTTGACGGAGGTGAGTGTGTGGGAGGGTGAGTGTGTGAATGGGGGAGTGTGTGGGACGGTGCGACGTCGGATGGCGCGCCGCGGGATAGATCTATCCTTCGTCCTCGGTCCTCCGTCCTCCGTCTCCTTTACGACCTGGCGCCCATGCGGTATAATAACGAGGCGTTACCTCGCGCCTCCTTAGCATAATGGATAGTGCAACGGTCTTCGGAACCGTGGATGGGAGTTCGATTCTCTCAGGGGGCATCCCGATTTAGGCTCAAATCGCCCCGGCCGCCGTGCGCTCCATCGACCGGCCGATCACATTTTGATCACAGATCAGTGATCGCGGCTCCAGCGATGCTCGCTCTTGCTTCGCAGCGCGTTATCATGCGCGCAAATCCCCATGAAATCAGAACGTGAAGCGGTACGGCGGCAGTTCGGACGCATGTTCGACGACGCAACGGAAATCCTGTTCCGGCACGATCCTATTGGCATCAACTTTGTGCGCAATACCGACGAGTACGAGCCAGAAGTCAGCACCATCCTTCCACGCATGGAATCGGCAGCTTCGGAGCAGGACGCGCTCCGGATCATACACGAGGAGTTTGTCCGGTGGTTCAACGCACGTACCGCAGGTCCACAAGAACGATACGCGAGCGCGGCCGCGGAACTATGGACCGCGTGGCGGCGATTCAGGGCCGGTGAGTGAGTCCGAACAGCTTGCGCCGGGCGCGTCGCCCCGCGACCCGCGCGAGGACTCCCGCGAAGCGAAGCTCACCGGCGGCCTTGCGGGGAAGAGTGGTGGCGACCCGCGTGACAGTGCTCAAATCCTCTTCCAACTGATGCTTATGCATTCCCAGCCGCCGCAAATGAGACCGGGCGCGTGCCGGGCTGCAGTGATTGAGAGTATACTGGAGCGAAAACAGCAGCGCCAGCGGAGTATCGATCTGCCCGAGCACAGGAACGGCGTTGACCGGCCAGTGGAGCGGTGTTACGCAGTAGGTTACGGCCGCGATCAGGGGGGCTTTCTCACGGCAGGTCAGCCGCGGATCGCGCATCAGTCTCCACGCCAGCCGGATGTACGACGGAAGTCGCCGGATCACGTGCCATAGCTGCCGCAGCGGATCTTCCGATTCGTTGGGTTCCGGCGTCTCCTGCGCCGCCGGCAGTCCTATCTCGTTTTTGTGCTCAGCCATTTCTCACCACGTCGCCAGATTTGAGCCTACGCAATCATATTACCCGATTCAGGTTACCCGATTCAGGCCGCAAGGCGCGGTCCGCGTGGCCGGGGCACGGACGGGTACTATAAAGATCGGTGGCCTCATGTGCTGCTCCGGCGATGCCGGGATCCCGTTTCTGGGAAGCGAGTCGAAATGCAAGAAGAGAGTGCGATCGAAAGATTACGTGAGATCTGTCTCGCCCTGCCCGATGCCGTTGAAAAGCCGTTCGGGGGACACACCGCCCCCTGTTTCCGGGTGCGCGATAAACTGTTCGTCATGGTTGGAGAGGAGCAGAAGACAGTGACATTCAAGGCAGGGCAAGGCGTGCAGCAGGCGCTCGTAGAGTCCGAGCCGGACCGGTTCTTTATACCCGCATACGTTGGTCATAAAGGTTGGGTCGGCGCCAGGCTCGACGTAGACCACGATTGGGAAGAGATCGCGGAGCTTGTGGAGGAGAGCTATCGCCTGATAGCTCCCCGCTCGCTTTCCGCCAGAATCCCTGAACCATAGTCCAGGGACTCGAGGCCGAGAGCGCTTTCGCACGCCCCGCGGCCCACGCTGCACAGTGCGGCGGCCGCGCTCCACTACCGAGGGACGGGTCGTACGGCCAACCCGCGCCGCAAAACCCCCGCCCGGTCAACCCAGTCCCCCGCTCAACACGAACCCCCGGCCGATGCGTTGGCTTGACTCATCCTTCATCCTTCATCTCTACGGAGTCCTCCGTCCGCTCCTACCCTCCGTGATCCGCGGCGATGAGGTGATGCGCAGTGGTCATACAGTTATTGATCGGGATCGCGAATCCCAATCCACTGATCCGCCGGCTGTGCATCGCGGCGGTCACAATACCAATCACGCGGCCGCGGGTGTCAAGAAGCGGACCGCCGGAATTGCCCGGATTGATAGCAGCGTCCGTCTGGATCAGGTGCGATAATCCTATCTCGTCGGAGCTGCGGTTCAGCGCCGAGACGACGCCGCGCGTCACCGAACGGTCGAGACCCACCGGGTTCCCGATTGCTATTGCCGTCTCCCCAACATTGATGTCGTTCGAATTCGCGAGCGGCGCCGTGGGGAAATGATCGCCCTGCACCTTCACAATGGCGATGTCGGCGTCCGAGTCAGCGCCAATGACACGTCCCCGCAATCTGCGGCCATCCGCCAGGCCCACGGAAACATTCCGGGCCCGATCCACCACGTGAGCATTGGTCAGGATAAGACCATTATCTTCAATGAATACTCCCGATCCCGAGTCATCGCGGTTATCTACACTGACCACGGCCGGTGACACGTCTCGAACCACCCGCACAATACTCTGCTCTTCCATCGGCGTCGCGGCCAGCATATTGACGGCCTGGCCGTTCTCGGCCCAGGCGGCGGTCGGCGCCCGCCCGGTTATCATTCCCTGGCCCACACCCACGCCCAATCCAAGCGCCAAACAGGCCGCGATAGTATGGAATAGATTCTTCACCTGCATCTGTCTCCCTCAACGCTTTTACGCTGCTTCAATATCGTTTTCAGGCGGCTGTCACGGGGTTTGGCGTCGCCGCTAACAATCAATTTAGCGGATGCATATGATAACAATATGAAGCCGAAACGCCCTGTTTCAGCGCCGCCGTCGGAGGAAGGCGAAGTCCAGAAAGTCCTCGAGCTCGAAGCGGTTCAGCTATCGGCATTGACGCGCCAGGCCTGAAGAGGCATAATAATCCCGGATCTGCCGGGGACTAGCGGTTGAGGACTCCCCCGCTATCGGGGGTCGGGGGGCCGCGAAGACGCTCCCCCGTTATCTGGGTCCGGGGGGGCCGCGAAGATGCTCCCCCGTTATCGGGGGTCGGGGGGCCGCGAAGATGCTCCCCCGTTATCTGGGGGTCGGGGGGCCGCCGGCGACAGGGAGACTGCAAAATGTCGGTGGACCGGGCGCCTTATCTGACACCAGCCGAATACCTCGAGATAGAGCGGAAGGCGGAGACGAAGAGCGAATACTATGATGGCGAAATGTTCGCCATGTCGGGCGCGAGCAGGCAGCATAACCGGATTACGCTCGACGTGGCGACGGCATTGAACGCGGCGCTCATGAATACACGCTGCGAGCCGTTCTCGACGGACATGCGCGTCAAGGTCACCGCCGCCGGATTGTACGCTTACCCGGACGTGGTGGTCGTCTGCGACGAACCGGAATTTGAAGATCAGGAGCTCGACACGCTTCTGAACCCGACCCTCATCATAGAGGTTCTTTCGACGACTACCGAGGCCTGGGACCGGGGCCGAAAGTTCGAGCTATATCGCTCCGTCGAATCTCTCAAGGAATACGTTCTGATCGATCAGAATCGGCCTCACGTCGAACGCTATCTCAGGCAGGGTGAAACATGGGTTCTCACCGAACTTTCCGATCTTAACGCAGAATTGGAGCTCCCATCCGTCGGCTGCCGCATCGCGCTGAAAGAAATCTATCGCCGCGTACCGTTCGATGAGCCGCAGTAAAAACAGGCGCGGGGCGCGAGGTACGAGGTGCGAGGTGCGAGATGTCTGGTTTGACTCATTCTTCGTCCTTCATCCTTTATGCCCGTCCTCCGTCCTCCGTCCTCCGTCCTCCGTCCTTCGTCCTCCGTCCGCGGTTTCCTGAAGCCGATGCTTGAGCAGCAGAAACAATGTGTAGGGGTCCACGATTGCGATGTCGGGACGAAGTTTATGGAGCGCCTCGAACAGTGCCCGGTGCTCTGATGGCGACCAGAGTATCGTGCGGTAAATGGCGAAACCCGGTCCAGCGCGCGGAGCGTTCGCGGCAATGACTTGAGCGCCCGCCTCGCTGTTGTGGGGAAGATCCGGTCCCATCCGCAAAAACGGAACTCCCTTCACCAGCGATTCCGGCGGAACCTTCTGCGCCACAACGCCATTCGGCGAAAAGCGCGCATAAGCCTCCTTTACCGCCTCGCTCATCGCCGGAGCGTTTCCGTCGATCACAAAGCCCGTAATTCCGAGATCCCACCGGCGGTAATAACGCCGGCTGTGCGCTTCCCAGGCCGGCAGCCCGGAGGGAAGATCGCTCCATCGTCGCGGGGGAACAAGGTAACCCGGATTCAGATATCCGGCGCCCGAATCCCCGGTTACAAACGTGTCATTCGGCGTGGCCGTCTTTCGAGCGTACGCCAATCCGACGGGGAATCGGTCCTCGAGAGTCGGGTCAAACGCCCACCCCAGCGGAATCGTACCGCGGGCGGGGTCGTTCCATAGGTCGGGCATCCGCTGGTAGAGCCATGCCGCGGAATCATAATCGCCCACGTAAATGGTCACGTAAACTCTAGGCGCCACCCGGCCGTTCGCGTCCAAAAAGCCCTTCGCGCGAAGGTCCGAGTCCGTGGGACGATGCAGTGGGTACCGGGCCTTGAGCGGATAATGCTGGTATAGCGAAGCGTTCGCCATGGCGTTTAGCCCGGGCGCATCGGCGTCCATATAGGCGTTGAAGCAGGAGAGAATTTCGGCGTAGCGCCATTCCGTCGGCACGCCGGCATGTTTGCCGCCCGTGTGATCGGTGTACTTCTGGTCCCATGGCGTAAATCCACCAACCTGGATGATCTTCCCCTTCGCCGCATTGTACGCGGCGTGCAGAATCGTCCGGAGGGTTTTCGCATCTGTGCCGGGCGCCTGAGTGGGGTCATCGTTTGGCGCCTCGTCATCCCACGGCGAAAGATCGAAGAAGAAGCCGCGATGCGCAATATAATAATCGTGATTCGAAAGGAGCGTTCGTTCAGGCGGAACGCCATGAGTTTCCTGCAGCCAGTAGGCGTCCGGGTAGTAGGCCAGGCGGGTCGGATCGCATTTTCCGGTTTTGAGATACTTTTCAACAGCCCAGAGATAAGCGTCGCATTTGGCGCTCCCGGACGACGGTATGGTGGTCCCGGGAATCACCCCGCGGCCGGTGAAAAGCGGTGTGCCATCCGCGTGGAGCAGACGCTGCAGCACTGGCAGTCGGGGCCCGGCGGCCGAAAGCACTAGCCGCGAGTAGAGCGAATCCGGCGAAGGATCATAGCGGATTGGGATTGCGCGTTCCACCCCGGCGATCGTGGATGCCACGTTCGACGTTGAAGGCACGTGCTCATCCCAGACCACCACGCCGCGAATGAATCGCCGGAACCGGGTGATAAGCTGAGCGGGATCCGCGAGAGGCGTCAATCGGTCGCCGTGCAGCCATTCTCCCGGTTCCTGTAACCGCGCCATCCAATACTTGTCGATCCTCCCGCCGTCTCCCACCAGGTAAACGTAGAGCCGGGGATTCCGCCGGTTTGCCAATCCCTGGATCGCCGCCACAAGCTGCATCTCATCCCAGATCCGCCGCCGGGACCCGATGTCAGCGATGCTGCGATGCGCCGCCGTCGTCAGGTCGAACGTGTATATGGTCCTCGCTGGCGCGGGCGCTGACGTCGCTACCACGAACAGCGCCGCCAGCGCCATCCAAATGCGCCCGAGCCTTCTCGACCCATCATCCATCGTCCGGTTTGGGTCATCCTTCGTCATTACCCCTCCGCTCTCCGCGGCGCCAGTTTCGTCTCCGCCTGATATAGTATGGCAGGAGGAGCGGGGACGGAGGACCAAGGACGGAGGACCGGGAGCGGAGAAGTTCCGATCTTCCAGTATTCGAACATCCTGCATCTCGGATCTGATAGGAGCCTGTAATGATTGAAAAGATAACGCGTCGAGAGATGCTGCGAAGGGCAGGGGCTGCGGGAGGCGCGCTGGCGGTCGGAGGGATGGCGCCGGCCCTCGCAAAGGATCCGCGCCGGCCGCTTTTGTACGGCGCCGGGATTATCTGGGGCCGGTGGGTGAACCTGCCCCGCGATTATGATGACCGCCAGATGGATTTGCTCAAGAGCCTGGGTGGAACCGTCTGCTCAGCCAGTTTTGACTGGGTGGACGTGGAGCCGACGCCCGGCAAATGGGACTGGTCATACGCCGACCACACCGTCGACGCGGCGCAGAAGCGAAAACTCAAGCAGATCGCATTTATCGGCAACACCGCTCGCTGGGCGCTGCCGACCGGCGTGTCGCCCAATTTGACGTACCGGTTTCCACCCCGCGACAATTGCGAGAGCGCGTTCTACAACTACTGCCGCACCGCAGCGGCGCGCTATCGCGGGCGCGTGGAGATGTTCCAGTTTTGGAATGAGCCAAATGGCTGCGGCTGGGTGAAAGATGGCTGCGCCAACGCGGACCAGTTCGCGCTCTACACCCGCTGGCTCAAGGTCGCCTACGCCGGGCTGAAGGCCGGCAATCCCCACTGCATCGTGGCCGCCGGCGCCCTGGATTATAACCAGGGGGTCAAAGATGGCTACAAATACATCGAAGGGATGTATAAGAATGGCGCCTACGGCCATTTCGACACCATTTCAATCCATCCGTATGGTGAGCCGCTGCACTGGGAAGCCCTCAGCGACACCCATCGCGTGATGTCGGAGAATGGCGATTCTCACAAGGGAATATGGATCACTGAATATGGCTGGTCTGATTCCAAAGGCGAAGGTCCGGCGGAAAAACTGCGCGAGGTGCTCCGACGCCTTTCTACGCCGGAGTTTTCCTACGTGAAGCTCGCCAACTACCTCTGTGTGACCGATCTGCCGGGCAAGGGTGAACAGTACGGGCTCGCCGACCGAGATCTTCATCCTCGTCCCATCGCGATGGCGTTCCGCGAGATGGCGACCGGCGCTCAGGCCTGAGCGCCGGTCGATATTGTCATTGTCGCCTATTCCTGATTGGCCAGGCGATCTCGCAGGAAGCGAAGGACGCTCGGCTGCAGAAAGAAACGGCGCACCGCATCGCGGTAGACGCTCTGATCTCCGCGTCCCGGCGGATACGTGGTCCCAGTCTGGGCCCCGTCCAGAACTATCTCCTGCGGCGGTTCGGCCATACCGCCCATAACCATTCTCTGCTGCCTCCAGCCCCGCCGCTGCGCTTGTCCGATTCGAAGCTGTGCCATGGTTTTCTGAATCATCTGCAGCTCATGCATCGTCTGGGCATTGAGTTTTTGCAATTGTGCTTCAAGATTCGCGATCTGCTTCTCCTGATCCCCCGGCTCTGCCTGGCCTTCGAGTTGTCCCTCATCCTCCTGTGTCTCTGGCGCCGGCGGGTTTGCCGGCGCTTCCTCAGTTAATTCCACGTCGGTGGTGTACTGAATTGGGGCTGCAGCATAGGTGACGCGAAGCCCGTCCGTCGGCGCCATGCGCGTGGTGTCCAGTACAGCGACGGGAACAGCGGGCACGCCTCCATCTTCGGCGGCTGGGGCCACCGGTTTTGTGGTCGCCCGAGGTCCTGGTGTCCCGGCCCGGGCGGCCGGCGGGGTGGCGGGGTCTTGTGGGACAGCCGGCGCGGTGGCGGCCGGCGGAGCCGGGGTGAGCCCATCTTCGCGCACCTCCGGGCCGGGCGTTGCTGGTTGAGGCGTCACATTGGCGAGGGGCTGTCCGACCTCTCCCAGGGGCAAAGGCAGCACGGTGTCGCCCGCTTGCGGTGTCTCCACATAGGGGCCCCTGGGAAGGTTGGGATCGATTCCGTCGCCGAGCCGCGCCCCGTCTTCGAGCACTGCGGGGTTCCATGCAGCACGTGGCTGCGCGTGGATTCCCAGGGTATCCAGCAGCGAGGAGAGCTGTTCGGGCCGAAGCTCGAGTGCGATGGCGTCGACCGTCTCATCGCGGAGCTGCTCCACCTTCGCAGCTTCAACTTTGAGAGGGTTTAGGACCGCGTCCACTTTGGCCTGCGCGGCCGCGTCAACTTCCTGTCCGGTCTGCAGCGCCTTCTCCACCCGGCGCATCGCTTCGAGGGCCGGCTGACTCGAATCAGTCTCGTGCCTGGCGTACGTCTTTTCAGCGTAAGAGAGCTGGGAAAGACGCTCCTCGATGTCGCGCATTTGCCCGCGTGTAAGTCGCATCCGGTTGAGGCCGGTCAGAATGGTGATGTCGGAAACAAGCTGCTGACCGGCCGGCCCGCCGTTATCCGCTGGTCCCGGTAAGGCGGCCACTGCCGCCGGGGCCGCTATCAGCCCGCTCATCATCAGGGTGATGCAGAGTGTGGAACGACGTGGAAAAAGCTTCATTGTGCAACCTCCTCCTCGTACGGCGCGTCCGTGGTTCCCGGCGGCGCGCCAGAGCGCGAGCCTGGGGGACCAATAATCGTGATGGAATCAGGTTTACCCGCTCAGGCGCAAAGAAATCGACCGACGTTATCGTTTACGCCGTTCACCTTTGCCGGGGACCAGTCTGGACCATTGGCGGATCAAACCTCGTCCATCTCTATGGCTTTAGAGAGCGTTAATGGTCAAAGTCTTCAATTCCACGTCCCCCACAAGGGAACTTGAGGCGCCACGCCGAATCTCTAGAATGCGGGCGTCTCAATGAACGGGCGGTACGGGATGATGGATGGGTGAATTGACAATCTTA
>DASRZA010000128.1:0-5734 GCA_035686845.1 Armatimonadota bacterium | reverse complement strand
CATCACCAAGGTTCTTTCGGAGCAGGGCAAGGCGAAGTTCAAGGCCTACGCCGAGATCGACGCAGCCCCCGAAGAGAAGGCTCGCGGTATCACCATCTCAACCTACCACGTGGAGTATGAGACCGATAAGCGTCATTACGCTCACGTGGACTGTCCGGGTCACGCCGACTACATCAAGAATATGATCACGGGCGCCGCCCAGATGGATGGCGCTATCCTGGTGGTCTCCGCTGCCGATGGACCCATGCCCCAGACCAGGGAACATATTCTCCTGGCGCGGCAGGTGGGGGTGCCCTATATCGTGGTCTTTATGAACAAGGCCGACATGGTGGATGACCCGGAGCTGCTGGAGCTGGTAGAACTGGAAGTGCGGTCGCTGCTCTCGGATTATGAGTTTCCAGGAGACGACCTTCCTGTCATCATCGGCTCTGCGACCAAAGCCCTGGAAGGCGACAAGACAGAATATGGCGAACCGGCGATCATGAAGCTGATGGAAGCGGTGGACAGCTTTATACCGACGCCGGAGCGAGACGTTGACAAGCCATTCCTGATGCCGGTGGAAGACGTATTCACGATCACCGGGCGGGGAACGGTGGCGACGGGCCGGGTGGAGCGCGGACAGATCAAGCCGGGAGACCCGGTGGAGATAGTGGGGATCCGGGAGCAGTCGCGGACGACGGTGGCGACGTCGCTGGAAGCGTTCCATAAGACGCTGGACTATGCGCAGGCGGGAGACAATGCGGGGATACTGCTGCGAGGGGTAGACCGCAAAGACATCGAGCGAGGGATGGTCATCGCCAAGCCCGGTTCGGCGAAGCCGCACTCGAAGTTCAAGGCCGAGATATACGTGCTGTCGAAAGAAGAAGGAGGGCGGCACACGCCATTCTTCAACGGATACCGGCCGCAGTTCTACTTTCGGACGACAGACGTAACGGGAGTGGCGACGCTGCCGGAAGGGGTGGAGATGTCGATGCCGGGGGACAACGTGTCACTGAGCATCGAGTTGATCCATGCGATTGCAATGGAAGAGGGACTGCGGTTCGCCATTCGTGAAGGCGGTCATACCGTCGGCGCTGGCGTTGTCACCGGAATTGAGGCTTAGGGAACAGATGAGACGGGATAAAGTGCGCATTAAGCTGCGTGCGTTCGATCATGAGATCCTCGACCGGTCGGCTGCCAGAATAGTGGACGCCGCTCGCCGCACCGGCGCCCGGGTGTCGGGACCGGTTCCGCTTCCCACGGAGCGGAACAACTGGTGCGTTAACCGATCACCGCACGTCGACAAAGAGTCGATGGAACATTTTGAAATACGGACGCACAAGCGGCTGATTGATATTCTCGAGCCTTCTCCCAAAACGATGGACGCGCTGACCCGGCTGGATCTTCCGAGTGGCGTGGACATCGAGTTGAGTGTGAGGGGATAACGCAGCCATGGTAAAATCCATACTGGGCAGCAAAATCGGTATGACCCAGATCTTTGACAGCGAGGGACACGTGGTGCCCGTAACGGTGGTGAAGGCGGGGCCATGTGTCGTCACCCAGGTCAAGACCCGCGATACCGACGGGTATGACGCCGTGCAGATTGGTTTTGGCGAGACGCATGCCCACCGGCTCACGCGGGCGGAACGGGGCCATCTGGGGCTTCTGCCGCCCGGCAAGGCGAAAGAGGGCGAGGGGGGCGTGAAGGAAGGCGAGGCCGCGAGACAGGGCCGGCCGCTGCCGGCATATCGTCATCTTCGCGAGATACGGCTAAAGTCGTCCGGCGACCTGGTGAAGGGCAGTGAAATTCGGGTTGAGAACTTTACCGAGGGAGACCTTGTGGCCGTGACCGGCGTCACCAAAGGCAAAGGCTACGCGGGCGTCATCAAGCGCCATCACTTCCACGGCGCGAGCATGACACACGGCGTTATGGAAGTGCATCGGAAGCCCGCCAGTTCTGGGGCTACCGACGCAGCTCGCACCTTTAAGGGTGTGAAGAAGCCGGGTCATCTGGGCGCCGATCGGGTGACGACGCGCGGTTTAACGGTCGTGCGGGTGGATCCCGAGCGGAACCTGCTACTCATCAAAGGAGCCGTCCCCGGGGCGACGGGCGGCCTTCTTTTTGTGCGCGCGCTGAAGGGAGCCTGAAGACAATGGCGCAGGCGTCCGTTTTTAATTTAGCAGGTAAGGAAGTCGGCGAGGTCGAGCTGGATGACGCGGTTTTTGGGATAGCGCCCAATGAAGCGGTCATGCACGAAGCGGTGGTCGCTCATTTGCGAAACTGCCGGCAGGGCACGTCCGACACGCTTGGCCGCGGCGAGGTTCGCGGCGGCGGAAAAAAACCGTGGCGGCAGAAGGGAACCGGTCACGCCCGGCAGGGCAGCACCCGCGCGCCCCACTGGCGGCATGGCGGCGTCGTTCATGGACCAGGCCCACGTAATTTGGAGCGGCGGCTGCCGGATAAGGTGAGTAAGCTGGCCCGGCGGTCGGCGCTTTCGGCGAAACTCGCCGATGGTGAGTTGATAGTGGTGGATAGCATCACCACGAGCGAAGTCAAAACTGCGATCATGGCGCAGGCGCTTGAGGCGCTGGGGCGTGAGCGTAAAGAGACGACGCTGCTGGTTCTGCCGGTGAATCGGGATGACCACGCAGTCTATCTATCCTGTCGCAATTTGCCGAATGTGACGGTCTGCACAACCGAAAATCTTTCGGCCTATGAACTAATTCGGAACCGGCACGTGATGCTCGACCAGCAGGCCGTGAGCCGTATAGTGGAGGTGCTGCGTCCATGACCGATTACCATGGTGTTTTGCTCCGTCCTGTTGTTTCCGAGAAGTCGCTCGATATGGCGGAGCACGAGGGCAAGTTTCAGTTTCGCGTTGCAATCACAGCCAACAAGATCGAGATTCGGCAGGCCGTGGAACATGTTTTTCCAAAGGTTCACGTCACCAAAGTCAATACCCTCATTGTGCGAGGGAAGAGACAGCGCCGCATGACGCGAGGCCGCCGGGTTGAAGGTTACACGTCCCGGTGGAAAAAAGCGATTGTAACGCTCGCGCCGGGTGAGAAGCTCGATATCTTCGAGAATATCTGAGTTGGCGCCATCTAAGGCGAGGATTGAACCGTGGCGAGGATTGAACCGTGGTGAGGATTAAAGCGAATGGCTATTAAGAAGTCCCGTCCCTACACACCTGCGCGGCGCTACACGAGTCTCTCGGCGTTTACTGAAATCACCAAGAGTGAGCCTGAGCGATCGCTGCTGGCACCGAAACGAAAGCTGGCCGGCAGGAATAATTCAGGCCGGATGACCGTGCGTCACCAGGGCGGGGGGCATAAGCAGAAGTACCGGATCGTTGACTTCAAGCGGGACAAAGAAGGTGTTCCGGCAAAGGTCGCCGCCATTGAATACGATCCCAACCGGACGGCGCGCATTGCGCTGCTGTTCTACGTCGATGGCGAGAAGCGCTATATTCTCCATCCACAGGGGTTGAAAGTGGGGGATATGGTGATGTCGGGGCCGGCGGCGGAAGTGCGGCAGGGCAACTCTATGCCGCTGCGCCACATGCCCCTGGGCGCCGTAATCCATAATATTGAGCTTCAGCCGGGGCGTGGGGGCCAGATCTGCCGCGGCGCCGGAGCGAGCGCACAACTGATGGCGAAGGAGGGTTCGTATGCGACGCTCCGTCTGCCAAGCGGCGAGATGCGGCGCGTGCTGCTGACCTGCCGAGCGACATTCGGGGCGGTGGGCAACGAAGACCACGAGAACCAATCGTTGGGGAAGGCCGGTCGAAACCGCTGGAAGAACAAGAGATCCGGAACCCGAGGCGTGGCGATGACGCCGCGGGATCACCCGCATGGCGGTGGTGAGGGTAAGGCGCCGGTCGGACGTCCTGGTCCGCTTACACCCTGGGGTAAGCCAACGCTGGGTTACAAGACCCGGCGCAACAAGTCAACCGAAAAATTCATTGTGAAGCACCGGAGGTAACCGCCGTACATGGCACGCTCGCTAAAGAAAGGCCCATTTTGCGATGAGCACCTTCTCAAGAAGGTTGAAACGCTCAATGGCCGCAACGAAAAGCGCATTATCAAGACCTGGTCCAGACGCTCGACCATCATGCCGTTGATGATCGGACATACGCTCGCCGTGCATGATGGACGGAAGCACGTGCCCGTCTATGTCACCGAGAATATGGTTGGTCACAAGCTCGGCGAGTTCGCCCCTACGCGGACGTTTAAGGGCCACGGATCTCACACCGAGCGGTCCAGCGCGCTCAAATAAGCTGCAAACCGAGCGGCGGTTCAACTGGGGCGGCAGCCCGGGCGGATCGGCGGCGAAGGATTGGGTGACGGCGCGGGATTGGGTGGCGGCGCGGGATTGGGCGGCAGTCCGAGATTGGGCGGCAGTCCGGGATCCATACGGGTGAGAGATTAATTAGAGCAAGGGGATTCGTGAATGGAAGTGAGAGCAGTGGCGCGCTTTGTGCCGATGGCGCCGCGTAAGGTTCGCAGCATCATTGACCTGGTTCGCGGGAAGGACGTGGAGGAAGCGGTTGCTATCCTGCAGTACCTGCCCAACGCGGGCGCGACGCCGATTCTAAAGGTGCTCAACTCCGCTGTAGCGAACGCCGAGCATAATAATTCGCTGCACCGGAACCAGCTTCAGGTGCAGGCTTGCTTCGTGGACGGTGGGCCCGCAGGACACGGCCGGATCCGGGTGCAGCCGCGTGCGCGGGGGCAGCGTTACCTGATCCGGAAGCGAATGAGCCACATTACTGTGATAGTGGGAGAGAAGCCGCAGCCGCTCGGACGATCCGTGGCCGCGAAAGGGTAAATGACGAATGGGACAAAAGGTTAACCCAATCGGCCTGCGGGTTGGTATTATCCGCGGCTGGAGCAGCAAATGGTACGCCGATCGCAATTATCGGGAACTGCTGCTCGAGGATCTGAAAATACGGGAGTTTGTGAAGGGCCGGCGTCCGGTGCATGTCAAAGGGCTGCAATACGGACGTTCGCAGGAGATCCGGCGCACGCTCTCTAACGCGGCTATCGCCGACGTGGAGATTGAGCGCTCGATGGATCGCAAGGGGAGCAAAATCAGTCTCACCGTCCGTTCGGCCAAGCCCGGGATTATTATTGGGCGGGGTGGTAAGGGCGTAGAAGACCTCGTTCAATTGCTGCAGGTCATGACCGGCAAAGACGTGCAAGTCGCGGTGAACGAGATTCGCCAACCGGACCTGAACGCCCAACTGGTGGCGGAGAACGTTGCAAGCCAGATCAGCAAGCGGATTGCCTATAAGCGGGCGATTCGGCAGGCGGTGCAGCGGTCCATGAAGGTGGGGGCGCGCGGAATCAAGATCCGGGTAGCTGGACGGCTTTCCGGCGCAGAAATGGCCCGGCGAGAACGCGTCACCGACGGCAAGGTTCCGCTCCATACGCTGCGCGCTGATATCGATTACGGGCTTGCCGAAGCGTCGACGACGTACGGCAATATTGGGATCCAGGTTTGGATTTACCGGGGTGACATACTTAAGGGTGAAGCCCCGCGCGAATGGGATCGACCCGCCGATCGCAGCTCGGATCGGGGGGATGGAGAGGGTCGGCCGCGCGGCCGACGTGATGGCCGCGGCGATGGAGGTCGTGGTGGTGACCGGGGTCGCGGTGGTGATCGCGGCCGGACCGATCGAAGGAGGGGTGGCTGATATGCTGATGCCCGCCAAGGTAGCGCACCGTAAGCAGCACCGCGGCCGCCGCACCG
>DASRZA010000127.1:0-20170 GCA_035686845.1 Armatimonadota bacterium | reverse complement strand
GCGGGACCTTCGTGCCCTTCGTGTTCGCTTTTAGGCTGAGGCCTCTCTTTTCCCTCTTCGTTTTTCTTCGCGTCCTTCGCGAGCCCTTCGTGCCCTTCGTGTTCGCTTTTAGGCTGAGGCCTCCCTTTTTGCTCTTCGGTTCCCTTCGCGGTCTTCGCGGGACCTTTGCGCCCTTCGTGTTCGCTTTTAGGCGGAGGCCTCTCTTTTCCCTCTTCGTCTTTCTTCGCGTCCTTCGCGGGACCTTCGTGCCCTTCGTGTGCGCTTTTGTTCGCGGGGGCTTCGCGTTCGTTTTTACAGAGCGCGGAAGTCATACTATCGGAGTGCATCATGCTTCAAGGACAGCCACCAATCTGTCCGGCGCGCTCAATCTGAAGCTCTTTACAGGAGTGAGACCCGTGAGTCTGAGAATAGAACCCGTCATCTTGTCCGATCTGCCGCCGGCCCCGCTGCCGTTCAGTCCCGCGGTCAAAGCCGGCGGGTTTGTCTTTGTCTCTGGCCAGGCCTCGGTCGACGACGAAGGAACGATTGTGCCGGATTCCTTTGAAGGCGAATTCCGCCGGTCGATGGAGAACGTCCGGCGTATTCTTGCCGCCGCCGGTTCGGACTTAGGTCACGTCGTGCAGGTGCGTGGTTACGTTCGGGATCCCGCCAATATCGGGCTCTACAACCGGCTCTACCGGGAGTATTTTAAGGAGCCGTACCCCGCCCGCAGTACGCTCACCCGGTGCCTGCCCGATACCATTCAGTTCGAAATCGACTGCGTCGCGGTCGTAAATCAGCCCTGAGCGTCAAAGTTGCGCCTCAATGGGATCGCAGGCTCTCCTCATCTTACGTTCATATTCGGGGGATACAATTCGGGTAGGATGCGCCGCGCTAATCACCCGGGTCTGCTGGCGCCGTGGGCTTCCCCGAGTTATGAAGCCCCTCGGTGGCTTCGGCGCCGACCGACGCTGCGAACTGCTCTTTTGCGCGAGGTGGCGGTCCCGCTCCTCTTAGGGGTACGGGGGTCTGCGTTTTGGGGAGCGCCGCGCCTTCTGCTCGCGCGATCCGGTTGACCGGTGTCCGCTCCTGAGTGAACTGTTTCCGTCGCGGCAGCGTCAACGCGCGGGCGCCTGAACAGCTTCGCGCCAGATCAGTGAGCGATGAATACGCCCGTACGGGGCGCGGGAAACCTGGCGCCGGCGGAGGTGAAACGACTCAGATGAACCGTATGAATTATAGCAATACCTGGATTTCGGGCAGGGGACGTCTGCTAAAGCAAAGCGCAGCGCTGCTCCTGTTCTTGTTAGCAGCGTGCGGCGCGGCCAGGGCGGACGCGCCGATTTACCTCTCGGGACGCGCGCTGGTAACAGGAACGAACGCGCCCGCGCCTGGCGTGACCGTTTCCATCTACGCGCCTGGCCAGGATAGCCCGGTGGATATCACGCAGACGCTGCAGAACGGCTCCTATATCCTCAAGGCGCCCCACGCGGGCCGGTACCGGCTCACTGCTGCGGGCGGAGTGTACGACGATTTCAGCAAGCGGGTGGATGTGCCGGCGGCCGGACTTTCGTCGTTCAAGCTCCAGCTTCGTCATCTTCCATCGGTACGCCTCCGGCTGTTGGATGCTGCTGGGAAACCGGTATCCGCTGCAGGCGCACAGGGTTGGGTCTGGATCTATCGGAAAATGCGTCAGGGGCGGAGAAACGACAATCACCGTCATCAGCGGCGCAGGCCGGGCGCCGCGGTTTTAGCGCTCACGGTGGATCAGAACGTGGGTCCGGATGGTTTGCTCGAAATGACTCTGCCGCGGGACATCGAGTCAATGAATGTCGATAAGATCCTGATCGGTGTCCGTGGTCCGCGTGACGGCTGCGGCCAGAGGCAGATTGACGATTGGCCGGATGCGCCGCTCTCGATCAAGCTTTCTCCTGGCGCCACTCTTAAAGGCCTGGTCCGGGATCGTGATGGGAATCCGGCTGCCGGGGTCAGCATTGTCCTCACACCCCGGGTTGAACACGCGTGGGTCCGCGTGCGACGTGGGTTTGCAACCACGCTCAGCGACCCGACAGGTCATTTTCAGATTGCCGCGCTCCCTCCGGGGATGTACCGGGTTATGGCGCGAGCGCCTGATGGGCGCCGTTACTCCGATGACGTCACCCTGGATGGCGGACAGACCCGGATTACCATGGACCCATCCAGGGGATGATGGGCGATCGATGAGGGTTCTCGACGCGGCGCGCTGCGTGGTGTCATAGCGAGGGATCGAGCCGCCAGGCGGCGACTAACAGTGTGAATCCTTCGCGATCTGGCGAAGGTTGAGCATCCCGATCCGCGTCGGAGACCGCATCATGATGAATCGGCACGTGAATGACAAACTTCGCCAGGCGTGTGTGGCGTTGTGCTTTTTGACCCTTGTTCCACTAACATTAAGCCCCGCGCTGGCTGGGCCGCTCTATGTTTCGGGTCGGGTCGAGTCCGGAGCGGCGCCGGTGGCTGGCGCCGTGGTGACGCTCGCTAAAGTCGGGTCCACTGAGCCGGTTGATTCGGCGCAGAGCCTCCAAAACGGGGGCTTTGTTTTGAAAGCGCCGGCGCCGGATCACTATACGCTCTCGGTTGACCATCGCGATTATGCTGTTGTCCACCGGGCGCTGGATCTGACAGCGGGCGGAGTGGCGGATCTTAAACTGGATCTGGTTCCTCGTCCGGTCATCCGGCTCAAGCTCCTCGGCCCCGACGGCCAACAGATGGCGGAGGGGAAGGCGCAGGCGTCGGTCAGGGTCACCTGGGATGGCGGCGCCAGCGAGGGAACTTCACAGGGCGAGACTGACGCCGGCGGTCTCTTTCCCGTAACGCTGTCGGAGTCTCTGCCGGCCGCGGGAATCAGCCGGGTTCTGATCAATGCGCGAATTCCCGATGTTGGCTGCGCTCAGATCTACCTGGAACAGTGGCCCAACGCGCCGGTTGAAGTGAAGCTGGAACCGGGCGCGACGCTCAGCGGAACCGCGGTGGACGCGGCCGGCCAGCCCATAGCGAACGCGCCGATCTTCATGGTTCGTATGTTCAACGACGCCCGTTTTGTCGCCACGGAACAGACCGCCATCGCGTCGACTAACCAGGCGGGCAAGTTTACCATCCCGTCGGTTCTCTATGGCACGTACGTGGTGATGCTCCGCACTGCAGACGTGGCGGCGGGACCCCAATTCGTCGTGCTCTCCGCGCCGGAGTCCACCATCACCCTCAAGGCTCACCCGGCGCCGCCAGACCCGCAGAAACCGTAACGGCCGCTCACACCGGCTTCTGGTTTTGCGCTCTGGCAGCCTCCTCACAGGGCGCCGTTGTGGGCTGTAGGGCCTTCAAACCGGAACGCCTGCGCTTCAGAACGCGTCGAAAGAACGGCGGTGAGAACCTCCGGGTGTGTCCCGCGCCCCCTTTCAAATAGTAAGAGGTATGCCGATGTTTTATAGGAGGATTCGTACGTTTGGAGCCGGCACGGTTCTGGTTCTGGTCAGTTTTTTGCTCGGCGGTCAGATTCTGCCCCATCTGCAGATCAAATGGGTGGGAGGCGCCCGGGCCGCCGCTCAGCCCGCCAGCGGCGCCGGCACGGTAGCCGCGTGGGCGCGCACGCAGCCGGTCGCGCTCGCCGCCGAGAAGTGCGCTCCCGCCGTGGTGAACATCGACACCCTTTCCAACGTGCGGCAGGCCTGGGGCTTCTTTGGAGAGTTCGAGCGGGTTGTGCCGCAGAAGGGCGCCGGTTCCGGTGTCATCATCAGCCCCGATGGATACATTCTGACGAATGACCACGTCATCGAGGGCGCCAGCAAGATCACGGTCACGCTCGCGAATGGCAAGAGTTTCGCGGGGCGCCTCGTCGGCGCGGATCACCTCACCGATATCGCGGTCGTTAAGATACCGGGCGCCAGCTATCCCTACGCCTCAATGGGTGATTCCAGCCAGCTCCGGCCCGGTGAATGGGCTATCGCAGAAGGAAATCCACTCGGCACGTTCTCTCATACCGTCTCGCTCGGGGTTGTCTCCGCGCTCGCACGAAAACTCACCATCGGTGACCGGACGTACGAAAACCTTCTCCAGACCGACGCCGCCATCAATCCTGGCAACAGTGGTGGACCCCTGCTCGATATCAACGGCGACGTTATCGGAATCAATACCGCAACGGTCTCTGAAGCGCAGGGAATCAGCTTCGCCATCCCGATAAATACGGCCCGATCCATCGCGGATGAGCTGATCAAGTACGGCAAGATACGCCGCGCCTGGACCGGCCTCGAGTTCGAGGATATTCCCGCACGGACCGCGCAGCAATATGGCATCGATCCCAACGGCGCGGTGGTTGTTGGCGTCGATAGCGGAAGCCCGGGTGACCGGATTGGATTCGAGCAAGGTGACATCATCCGCCGTGTGGACGGCCAACCGGTGAAGAACGCCGATTGGCTCCGAAACTACCTGAATCACAAAAAGATCGGGTCCACGGTCGTTATCGTGGTGGAGCGCGGGAATCGGCGCCAGGCCGTCAAGATGAAGCTCGCGGAGCAGCCATAATCCAGCCGGCGAATCGAAATCCGCGCGGGCGGTTTTGAGTCATGATGTAACAAAAGAAATGGACTCAGGGCTTGACGCCAGTGCCGGTTAACCTCTAAAATCGAACAGATCAACATTGTTCCTCGCCCGAATCGGCGCCCGCCGGCTATCGCGGCTCCAGCCGGAGTCGGCGACTGCTCGAAGGCGCGAAAAAATATCAGCCTCGGACTTGACAAACCGGCCCTAGCGGGCTAAGAATATATGTAACACTAAGTATCGCCCGCACTTTTCAACCGCAATCGTAATAAATGTCCGCAGAGCGATCCTGTCGGACAGCATCCGGCGGCCGCGAGACGATCACGTTCGATCGCCGGATGCGCATCCAGATCAGTCCTATTCCGATTCTCCTGAGCTAACCGAAGCAACGGCGACGAACACGCTGCCCGGATCGGCAAGCTGAGGTCCTCGACAATCAAAGGAAATACCGCATGAGTCGATTCCGAATAGCTGCTCCCGCGGCTGCTGTGCTGGCCGGCGTTCTTCTCTGGGGCTGCGGAGACGCCTCGGTTCCCGCGATGCAGACCGGTTCAATCCGGGGACAGATCACGAACCCGGGACCGGTGGTAACGGTCCGGCTCCGGCAGATTATCACCTCTAACGTGGCGTCGCCTACGAGCCCCGTGGAGAATACGCCGGTTAACAGTGATGGGACTTTTACCATTCCCGCGGCGCCGCAGGGTCCGGTAACACTCGAGTTTATGGACGCTCGCCAGATCCCGTACAGCTATGCGGAGGTCGTGGTTCAGCCGGATACGGTGAATACACTCGCCCAGCCTGCCATCGGTCCGGGCCCGGTTCCAAGTCCCGATCCTTCGGTGAACGGATCGGCGGGCCCACTGGCGCCAGGCTTCACCGGGCCTGTTGATCCCACAGCGCCGGGGACCGTCGCCATTCGGGCGTTCGGACCCGACGGCCAACTGCTTTCGGCGCCCGCGACAGTTGGACTTTATAACGTGAATCTGGAAGGTGGACCAACGAGCAGCGTCGGTCAAAACCCGGCGGCCGATAATCCGGGTCTGGTTGGCGGGAACATGCAGGGAACACCGGGAGCGACCATCGGCGGCGCCTCGACCGGCGGCGGCGCCGGAAGCGAGCAGAGCGATTTGAATTCGCAGACGGCGTCACTCGTGCTCAACCAGGATCAGATTCTGGCGCAGCTCCAGACAAATCCCAATGGAACGCCGGTGACGATAACGGGTATCCCAACCGGCGCCCCCGGGATTGTTACCCCCGGCGCGGCCTCCCAGATTACAAGCAATCCCGCCGATCCAGCCGCGAATCTTACGGCTGCGGCCGGCTCTACACCCAATGTCTCGCACTTCTTGAGCCAGACGGACGCGAACGGGAATGTCACACTCACACCCTTGCCCGGCGCAGCGCCATCGGTCAATCTAACGGGCGGGGGCTATCAACTGGTCCCGCGGCCAATTCAACTGAACGGTAAGACGCTCTTTGCTCGGCAGGTCTTCCTGGATACGCTTCCCGGCGTGGTCATGCACGTGGATCTACTTTATAGTTCGGTTCCGTAGCCCGGCGCGCGAGGATCCCATAAGTCCGGTCGGAGCGTCTTCCCCAGGTTTTATCGGGAAAGCGAACGCTCCCAGGCCAGACGCCAACGTCTTGTCTACGCGTGATGAACATGAAAGTGATGTCAGCCCGCGGCTGACGCCAACGAAAGGATAGCTCAGGTCCTATGAAATCTCCCCAGTTTGTGGCCCTTGGACTCGCCGGGCTCATGTTCGGCGGCTCGGTGGCGGCCAGAGCGCAGGATAACGCGGCCCAAACCGACGCCGACCGGATCAAGGCGCTCGAGCAGCAGGTCCAGACACTGATCCAGCAGCAGGATCAATTGAAGTCGGCGCAAGCCCAGAATGAGCAGCGCCTCAAAGATCTGATGGATCAACTGGCGGCTGTCAAGAAGACACCGCCGATTGTCCCGAGACCCGCGGCGCCGCCCGTGAAGTGGAGCGGTGATATTACCTACCGGCTTGATACGACGAACGATCGGAGTGTTGAAACGGGGGTAATCCCTACCGGTGACCGGGGTACCGTCCGGGAGCGATTCCGCTTTAATTTGAGCACACCCATCACCAACCGATCCGAAGCCGGAATGCAGTTGACAACGGGCGAGGGCAATCCTGGATCGCCGACGTCTCCCTTTATAGCGGCCGGAGACGCCTTCCGCGGCAAGCAACTTCGCCTGGGCAAGGCTTTCTTTGAGTATCATTTCGGTGACCGTCCGGACTCCAACGTTAAGAACGACGCGAACAACGACGCGGCTGTATTCGTGGGAAAAATGCCCAACCCGTTCTGGCGCGGTGAGGCAGGCAGCTTCGCCAGTGAGATGATATGGGATAACGACGTGAATCCCGACGGATTGGCGCTGCGGGTTCCGCTCACCCGCCGCGGCGCTAAGGTTGGTGTAAGCAATACCCTGGGCTATTACACTCTATTCCAGACCTCCAATTTGGAGTTTGCCGGCCTCACCACGAACGCCTGGGCGCTGGTAGACCAGGCAAAGGTAGACGCAGGCTGGCTGAAAGGCTCGGCGCAGTACATCCGATTCAATAACCTCAACTCGGGTCTGCATATTGGAACCTCGACAGCGGGTCTTGGCGGCGGTACCGCGCAGGGGAATGTTGACGCCAACGGCGATACGTTCACCGACCCGAATGCAGGCGTGGCCGCATTCTTGCTCCAGACCGCCCAGGGCTTTCAGGTCACCAATAATCGAATCAATTATGGGGATGGCGCCAACGGATTCGTGAACAACCATTTCGATATTTTGAACCTGACGGGGCAGGTGCTTCCGAAGATCGGGGGCCACCGGTACCAGCCCTGGATAACTGTCGACTACGCCCACAACTTCGCAGTCAATCTGGATCGCAACGGCTACGGCGTCACCGCGGGGGTGGGCCACACGCCCGGCGGCGCCGACATTACCAAGACCTATCCAGGACCGGCCGTGAAGGGCGCCTGGAGCACCTGGCTAACCTATCGTGACGTGGATAACGATGCGACCCTGGGAGATCTTGCCGATTCGGATATTGGCGCGGGCACCGGCTATCGCGGGGGAGAAATCGGTTTTAACTATCGATTGCAGCCCAATCTGAGCGGGCAGATCCTTGCCATCGATTTTTTCGCCTATCCCCACAAGGAGAACCATATCACACGGATCTTCATGGATGTGACCAAGAACTTCTAAGCGATTCCGCTGATGACTTATATAAGCTGACGAATCATGAAAGGACACAGCATGCACAGGGCAATTTGGCGATGGCTGGCCGTTGCGGCGGGCATCGTCTCATTGGCGGCGCTTACGGGCTGCGGCAATGGCGGAAACGTAACCAACGACCGGAACGCACTGGCTCAGTCGCCGGACTCGAGTATTGCCGGGCCGGCGCCCATCAATCTGAACGATGCGGCTGCCTGGAATACCGTGCCGGAAGCGGAGTCTATTGATCGGACCCAGTTTGGTACCCAACTCGCGCTTACTGGCCCGGCGCGGCTTTCATATTCACTCACGTCGGACGAGCTCGCGCACGCGGCGCATGGACTGGCTGTCTTCATCGATCCACGGCTGAGTAATTCTTCGGGCGTCGGGCCGTACTTTAATCAGCGCAACTGCCTGGGATGCCACCAGTCCCAGCTCAGCAGCCCTCCGCCGGATTTCGCCGACCCGGCCAATGGCGGCTATTCCAGTTTCCCACCCCGGATACCTTCTCCGGATTCTCGAGCGCGTACGGAAGACGCGTTCTTGACTTTCGGAGATTACAATCCAGGATCGGGCGCGTTTAATCCGTTGGCCGCGGGTGGTGGCCCGGTTCTCCACCGGCAGAACCTGCCCGGATTCCCGCCGCAGTCGCTTCCGCCACTGACCGGCGGCGGAGAGGTTCGGGTGACGGGAATGCGAGCGAGTCCTCCGTATATTGCGCGTGGGCTAATGGAAGCGCTTCCCGACGATGAGATCCTGATGCGGACCGACGACTTCGGCACGGGCATCAATGGACCCGGCATTCGCGGTATGGAGAACCGGAACAGTGAAGCGACCTCCAGTTTCATCGGCGCCAGCCCTACGGTAAGGCTTTCGCGGTTCGGACTTCGCGGCGCCGGCCCCGGTCTCGTGCAGTTCATGCTGGGGGGCCTGACGGGCGAAATCGGACTTACCACACCGTTTACGCCTTCCGAGAACTTTCCGACTGCCTTGAGCGATGGCGTTCCTGACCCCGAAACCACCGTGGACGACGTGCGTGATCTCAACACGCTCATCCGGATGATGGCGCCGCCTGTCCGACACCTGAACGTGGGTCCGGCATCCCTCGTCGATGGCCCGGACAACGTCAACAACGACACGATCCAGCAGCCACCGGATAACGGCGCCGACCTGATCGCCAGCGAGAACCGGGGACGCATGTTATTCGGCGCAGATTACACACTGCCGTTCGGGTTCCGGCCGCCCCCACCCGGCGCACAGACACCCGGCGCGCTTCTCGCGGATCCCAATGGGCCCAATCTGAACTGCGCGGGATGCCACACACCGGTGATGATCACGGGTATATCGCCCGCGAACGTGGGCGCCGAACATCTCACGGGTAAGCGGTTCTATCCGTTCTCAGACATGCTTATGCATCACATGGGTACGGTCGACGTCGATTTCGTGCTGCCGCTCGGTGTCTCGGGGCGAGCGTCGCCGGATCAATGGCGGACTCCGCCGCTGATGGGACTTGGTCTCACAGGTCCGCCGTTCTGGCATGACGGCCGCTTCCGGGCTGAACTTGGCATAGACGAGGCGTTGCGAGAGGCGATTGAGGCGCATGACAGCCCCGGCAGTGAAGCCCAGATCCAGGCGCAGGCTTTCAAGATGCTGGAGGCTAATCCGATAACGGTAAATGGCGTCACCTACACCGCGAAAGATCTGATGAACTTCGTGGAAGGCCTGTAGGCCGTACGGTAACGATAATAGTACCGCCTCGGCGCGGAATTCAGTCCGCGCCGATGGCGTTCGCCAAACCAGTGCGCCCTGGCGTACAGGCCATCTGGACTGCGAGCAGGACGGCCGCGTATCGGCTGCCGACAGGGAGTGATGTCTCCTTTGCCGGCAGGCTAACCCGTCGGGATCCTCGTCATCGACTCGCCTATCATGGTTAAGCAGGTCCAGTTTGTTGTTACAAGCGCACGGCGCTGATTTGATCCTCTGTCGCCGAAGTGGAATGGTATAAGGTCCGTTCCTCTATTGCGCGTGGATAACCTATCGCGACGTGGATAACGACGCGACCCTCGGAGACCTTGCTGTCCGATTCTGGCGCTAGAGCTGGCCATCCGGGAGAAAGCGGCTTCAAACACCGTATTCCTCCCAACTTGAGCCGGCCGAGCATCCCGATCGACTCCACGGTTACCCCAGAAGTGAACGGGATCTCACGTTTTTTTGTCACAGCCAGAAGCTTCGAAGCGTCCCGCTGATGAGGTCTAGAGGCTGACGAAGTATAAGGGGACACAGCATGCGTGAAGCGATATGTCGATGGCTGGTCATTGGAGCGGGGATCGTCTCACTGGCGGCGCTTACGGGCTGCGGCAATGGCGGAAACGTAACCAACGACCGGAACGCGCTGGCTCAGTCGCCGGACTCCAGTATTGCTGGACCGGCGCCCATCAATCTGAACAATGCGGCTGCCTGGAATACGGTACCTGAAGCGGAGTTCATGCAGGATCGAACCCTCTTCGGCACTCAGCTCGCGCTCACTGGCCCGGCGCGTCTTTCGTACACGCTCACGTCGGATGAACTCGCGCACACGGCGCACGGACTGGCTGTTTTCATTGATCCACGTTTGAGTAATTCTTCGGGGGTCGGGCCGTACTTCAATCAACGCAACTGCCTGGGATGCCACCAATCGCAGCTCAGCAGCCCTCCTCCCGATTTCGCCGATCCGGCCAATGGCGGGTATTCCAGTTTCCCGCCCCGGATACCCACTCCGGTATCTCGGGCGCGTACTGAAGACGCCTTCCTGGTTTTCGGAGATTACAATCCCGGATCGGGCGCCTTTAACCCCTTAGCCGCGAGTGGTGGCCCGGTTCTCCACCGGCAGAACCTGCCCGGCTTCCCGCCGCAGTCGCTTCCGCCATTGTCTGGCGGCGGCTTGATTCGGGTGACCGGAATGCGGTCAGGCCCTCCCTATATCGGTCGTGGGTTGCTGGAAGCGCTGCCGGATGATGAGATTCTGATGCGGACCGATGACTTCGGCACGGGCATCAATGGCCCCGGGATCCGCGGTATGGAGAATCGCAACAGTGAGGCCGCTGATGGGTTCATTGGATCGAGTCCTACGGTACGCCTCTCGCGATTTGGGCTCCGTGCCGCAGGCCCAAGCCTTCTGCAGTTCGACACGGGCGGCCTGACAGGCGAAATCGGGCTTACCACGCCGTTTACACCCAACGAGAATGTTCCCGGCTTTAGTGATGGAGTGCCCGATCCAGAGACCACCGTGGATGACGTACATGATCTACGGACGCTTATCCGGATGATGGCGCCGCCGGTGCGACACCTGAACGTTGGCCCGGCGGCGCTTGTCAACGGCCCGAACAACATCAATAACGACACGATACAACAGCCGCCGGACAACGGCGCCGACTTGCTTTCAAGCGAGAACCGCGGCCGCGTTCTCTTCGGCGCCGATTACACACTGCCGTTCGGGTTTCGGCCTCCACCGTCCGGCGCACAGACGCCGATGGCTCTCCTGGGGGATTCGAATGGACCCAACCTGAACTGCGCCGGCTGTCACACGCCGGTGATGATCTCCGGGATATCGCCGGCGGAGGTGGGCGCCGAGCACCTCACAGGCAAGCGGTTCTATCCCTTCTCGGACATGCTCATCCACCACATGGGGACCATCGACATTGATTACGTCCTGCCGTTGAATGTCGCCGGTCGCGCGACCCCTGATCAGTTCCGAACTCCCCCGCTGATGGGCCTCGGTCTGACCGGACCGCCATTCTGGCACGATGGCCGGTTCCGCGCCGAACTTGGCATCGACGAAGCCCTGAGAGAGGCGATCGAGGCGCACGACAGCCCGGGGAGCGAGGCTCAGATCCAGGCGCAGGCTTTCAAGATGCTGGAGGCTAATCCGATAACGGTAAATGGCGTCACCTACACCGCGAAGGACCTCATGCATTTCCTGGAAGGTCTGTAACGAGTAAGAAAAGCCCCGGGGCGCGTAGGAGCGGAATCCTTTCCGCGATATAGGCCGAAGGCCGACGTGCCGGTACCCCGTGCAAGCGCCGCCGTTGCGCGGACCCACGCGCCTGCGCCTGCGCCCCCTGTTTTTAGGCATGAGGCGCCCGCGTCTTCAGCGTTTAGGATTCATCCTCCATCCCCCAACACACCCAAACGCCCCCCTCTCACCCACACACCCACACGCCCCCCTCTCACCCACACACCCACACGCCCACACACCCACACACCCCCTCCGCCCCGCGCCCGTTTCGAGGAGGATCTCGCGGACCGCCGCGGAAATAGGAGGATTACGAGTACGCAAAGACAATCACGCCGCGTGAGGAAACCATTTTGGATTTACAAGCAGCATCGCTCGTCTGCGAGCTGGAATATGATCGTACGGTCAACTACGCGATCCAGCAAAACCACGTCCCCGTCGTCAAGAGGCTGCATCTCTCCAACACAACCGGGGAGGATATGGAAGGACTCATCGTCACCCTCTCGGCTGAACCGGCGTTTGCCGTTCCATGGGTCCGGCGCGTAGATCGCATTCCCGCGGGTGAGACGATTGACGTGGGAACCGTGGACCTGGAGCTTTGCGCTCCGTTTCTGCGGACTCTGAGCGAGCGCGTCGCCGGTTCGTTGAATCTGAAAGTCACGCGTAATGACGAACCCGTTTACTCCCGAACCGCTCCGATTGAGGTACTGGCATGCGATGAATGGAACGGCGCGCAGACCGTGCCGGAGATAATCGCCGCCTTCATCACACCCAACCTTCCGGCCATCGGGCATCTTCTGCAGCGGGCTTCCGAGATCATGGGCCAATGGACGGGAGATCCCTCACTCGATGGCTACCAGAGCCGTGATCCCGGACGCGTGCGATCGCAATTAGGCGCCTTCTTCGCTGCGATCCGCAAGGAGGAAATTGCCTACTGCACACCGCCGGCCAGTTTCGAAGAGCATGGTCAGCGGATCCGACTGCCGGATTCCATCCTCGGCAATCGCCTGGCCACCTGCCTTGATCTTACCGTTCTTTTCGCCGCCTGCGCCGAAGCGGCCGGGCTCCGCCCGCTCGTGCTGTTTTTCAAGGGCCACGCGCTGCCTGGCGCCTGGCTCGTCGATGAGTCGTTTCCCGAAAGCGCGCAGGATGACGTAACGCTGATAACCCGGCGGATTCCGGCTGGGGTTCAGGAGATATGCGTCATCGAAAGCACGGCGATGGCCTCCGGTCAAAACGCGGCGTTCGATGACGCGGTCCGCATGGCGGAATCGAAGCTTCGCGAGCCGGACCAATTTCTCTTCTTTGTGGACGTGAGACGGGCCCGGGCCAGTCAGATCCGGCCGATCCCGATCTTCTCGGGGGCGGACGGCGATCCCGAGATCGGGCGCGCGACCGTGGTATCATCGGGGACGATGGGCGCGCCCGGAGCCGCGAGCCGACCTCTGGAGTTCCCCGACGCGCCCGATGGCGGACGTTCGCTGAGCCGGACGGAGCAATGGGAGCGGCGGCTGCTGGATCTCTCACTCCGAAACCCTCTGTTGAATTACCGGACGACCGCCAGGAGCCTTCGCCTGCTGCATCCGGGCGCCGCGGCTCTTGAGGACGCCGCGGCCGACGGACGGGAGCTCCAGGTCTTCCCGAGACCGATCGAATGGGCGTCCTCGCCGCGGGAACCGTCGGTTTATCGGCTTCGTGAAGGCGGCGCCCCGGTGGACGACCTCCTCAAGGCGGAACTCGCGCAGCGCCGGCTCAGGGCGGATCTGGACGAGAAGGAGCTGCCCCCACGGCTCACCCAACTCTACCGGTCAAGCCGCATCAGTCTGGAGGAAACCGGCGCCAACGCGCTTTATCTAGCCCTGGGGATATTGCTCTGGTATGAGGACGACCGCAGCCAGAAACCCAGGCGCGCTCCGATCTTGCTCGTGCCAATGGAAGTTGTGCGGCGGTCCGTTCAGAGCGGCTACGCGTTCCGAATTCGTGAGGACGAGCCGCAGGTCAACATCACACTCATGGAGATGCTCCACCAGGATTTTGGCATCGACGTGCCCGGGCTTGATCCGCTTCCGATGGATGAAAATGGAGTGGATGTCGAGAGGGTGCTGGCGCTATTTCGCCATGCCATTATGCCGCGGCCGCGCTGGGACGTCTTGGATGACGCTTACCTCGGTCTGTTCTCGTTTAGTAAGTTCGTGATGTGGCGCGATATCAAGGCCCGGGCCGCGGATCTTCAGCGCAGCAAGATCGTGGCGGGCCTCGTAGCCGGTCAGATGTTGGAACCCCCTCCCGATAACCTTGCCCCTCCATCCTCGCTGGATGGCGCGTACGCTCCATCGGAATTCCTCTGCCCCATCAGCGCCGATTCGTCGCAGCTTGCCGCCATCGCGGCGGCATCGCGGGGGCGCAGCTTCGTGCTCCACGGTCCGCCGGGCACTGGAAAGTCTCAGACCATCACCAACATCATCGCGAACGAGCTGGGCCGCGGCAAGACCGTACTCTTCGTTGCGGAAAAGATGGCCGCTCTATCTGTAGTGCAGCGCCGGCTTGAACAGATGGGTCTTGGACCCTTTTGTCTGGAGCTGCACTCCAACAAGAGCCGTAAGAGAGACGTTCTGGATCAACTGGAGCACGCGCTAAAAGCCGCCGGAGAGCAGTCCCCCGCGCAGTGGAGCGCTGAAGCGGATCGTCTCGCCCGACTCCGTGATGACCTGAACGGGTATGCCTCCGCTTTACACCGCGAACGGCCGTCGGGATTCACTCTTTTCGAGGCAATCTCTCGGCTCGCGGCGATCAAAAAAGAGACACCTCTCGTTCGCTTTGACACCTCGGAAATGGCGGCGCTGACTGGCGTGCAGTTCCAGGCCGGAAGAGAACTGGCCCGCCAGATCCAGGTGTTGGGGGAGAATTGCGGCGGTCCGCACAACCATCCGTGGGCGCTCTCCGCACGGCAGGATTACTCGCTGTCTCTCCGGGGCGAGGTCGCGGAGAGCCTGACGCGGTTCCGGCAAGCTGTCGAACGGTGGCGGGAGGCCGTTCCGCCTGTGAATGAGCGGCTGAAAATATCCGAGGGCGAGCCAGGCTACCGGGAATTGTGCGCTTTGGAGGCCGTGGTGACGCTCTGGAAAAATGGATCGCCGCCCCCTACGTTGCTGCGCGCACGCGATTGGGATGAAGTGCGAAGACTAGTGAAGAAGGTTGTGATTCACGGGAGGTCAAGAGATGCCCTGCGGAAAGAGGTCTTTGAGCGATATCAACCGCAAGTCACCACGCTTGACGCCGCCTCCCTGGCAGAGAGTCTCGGTGTTACCGAAGCGCAGTGGCTCCTGCCGCGATTCTTAGGCCGCCGGCGAACAACTGCTGTTCTGCGCCGGTTTCTGCTGCATGGCGCGCCCATCGATGCGGCCCGGATTCATGAAGATCTGGCCCGGATTGTGCGCCTGCGCGAGGAGATAGAGGCCATCGCGAGCATCAGCGATCATGCCGGGGAGCTCTTTGGTCCGGTATGGCGCGATGGAGAAGTGGATTGGGATGAGCTGCCGGCCGCCGTCCAACGAGCGGACGAGATGCGCCGCATTGCCGCCGCCGTCGCGGGCGCGGATTCGGATCGCGCCGCTGCCCTGCTCGAACAATGGGCGCAGGTCTCCGAGGCGTGCGCGGCTGAGGCGCTTCTGAACCCTTCGGAAGACCGCTCGACACCTCAAGCGCCTGCTCCCCCTATCGCAGCCCACGCGTCTCCGTTTTCTCTTGAGGACGTGATACCGGATGCCGTGTCCTCTTCGTCTGCTAAATCCGCCTCAGAAGGGTCCGCGAGGACCGGAGTGGAGACTGAGTTCCGATCGTGCGCTGCGGCCGGGGACGCCGTGATTGCCGCCTGGCAGGAGATCCGGACGCTGTTGGCGCTCGAAGACGCGGGCCTGACCGGCAGCTCGATAACGACGAACCCGGTATCCGCCGATTATGACTCAATCAATTCCCAGAATTCCGGCTGGTTTCCGTCGATGCTCGGCCGCATCGACTCATGGGAGAAAAGCCTCGATGCGCTGCGTGACTGGTGCGCCTGGCGGCGAGCGCGATCGGAAGCGGCGGCCGCCGGACTCAGCCCGCTCATCGACGCGTACGAGCAGGGACAGCTCTCACATGAAGCTCTGGAGGGCGCGTACGAACAGGGAATCTATACGTCATGGCTGGAGGTCGAGATCAGTCGGGACCCCACCCTGGCGTCATTTCAGCGAGTTCTCTTCGAAGATCGTATCCGGCAGTTCCGGGAGAGCGACGAAGCCTTCATGAAGCTCACCCGGCAGGAGCTTTTTGCCCGGCTGGCGGCTCGCATCCCGGAGGGCTTCGGAAGCGCCGCTCCTCACTCGGAAGTTGGAATCCTCAAGCGGGAAATGCTCAAGCAGCGCAACCACATGGCGCTTCGCGCTCTGATCGGCAAGATTCCGAACCTTCTATCGCGACTCAAGCCGTGCCTACTGATGAGTCCGATGTCGGTCGCGCAATACCTTGACCCGGCGCATCCTTCATTTGACCTTGTCGTATTTGATGAAGCGTCGCAGGTGCCAACGTGTGACGCGGTAGGCGCCCTGGCTCGCGGTTCCGAGGCGGTCATCGTGGGTGATCCCAAACAGCTCCCGCCGACGAGCTTTTTCGATACCGGAAGTCCCGATGAGGAGCTTGAGGCCGGGTCTGTTCAGGATCTTCAAAGCATCCTGGATGATGTTCTGGCGATCAGCCTGCCCGAGGAGCATTTGCGGTGGCATTACCGCAGTCAGCATGAAGGGCTCATTGCCTTCAGCAATCGGATGTACTACCAAAATGGACTGCTCACGTTCCCGTCTCCGAACGAGCTGCAGCCGGTGGTGACGTTCCGGCCCGTGGATGGTGTCTACGATCGGGGCGGCACGCGACAGAACCAGGCGGAAGCCGAGGCCGTGGTCGCGGAGGTCGTGCGGCGTCTTAACGATCCGGCGCTGCGCCGCCAGAGTATCGGCATCGTTACCTTCAGCTCCCCTCAGCAGCGGCTGGTGGAGGATCTCCTGGACGAGCAGCTCCAGCAGGATCCTGCGCTAGAGGGATATCTTAGCCATGAGATGGTTGAGCCGGTCTTTGTAAAGAACCTTGAAAACGTCCAGGGCGACGAGCGCGACGTCATTCTTTTTTCGATCGGTTACGGCCCCGACGCCGCGGGGCGGGTCAGCATGAACTTCGGCCCGCTCAACCAGCAGGGCGGCCCTCGCCGGTTGAACGTCGCCGTCACTCGCGCCCGGTTGGAGATGATGGTCTTTTCGGCGCTCCGCGCCGATCATCTAGACCTATCACGAACAACGGCGGCCGGAGTTGCGCATCTCAAGGCGTTTCTGGAGTACGCGGAAAGAGGGCGTCTTCCGCTGGATTCAGAGACCGCAGCGCTGTCAGCCGGTCACGAGCCTGGTCTGGAACGGGAGATCGCCCTGGCGCTCCAGCAGCGCGGGCACACGGCGCATTCCCGGGTTGGCAGTTCCGGCTACCGGCTGGACCTGGCTGTGTTGGACCCCGCCCACCCCGGACGATACCTTCTTGGTATCGAAACCGATGGCGTCATGTATCACCAGGCAAAGACAGCTCGTGACCGCGATAAACTGCGTCAGATGGTACTGGAAGAGCTTGGCTGGAAACTGCACCGCGTCTGGGCAGTGGAGTGGTGGGCGGACCCGGCTCGAGAATTGCGAAGGATCGAAGACGCTATCGAGGCTGCCCGAACCAGCATTCCAGCCGGCAGCCCATCTATGTTGATCACCGCCCCGGTCTCGCCGGCGCCTCCGCCAGTGGACGCGTCATCGAACCGTGTCGGGGCTGAATCCACGAGCGGCGACGCCGGCGAAACGGCCGGCCCGTTCGCTTCCCGGATGTCGACGCCCGGTCCGCCGCCTTCTGCCTTCCTGTCGCCCAATCCCGTTCCTGGGGCGCCCGCGACTTCTGCTGACATGCAAGGAACCGCCGGTTCATCCCAACTTTCGACGCCGTACCGCCAGTACCACCTGCCTCCTCGTATCGGGGAGCAGGAAGACTTTTACAAGCTCTCAACGACCCTGATCCTGGCTTCCCAGATAGAGCAGGTCGTCCGCGAAGAGGGACCAATCAGTATCGGTCTATTATCGCAGCGGTTGGCCCGGGCGTGGGGCATGACGCGAGTGAGCAGCCGGGTCGAGGCGCGAATCCAGGATGTTTTTCGTCAGGTCCGTCCGGTAACCACGCAGGTGGGCGGATCGATCTGGCTCTGGCCGCGCGGCATGAATCCCGAAGATTACTCCGGGTACCGGACGCCGGGCAAGGACCCCGATGAACGCCGGGGACCGCAGGACCTGCCGCCGCAGGAGATTGCCAACGCCATCGCCGACGTGGTTCGACGCCAGGTCAGTCTGCCCGAATCCGACCTGGTGCGCGAGGTCGCCCATCTCTTTGGCTTTCATCGCACCGGCGCCGCTCTCGACGCCGCGATCCGGCAAGGTCTCGACATGGCTTTGCGGGGCGGTAAGATTCACCGCGCCGCCGATGGGCGGATTATCAGCGGCTAAATTCATGCTCTGTACGAATCAGAGTTCCGCATTTGTAGGACGATTCGGCTCGTGCTCGTGCTCAGACGAGGTCATAACAGGGGCTATTTTTCCACTACATTCGTAAGGAAATAATTGCCACGTCTCATTCCGCTCACTCGTATTCCGGCATCGTCGGGGCCACGGCGGAGGCCCCCCTTTAGCATCCCCGCCCTCCGTTGCCGTCCACATCTTTTCCAGTATCGTCCCTACCGACCAGCGCACACCGCCGGCCTCCGCCCCCGTAACCGGTCGGACAGCGCGGCGGTGCGGTGAAAAGCGAATTGGTGGTACGATAGAGAGGGCGGTTTACCAGCGATTTTTGAAGGGGAGAGACAATGGCGCAGCTTGAAATCACGATTTTATCTCTCGGGCGGCCGGGGACGAGCGCCTCGGCTTTCGTGGCTGAGGCCGTAAAGGTCGCGAAGCGGAGTGGTGTCCGGTACCAGCTCAACGCGATGGGAACGACGTTGGAAGGCGACATCGAGACGATCCTCCGCGTGGCAAGGGAAATGCACGAGGCGCCCTTTTCGATGGGAATCGAGCGTGTTTATACCGTGATCAAAATCGATGATCGCCGGGATCGCGAAAGCTCAATGGATGGCAAGGTGCGCTCCGTAGAAGAGAAAATGGGATAGGAATATCAGGCGGCCTCGTGCAATAGACGCTCAAGGTAGTAAGCGAGGAGTCGCACGGTCAATTTCCGTACGTAAGGCTCCTGGGTGTCCTGGACGGTGGAAGTCCGGAGAGGCTTTGCATCGAGCAGCTTACGGCGCCAGCGGACGAACTGATCCTGAAGATCCGTAGGGGCCGGGCCATTCTTGGCCTCGTCCGGCAGACCAATCAGTTTCTTGAAGATCGCATTCCCTTCGCTCAATAGTGGCTGCATTATGACCTTCTTTCCGGAAGGCGCAATTGACAGCGCCAATTCAGCGCCCGCGCCACGTACTCACCATTTATCGCCGAATCATAGCTGGTAACGCAGTTTACTCCCGTCCTCCGTCCTCCCATCTCACACACTCACCCTCTTACCCCCCCACACACTCACCCTCACACACTCACCCTCTTACCCTCACACACACCCTCCGACCTCGCCCATCGCTGCCGGCTCACGGCTGGTAGCGCAGAATACTCTGGCCCACCTTCACCTCGTCGCCCTCTGATAGCGGAATCCGCTCCCGAACCCGGATAAACGTTCCGTTGGTGCTCCCGTTATCTTCCACGTAAGCGGTTCCGCCCTCAATCACAATCCGGGCGTGGTGTGAGGAGATATAGCCATCGGAGCTGATCGGAATGTCGTTGGAAGGATGACGTCCGATGGTGAGTTCCGGCTGCGCGAGAGGGTAGACCGTCTCCTCTCCGTTTGATATCAGAACGAGGCGGGGTCCGGCCGGCTCTCCCGCCGCCGGAAGCCGGGCGCCGCAGTTTTTGCAGAACTTGTCACCCTGCTGCAGCGAGACGCCACAGAGAGGACACACCGTTGGCGCCGGCGGCGCGGCAACCGGCGCAGGGGCGAGTCGCGCCCCGCACTCGCTGCAGAATCGTTCCCCGGGCGCCCCTGCGCGCCCACACTGCGGGCAAACGATCTTAACGCCTGGGGCTTCCCTCGCCGGAAACGCCGTCCCACCCGCGCCCAGATTGGGAGGCGGCGGCCCTGCAGCGGGTCGCGCCGGTTCCGCGGATCGCGCCGGTTCGGCGGGTCGTACCGGTTCAGCGGGTCGCGCCGGTCCGGTTATGGGCTGAGGTTCCGGCGGGCGGACGATCTGCGGCGGGGAGTAATCCTCTAAATCGGATGACGGCGCGGCCGCCTCGACGGGG
>DASRZA010000126.1:0-8310 GCA_035686845.1 Armatimonadota bacterium | reverse complement strand
GCGCATCCAGGCCGGACCGAGCGTTATCATATAGGGCGGCCCGTTGGAGTCGATCCGTGTCCGGATCCTGTGCTCGCCGATTGATCCGCACACATAGTGCCTCTCCTTGGCGCCCCACACGTCATTCGGATCGAAGGGAAGTAAAACGTATGTCTGGGTCCCGGCTGTGACAATCGTTGTTTTGAAATGCTGGGTGGACAAAGAGAATGCCTCGTCGGCGCATCGCGCGTCGTCTATGGAATCGTGGTTATGGACGTATGATGCTGCGCCGGCCCGGTTCAGAGACGTACGAACCGGCAATTGAACATTTTAATTCTACCGGCGCGCCGCTTTGGTGTCAATCTGCGCGCCGCCGCACACCTCTCTCCCCGAAGAGCGGTCGCAGGGTACGAGGCGCGAGGTACGCGGTGCGAGGTACAGGATGCGCCTTTTATTACCGGGCTTTTGATTCATCCTTCATCCTTCATCATTCATCCTTTTGAGGCCCTCCGTCCTCCTACCGCGTCTCCCCCGTCAACTGGAACGCGGCCCAGTAGAACGGCTGCCGGAATTCAGGCGTGCCCAGCAGGGACAACTGCGCCGCACGCAGCGCTTTCGCACGGTCGTGCGCCGGGTCGGTCTCCATCTGATGATAGAACGCGGTCATCAGCTTCGCTGTCCCCGCGTCATTCACTCCCCAAAGACTGGAGAGCAGTGACGCTGCGCCAGCCGTCAAAAACGCCGACTGCAGCCCGAACACGCCGTCGGCCCCTGCCGGTCCCAGCCCGGTGTCACACGCCGATAGTGTCACCAGCCGGGCGTTCAGCTTCAATTGGAACACTTCGGCGACGGTGAGATATCCATCCCGCTCATACTCCGGCCCCGGCCCCTTACTGGCCGAGAGAATGATCCCCGAAAGCCGGGGCTGCAGCTCATCCACAAAGCCATGGGTGGCAAGATGGATCTCGGTAGCGGCGGGCGCCAGTTTCCGGAAGCTGGCTTCACTCGCGTCCGCCCGGACGCGCGGGTGACTGTCGTCTAACATCGCAGCGACCTTCTTCGCCTCGGCCATTGCTCCGGGGAGGGGAGAAAAACCTTGCGGCATCACCGGATCCCCAAAGACAAGCGGTCGCATCGCGGTATTCCGGAGAGCCTCGGATCGGCGCCGGGTGTAGCGAAGCACAGTCAGCGATGGCGCAGTCCGGATCGCGTATTTCTGAACCAGGTACTCTCCATCGGGCGCCACGAGAGCGGCGAACGGAACCTGGAGCAGCGGTCCGAACGGAACGATGGTGAGGGTCCGGGTATCTCCGGAAGACGGAGCCGGCAGCCAGCGCTGAGCCGGTTGGATCAGCGCGTCGTAGAGCTTGCGAAGAGAAGCCCGGGTCGCCCCCGCGTCATAGTACTCGCCCTGAGAAGTAATCTGCTCTCTCGCCACCTCGATCAGCGCGTTGAGATCAGCCGGTTTGATAGCAGACCGGGCGACGTGGATCTCGCCGGAAGGCTCAACGACGAAGATCGCCAGGTCATTTGTTAGAATATGGTAGACAATCGCCGGGCCATCCACAGCCGAAAGCTTCGCCTCGTCCGCCTGGAAGTCTTTAGCCTGCGCCGAGGATGTCACGGGAAGATCCGGCATCTCCAGCGCCACCGTGTTAAGGCTGCTTCGGAGAGCCGCTTCGCTCACCGAGCGCGAAGGGGCGGGGTTCAAACCCGCTCCTACCCCGCCCGAATCTCCGGGTACCGTCGCCTCAAGAACCGGGCGATGTCCGCCCGGAGCCGCGGAGCCGGCAGCCGTCGCGAGAAAAGCCGACGGAAGCTCGGACCGGTTGCCGGCGAGCAGGTCGCGGAGCGCGCGGGAACGTGCCTTCTCGGAGACTTCCAGCGCCCGGCGATCATCGGCCGGATCGCGCCGCTGGAGGAGAAAATTGATGTAACTTTGATAGAGGTACTGGAATGTCTCGGTTGTCGAGCGCTTAAGATCGTTCTGGGTAATGCTTCCGATGACAGCGTCGGCCGCCGACAGGGCCGCCTCATAATCCTTCCGGGCTTCGGTGTCACGCCCGAGCGAATGCAGGGTCTCAGCGGCGAGCTTAAGCGTATTCGCCTCACCGACCTTATTACCTGCCGCCTTCACCAACGATAGAGCCTGTTGATAAGACAGCAGCGCCTTATCCGGCTGGCCGGTCTCATCATAAACCAGCCCGATATTCGAAAGCGTTGCCGAGGCGCCCTCCTCATCACCCGCGGCCCTCTTGAGCGGCAGCGCCTCCTGATATAACTTGAGCGCCTTATCCGGGTGAGCGGTCTCATCCTCGACCAGCCCGATATTCGAGAGCATTGCCGATTCGCCCGCCGTATCACCCGCGAGCCTCGCGAGCGGCAGAGCCTGGTAATAAGACGCCAGCGCCTTCTGGTACTGCCCGGTTCTCTCGTAAACGAGGCCGACAAAATTGAGTGTCTCCGCCTCACCGGCTAAATCGGACCTGGCCCTCACCAGCGGCAGCGCCTGTTGAAAGAACTGAAGCGCCTTCTCGTGCTGTCCCGCCTCTTCATAGACGGCGCCAATGTTATCGAGGGCCAGTATCTCGCCGGCTTCATCACGCCCCGCTTTTAAGAGAGGAAGGGCACGCTGAAAGTACTCGAGCGCTTTTTCCGGCTGCCCCATCTCGCCATAAACAGCGCCGATATTACTGAGCGTCTCCGCCGCGGCAGCCCCATCACCGGTCGCGATCCGGAGCGGCAGGGCTTTACGATAAAACTGGAGCGCCCTCTCCGGCTGGCCGCCCTGCCCGTAAACGACGCCGATATTATTCAACGTCTCCGCCGCGCCGACCTTATCTCCCGCGGCGATCCGGAGCGGAAGCGCACGTTGAAAGTACTCGAGCGCCTCCCGCGGCTGGCTCGTGGAGAAGTAACATCTTCCAGCGAGGTTAAGCGCCTGGCCCTCTGGGCTGCGCATTCCAAGCGCGTGAAAATCCGCTGCCGCGAGCACAAAGTCCTGAATGGCTTCTTCGTATCCCACGGAAGTTCCAAGGGCCATCTGTCGCTTTCCCTCGCTGAGCGCGGCGTCCGCGCCGCCGTTGGTGGGCGCGGCCCGCGCCGCGGATAAGAATGCGAGGCAGAAGAAGAGCGTGAGCGCAGCGAGGAGGCATCGAAACATATAATTATTATCGGTAGATTCCGCGCCGGCAAGGAAACTCGGCCACCGCGGGCGAATTAAGATAGAAGAAGCAAGAGTCCGGTCGGACGCAAGAGAGCCGGCGCACGAGAAGCTTTGGTTCAAACGCCTTTACGCAGGAGAAGTGTCATGTTTGTCAGTTTGATCGTCGCGATGGGAATGTGCGTCGGTCTCGTCGCTATTGTGATGGGCGCGGTAGTCGAAATGCAGAAGCGTACCCTTGCGCACCGGGAACGGATGAGGGAATTGGAGTTGGAGCATCTTCGCCTCGAAGCCGGCGCAAACCAGTATCTACCCTCTCCCTCGGACACTCTCATCCGGCGAGGATCGGAGGAACGGTAAAACGGACTAAGGACGGAGGACCGAGGACGGAGGAAAAAGCAACGTTCGCGCTGTGCCTCGCGCCGCACAGGCGCGGAGGCCTGCGCCACTCTCGGGATCCCGGTGGAGTCTCTGCCTGTGTCCGGCGGCGGTATCACAATTCCCCGCGCCCCGCTCCTCGCGCCCGGTTCCTCCGTCCTCCGTCCTACTCCGTCCTCCGACCTACTCCGTCCTCCGTCCTCCGTCTTCCGTCCTCCGTCTTCCGTCCTCCGTCCTCCGTCCTACGCCCGCCGCCTCCGCACGGCGCGGTCGATGGCGATAGCGGTGATGAGGAGTGCGCCAATGACGACGGGCTGGCGCTCCTGCGGGAAGTTGATCAGATCCAGGCCGTTTCGAAGCACGCTCAAGATCAGCAGTCCAAGCACCGTTCCTATAATGCCGCCATCCCCACCGGCCACGTCGGTTCCACCCAGCACCACGGCGGAAATCACGTCCAGCTCGATGCCCGATCCGGCGTCGGGACGGGCCGTGCCGAGGCGGGAAACGTAAACCACCGCGGCTAATCCGGAGGCGAGACCGCTCAATAGATAGACCAGGAACCGGGTTCGATCCACCGGAACGCCACCGAGCCGGGAAGCGGTTTCGTTGCCGCCAATGGCGTAGATATAGCGTCCGAACGGCGACTTATAGAGCGCTGCACCGGCCAGAATCACCGCTGCGACCAGCAGCAGGAACTGCGTGGGGAAAGGACCGATAGTTCCCTGGCCGAGCCAGGAGCTGGAATCGGGGAAGTCGGTGATCGACCGGCCGCTGCTGATCCCGACGGCCAGGCCCCGGTAAATCGCCAGCGTCGCGAGCGTGACCACGAGCGCCGGCATTCCCCACCAGGCGATGGCCAGCCCGTTTACCGCGCCGCCCAGAGCGCCCACTCCCAGCGCCGCCCCGGCCGCTTCCCAGAACGGCCATTTCAAATGCTCAAAGCTCAGGCCGAGCGCCACCGAGGAGAGTCCGAGCAGCGATCCCACCGAGAGATCGATCCCGCTCGTGAGAATCACATACGTCTGCGGCAGGGCCATCAGCCCCACTTCGCTAAAATGCCGCGCGATTTCGCGCAGATTGTCGCTGTCCAGGAATTGAGGTGAGAGCCGGGCGAAAATGGCGCACAGTACGGCAAGCAGCGCGAGCAGCAGCAGTTCCCGCGCGAATGCGGACCATCGAAGCCTGCGAGTGGCGCGAATGCGCTGAATAGCCTCGGTTTTCACGGTGTCATCGCTTTCGGGTACGCAGAGCGTCGCCGGAAATGCCAAAGAGGATGAAGCATCCCTGTATGGCGCCCTCCCAGTACGACGAAATGTGGCGATAAGCCAGCGCCGGGTCCACCGCGCCCAGCAGCAGCACACCGCAAACGGTGCCCCAGATGCTGCCAACACCGCCAAAAATATTCGTGCCGCCAACCACCACCGCGGTAATCACTAACAGCTCGAAACCGATGCCCGTATTGGATTGGATTTGAGAGAATCGGGAGGCGTACACCAGCGCGGAGAGACCCACCGACATTCCCGAGATCACATAAGTCAGGAGCCGGATCCGGTTGACGCGAATGCCGGCCAGCTCGGCGGCCAGGGGGTTGCCGCCAATGGCGTAGATGTGCCGCCCACAGCGAGTCTTTTGGAGGAAGAGAACGCCCGCCAGCACCGTCCCCGCCGCCACCCACACCGGGACCGGCACGCCCCACACCGTGCCCTGGCCAAGAAATAGAAAGGACGCCGGCAGGCCCTGGATCCAGACTCCCTGCGTGTACCAGATCACCGCTCCCCGGTAAATGCTCAGCGTCCCCAGCGTGACGATAATCGGTGGGACGTTCAGCCAGGCCACGAAGCCGCCATTCACCAGCCCCAAAAACGCGCCCATCGCAAGAGTGGCCAGAATCACCAGCCAGAGCGGCGTTCCCCGGTGCGCCAGGTCGCCGGCTGTGACAGCGCACGCCGCTAACATTGACCCGATGGAGATGTCAATTCCGGCGGCTAAAATCACGATGGTGGCCCCAACGCCGGCGATCATCACATAGCTGTTGTTCACCAGGATATCGCGCAGGTTATCGGCGCTGAAAAAGGCCGGGCGGGTGATGGCCAGAAAGAGCAGCAGCGCGAAAAGCACCGCCAGCGCGCTGTACTCACGCTGCCACCGGGGGACAAAACCAGAGGGAGGGGTTGTCATTCCCTCGCGCCGTCGTTCGGCGGATGCAGGCGTTTCAGTCATGCGGCGTCAGACGCTCGCAAAAACGGTCTTGATTCATGGCGGGGTAACTCCTATGAGGCTGGCGGAATCAGGAGTCCCTCCGGCGACCCGGCAGTGCGGCGGAAGGTTGTCGATGTCAGTGACTGACGTGGTATCAACGTCCACCGTAATCGCGCGCTGCTCGCCGGGCCGGAGATAATAACAGGTGTCGGCCAGGACGCTTCGAAACGCGTAGGGAGCGTCCCGCGGCGCGTCGGCGGCCGGTTTGACGCTATCGGCCGGTTTGGCGCCGTCGGCTGGCGGATTCAGCGGCGGGATGATTGTAGGATCTGCCGTAGAGATCACCTGAAACCCGGTCTCCTGGCACCTGAGATCCACCTTGGTGAGAATCTGGCTTCCCGTATTGATAATCGTGCCGGTGAAGTGGAGCTTGCCGCCCTCGACCGTGTCGTGCGCGACCAGGGCCACGTGCAGGGATGAAGTCTGAGTGAGCCGGTCAAGCAGGCGCTTCTGTAGGTCGGCAATCTGACTTTCCAGCCCCCTAATCAGCGTGTCCTTCTCCGGAATCTTCGCCTGCAGCGCGGGAACCTGTTCTATTCTATCATTGGTCGCTTTTCGAAGCCGATCCTGCGCGTCGGCTAATTCCTGCGGAAGCAGCCCCCGAGCTTGGGCGAGTCGTTCTGAGTACGACGCGTCGCTCTTCTTGATCTGCTCATTTAGGGCAGCCAATTGTGTTTTTAGATCCTTGATCTGGCTCAACCGGGCCGCCGTATCGACACCCGGACTATCTGCAGCGAGAGTGAGGATCCCCGGTGATTCTGTCGTCAGAAACACCGCAGTCGTGGCGCCGGGTGATTCACCGGGTCTTCCCACAAACCCCGCGGATCGGTCGTTGGCGGCGGGCGCGCTCCCATCCGGCGCCGTCAATTGTTGTCGAAGGTGATAGACCCGGGCAGCCAGATCGGCGATAGCGGCGTCCTTGGCTTCGATACGGCGCCTGAGATCGCCCACGGCCTGGTCCCGATCGGCTTCGGCCCTTGCAGCCGCCGTCTTCGCCTGATCGAGCTGCTGGGGAATGGGCGCCATCGCGTCATCCACCTGTTTTTGAATTCTGGCATTGGAGTCATTAAACTGATTCTGCGCGCTGCTAATCTCTGCCTTCAGATCGTCGATCACCCCGTTTTGAATGACCGGATTGGCAAGCGCCGCCGTGGTTGCCGGTAGCGACGCATTGGCAGCCAGGTAGCGCAGGTCCGGGTCAATACCGAGGCGCCGTCGTGTCGCGGCAGGGAGGGCCGTCAACGGCGCACGCGCCAGAGTATAGGTGGTGACATGAAAGGTGTAGGGGAGGAGAGGATTCTGCACGAGTGGCGGCCAGAGGTGGGCCGGCTTTGGCGCCGCCGTTTCCATTTTACCCAGCGCCGCCTGCGCCTGGTGATAATAGGTCGCTGCCGCCGCGGTGAGCTCCTCGATAGTATGGTCCTCAGATTCGCCCGCAATTCGCCGTGCTTTCAACTCTGTCTGCGCCCTTGAGACAGCCAGGTAAGCCGCCCGGTACCCCGCCGCGCAGACGTCCAGGTCGTGAAGAGCGGCGTTATAGTCATGGACCGGGCCATCAAGCTGCCCCGTGGTTCGAGCAAGAAGATGATCCAGATCCGCCTGCGTTATCCCATTTGCGGGCAGAATCGACGCGGCGGGAGCCATGGCGCCACCGGCCGCGCTCGAGCCGCCGGCGATTGCAAGACGCGCCGGCAGCAGTATCAGCAGCAGCAAGACAGCGGTCATGCCCGGAGGCGTGAGGTTCATATCAGCCGGATTCGACAGTGCTCGGCAAGCGTCCTGCTGACTGCAGCCCTAGAAAACGGCCAACGCTGATAAAACGAGGCAGTCCCATTTCCAGACCACCGCCGCGCCGACGACCAACATCAACCTCGCAGGCGTTCAGTATCACAGGGCCCGACTTCATCCAGGGCCCCCCAGGTGGCGCCACGAATCTCATTCACCGTCAGCAGCCGCTAGCCGGGGGGCCGTAGAGAGAGAGGATCAAGGGGAAGAAAAACCCTCTAATTCGTTGAAGGAGTCCTTCTACACTTGCCGAAACATTTTTTACACTGGCCATTTTCGCGCAGGAATGGCGGCCCCGGTTTTCGCGCTGGCCGAACTGATCTCAACGCAAGTTCGTCGTTTTTGAAAACTTGTCGGAAGTCGGGCGAATACGCCCGGGAATGGAGGTTCTGATGACTGAGCGATGCAATGGTAGTGTTACTTCCGCACCCCCCAACGCGTCGTAATCGCGCGGTAGATTCGCCTCACGCCCGCCGAGGTCTCGCGCTTTCATGCCGGTGTCTGCGCACAGCCGTTCCCTGCGAGCGCCCGTCCGGCAGCCTGTCCACCCGTGGATCCGTTTTTGCGGTTTTCGCCGCATTCGCTGTTCTGATCCTCACGATAGTTGCGCCGGCCGCAGGCCCCCCGGCCCCCAATAATGGGGGAGTCCTCGCCCGGTACCCGCGCCCTGCTTCCTTTCCGACCGCCCGGCGTGCGTCCTCCTCCGTCCTCCGTCCTTCGTCCTCCGTCCGCGCCCCGACCTCTCT
>DASRZA010000125.1:0-3869 GCA_035686845.1 Armatimonadota bacterium | reverse complement strand
GGTCTCTGCCGTCCGGCAGCCTCCGTGATCATGCCATTCTAGCCATCGCTGACTATATGCTGATGGACACCGGCGCCCGGCGTCAAATCGAGTTCAGCCACTGGTCACGAGGTGAGCCGTATTGACCGTCGGTCGAGCTGCCCCTGTTCAACAGCGCTAAATAGAACCAAAGCCGATCCGTCCCTCGACCGTCGGGTTTCCGATGCGGAGAAGGATACTGCCCGCGGATACATAAAGTGATCCAAACGGGTGGCGGACGCCAGACTCTGGTATGATGTATGCTGTGCTGTCCTTAGGCCCCGCCGAAACCGATAGGTAATTGCCGCAGCGACAGCTATTACGGCGCCCCGGCGCACAAGATGTGCGAACCGCTTCGCGAGCTAGCGGGCCGGCTCGTGCTGTATCATGTAGACCCGTCGAAAGAAGGTTATGTATGATGAACAGCTCAATGAACCCGTGGCAGCGCGCGGTTCTTGTTGTCGTGCTGCTGCTCGGCGTGGTCGCTGTCGTCTACAGGCATCAGCGCCACCAGGACTCCGCCCATCCGGTCCTAACGCCGGGCGGTATCTGGGTGAACAATACCCATGGGAAGGTACCTGGCAACCCGCAGCATGCGATCGAGCAGATGCATGAGCTCTTCTCAGCGATTCAGATCTACCGGAAGCGGCACGGCGGCTGGTACCCCAGGGGGATGGCCGACGTTATGGCTGACATGGTGATGAACTTTCACGCCTACGGCCTGCCAAGCTGGCGGCGGGCCGTCAACCGGTTCGACAACCCGGACGCAAGGTACTCGGATATCGATTCGAGGCCCGATGTGGCGAAACAAGCCCGAGCGACGAATGTAATTCCCTACATGATGCGCTCCAAACGCCCCGACGGACAGCCCATTGGCGGGCCCACCCGGCCCGGAACCCGTGACCTCCTGGCGTGGACGGACATCTACTTACACCAGAACCTGCACATCGTGACCGAGACCCACGGCACAAGTAACCCGGTTGGGTTCTACCTGGCGCTCTGGGCGGACGGCCAGGTGACCAAGATCCCTTATGACCGGGTGCTATATATCCAGCACGGCAACGACTTTGCTGACGCCTTCCCGGGGGAGGCTGGCGTGCCGCCGGGCGCGCTCACCCTTCGAGAGTTCCGGCAGAAGTTCCACGTCAAGGCGTGAGACAGCCGGCGCCAGCGCGGCACTGGCCGGCGCTTTCCCGGCGACAACAGGCGCCCGCGATGTCGAGCGCACGGGGTATCACGCGCTCGACATCGCGCCGGAGTTCGTAACGCCGCGTGTCGCGGCGCCAGACGAAACGGGCGGCATCGCGGATCAGGAGGCTCCGCCATGATCAAGCGTCATGCTTTCACCCTGATTGAGCTTCTGGTGGTGGTAGCGATTATCTCTGTGCCGGCGGCATTGCTGCTGCCGGTGTTCGCCACGCCGGGGGAAGCCGCGGAGGCTGCCGCGTACCTCGCCGGCAAGGTGGCGGACGATGCGGGGCGGCCTGTGAGCGGCGCGATACTCTCTCTTTTCGCCGAGCGCGCCTCCGGGGCAGGGCCCTCCGGACTCGGAAACGCCGCGGGCATCAAGGGCGTCCCGCTGCGGATCACGCAGAGCCTGGCTAACGGCTCGTACGTGATCCGGGCGCCGCGGTCGGGCCGTTACCGGCTGCGCGTGTCCGCATCAGGCTACGTGCCTATCGACGAAGAGGTAACGATCCCGGCGGCCGGCCCCCGGTTCGACGTGCGACTGTTCAAACCCAGGCTGACCGGGCGCGTGGTCACAACTGCCGGCAAACCTCTTCCAGGCGCCACAGTCCGGGCAAGTATCACCGATCTCGCAGATACCAGAGGACAGCCTTTAACCCACAAACAGGCAATCACGGGCGCCGGAGGGCGGTTCCAATTCAACGACATCGGCGTGGGCAGCCTGGTCTCGCTCGTCATCTCGCGGCCGGGGTTCATTTACGCATCGGGCGGGGTGGTGAAGAGCGCCTCTGCCGCCTTCGAAGTAACGGCCGCGGTGATGGCCCGTGTTAGCCGCGTGGCCGGGCTGGTGGATGACCCGGACGGGCGGCCGGCTGCAGGGGCCGTTGTCGTCTGTCCTGCAGGCGGGCCGGACGTGCGCACGAAGACCGACGCGGTGGGGCATTTCGTGCTGAAAGGGGCGCCGGAGGGAATGGCGACGCTGACCGCCGTCGACTCCCAGGGCCAGGCTGACCGGCGCGTCCGCACGGGCGCGGCTCCCGTGGCGCTGACTCTTAAAGCCTGGGGCCTTCCCGCGCCGGACGTGTCGCGCGCGGCGGAACTGCTGGCGCCCGCGTGGAAAAAGATGGCGCCGGATTGGGGTGGATGGATGGTCAGCATCAACATGCTGCCGGCCTACGCGCCGGGGTTCTGCGGGAAGGATCCCGACCTGGCCGTGAAGATCGCCGCGGGGCCGGACGGGAAGGTGAACGACTCCGTCCGGGCGCGCATCATCCGAATCCTGGCGGAAAGCAACCCGGCGCGGGCGATGAAATGGGCGCCGGACCAACTCAAGAAGATCCAGGATCCGTACGCGTTCACTCTCGCCGCCTGTTCCCTGGCCGTCGCCGAAAGGATCGACAATCCCGCGCTGGCGCAGGACCTGTACACGCAGGCGAAGGCGCGGGCAGCGGCCTGTCCTCCCGGGCGAGCCCCAGTCGTGGACGCGTGGATGGCGGGGACGGCGGCCCGGCTGGGAAACCGGGATGCGCCAGCGCTCCTGGAACGGGTCCGGAAGGACATGGCGAAGCAGCAAGAGATGTCGCAGGTGGGCATCGTGGCAGAGATCGGCGCAACAGACGTAGACCTGTGCATCCAGGTGGCCGCCGGGCTGGCGCCGGAGCCGCGCGCAATGGCGCTGTTCATCGCGGCCAATTCCTACACGTTCGACAGGGCGCTGGAGAATTCGGCGGACGCTGAGAAGCTGCTCGCGGAACTGGGGAAGCCGGAGTTGGGGGACGTAGGAAGGCGAGCCGCGTGGTACGGGATAGTGGCGGAGGATGTGATCCCCGCCATCGGCGCGAAGGAGCCGGCCCGCGCCCTGGCTATTGCCCGGCAAGTTCGGGCCCCGGATCGCGGACCGATCTGCCTGGCGCTGGCCGCCCGGTACCAGCCGCCCGCGGCCGCCGCGGGGTTGTTCCGAGAGGCGGCCGCCGCTGGCGCCCTATGGCCTTTGTCCCTGGCCGAGATCGCGGCCATCTCCTGGGAGAAGGACCCGGCGCTGGCGAGGAAGCTCTTTGCCCGGGCCCGCGCAAGTCTGGAATCGCGGGGTCATCTGCTCTCCCCGGGCTCGGAGGCGGTGATGGCCTTCTGGGATGCGAGAGAAGACCCGGCTGACAGCCGCCTCATGCTCGAAAGAGCGTTCGCCATGGAGCGGCAGCGGACCGATCCTCCGGAGCTCGAGCTCGCAGCCATCGCGAGAGGGATGGCTGGCGTGGACATCGATCGGGCCATCGCCATCGCCCGCAGGATCCAGAATCCGCTGACCGCCCTCATGGCGCAGGAAGACATCGCGGGGTACTTCCTGAAGACGCCGGATGAGCGGCTAGACACGTCTCTATTCTGAACCGGTTGCGCCGCAGGCAGGACGGCGTCCTTGCGGCGCCTGTCGATCGCCCGGCCTCCGATCAGCCGGCGCACGACTCCCTGAGACGCGCCATGCATCGGTCAGCACGAATCGCGCGCGGTAGATCTCCCGGGCGAATTGCGGCAGTGGGGTCGATGGCTGGGGTGGGGTCTGGATCGGTTGGAGGACGATCTGCGACAGGCCCACCCCGTGGCAAGCGCCGAGCTTGTAACCGATGCTCCTGTAGACACCCACCGGGCTGAATCCGAGTGATTCGTGA
>DASRZA010000124.1:0-11318 GCA_035686845.1 Armatimonadota bacterium | reverse complement strand
GCTCCTCTTGCCATTTCGTAGAACGATCGGGGATACGTCAGACCTCCCAACACAGGCGCCTATTCCCGCTTCGGTAAGAGGCCGGGAGAGAAGTCTGGGGGCGCGGGGCACGGGCGTGATCTTGATTCATCCTTCATCCTTTCAGAGTCCTCCAGCCGCGCCCCCCCATCTTTATGATAAAATAAGCCTGCGTTGCGCGCCATAGCGCGCGCGGCAGCGGGGTGAGAGCGATGGCGGAAGAATACGAGGTTATTGTAATTGGAGGGGGCCACGCGGGCGTCGAGGCCGCGCTCGCGGCTGCGCGCATGGGCCGGCGGACGGCGCTGCTGACGGTGAGCCGCGAAAAGATCGGGCTGCTGCCATGCAACTGCAGCATTGGGGGGCCGGCGAAGGGGCACGTAGTCCGGGAAATTGACGCGCTCGGTGGCGAAATGGGCGCTGCGACGGACCGGACGCTAACCCACTCTCGTATGTTGAACACCAGCAAGGGCCCGGCGGTTCAGGCGCTCCGGGCGCAAGTGGACAAGGCGCTCTACCCGCAGCAGATGCAGCGGACGCTCGACGCGCAGCCGAATCTTACGGTTGTGGAAGAAATGGTCGAGACGCTGACCCCGGTGGAGCGACCCGGATCGATCCTTTGCTCAGACCGAACGGTCCCCGCGCGCATCGAGCTTACCGTTCGATCGGGCGCCATCTTCCGGTGCGCGTCGGTCGTCGTCACCACCGGGACGTTCCTGCGCGGCTTGTGTCATATCGGCGACGTCCGGTTCGCCGCCGGCCGGGCCGGTGAGTTTCCTGCGAACGCGCTTTCCATAAGCATCCGGAATCTCGGATTTGAGACGACCCGACTGAAGACCGGCACACCGCCGCGCGTCCGTCGCGACACCATCGACTACAGCCGCACGGAATTGCAGCCGTCCGACGCCGCTCCGCTCCCATTTTCGCAGCTTACGCCTCGCGAGGGGTTCCCCGGTTTCGAGCTGCTGCCCTGTCATCTAACCTATACGACTTCGGCGACGCATGACGTAATCCGGGAGAATCTCGGCCGGTCCGCAATGTATGGAGGGCATATCGAGGGTGTCGGACCGCGGTATTGCCCCTCGATTGAGGATAAGGTCGTACGCTTTGCCGACCGGGACCGGCATCAGATCTTCCTGGAGCGCGAGGGCTGGGAAACCGATTCCATTTACGTTCAGGGGATGTCGACCAGTCTGCCGGAAGAGGTGCAGCTTGAGTTTTTGAAGACAATTCCCGGCCTTGAAACCGCAGTCATGATCCGGCCCGGGTACGCCGTGGAGTACGACGCTATCGACCCGCGCGAGCTGCTGCCAACCCTGGAATGCAAGCGGTTTCCGGGCCTCTTCTTCGCCGGGCAGATCAACGGGACGTCGGGCTACGAAGAGGCGGCAGGCCAGGGGATTATGGCCGGGATCAACGCCGCTCTGGGCGCCTGGGATGTAGAGAGTTTGGTGCTGGGGCGCGATGAAGCCTATATCGGCGTGATGATCGATGACCTGGTGACGAAGGGCGTCAACGACCCGTACCGGCTGCTCACTTCTCGCGCCGAGCATCGCCTGCTTCTGCGACACGACAACGCCGATCTTCGCGTCACTGAGAAGGGACGACGGGTTGGACTGGTAAATGACCGCCGGTGGCGCGTTTTTTCCGAACGGAAGGAACGCACGACGAAGGCGATGGAATACCTCTGGTCCGCGCCGGTCACGCCGTCACGCGTCACTCAGGAAAGGCTCAAGTCGCTCGGAAGTGATCCCCTCGGCCGGCCGGTCTTTCTTGCCGACCTGCTCCGCCGGAACGAAATCTCGTACCCCGATATCTGCGTTATTGATCCCGGCGCCGTTCCCTTGGACGCCGCCGATGGAACCAGCGTTGAGGTTGAGGTGAAGTACGCCGGTTATCTGGGACGGCAGCAGGAGCAGGTGGCGCGATTCCGCTCGATGGAAGATCGGGTGATACCGTCCGAGTTTGAGTATGCCTCACTCACCGGGCTCTCGCGAGAATCGGCCGAGAAGCTAAGCCGTATCCGGCCAATGACGGTGGGACAGGCGTGCCGGATTCCCGGTGTCACGCCTGCCGACATTTCGATTGTGCTCGTACACTTAGAGCGGTGGAAGCACGCGCCCGCACCGGTTTAGAAGCGCCGGCGGCCGCGCATCGGGGGCCCTGGGCGGGTGCGAATTCGCGGCGCCTGCAGCTCCGGGCGCTGGGCCATCTCTTCGAGATCCTTCATGGTCAGCGCGGGATTCTTCTTGATTCCCTGCTCCATCATCAAGATCATTGGTCCCATCAGCCGCATCTGTTGTTCTTGCTCCGGCGTCATGTTCTTGCGGTTCTTGGGATTTTTAAATATCTTTTGCTGCCCGGCGTGAACATCCTTGATATATTTCATCCGGTCAGCGACACGCGGGTTTCGCTTGAGCTTTTTGTCTAACAGCATGACGAGACTTGCGCGCCAGAAACGCGCCCATCCCGGTAGATCCTCAAAGAACTTCTTCATAGATTCTTGACTTTAACTCCAGAACTAGCGTTGACGCTCCAGCGGCGCAGTGCTATAATGGCCCCTGTGCCTGCGGCGCGGTGGTGTAGTGGCCTAGCACGTCTGCCTTTCACGCAGAAGACCACGGGTTCGAATCCCGTCCGCGCTATTCCCCGGTCAGTACTTTACCACATACCGGTATCCTTTGTCTTGCTTCATCAGCTCGAGCGCGTCGTTGATCTGCTCGAGCGGAATTTCCCGGGTAACCAGCTCGTCGATGTGCACTTTGCCGGCCATGTATTCGTCCACCAGGCCGGGAAGCTGAGATCGTCCCTTGCATCCTCCGAACGCTGTCCCGGTCAGAATTCGGCCGGAAACAAGAAGGCGCGGCACGACGGAAAGCTCTTCGCCCTTCCCCGCCACCCCAATGACCACGCACTTCCCGCCGCCATAATGGCACGCCTCGAACGCCTGGCGCATCACCTTCACGTTACCCGTCGCCTCAAAGGTGAAATCGGCGCCCCCACGCGTCAGCTCTTTGACCCTTTCGACCCCCCTTCCATCCGAGGCGTTAACGAGATGGGTGGCGCCGAAAGCCCGCGCCATTTCCAGCCGCTCATCGTGCAGGTCAAGAGCGATCACCATTCCCGCGCCGGCGAGAGCGCAGCCCTGCACAGCGTTGAGACCGATCGGGCCGCAGCCAAAAACGGCTGTCGTGGATCGGGGCGTCACTTTAGCCGTCCAGCGAGCGGCGCCGATACCGGTCGTGATGCCGCAGCCCAGCAGGCAAACGCGCTCCAGCGGCGCGTCCTTCCGGACCCTTGCCAGCGCAATCTCGGGCACAACCGTATATTCCGCAAAGGTCGAGGTCCCCATGAAATGCAAAAGATCCTTGCCCTTCCAATGCAGCCGGGTCGTGCCGTCGGGCATCAAGCCGCGGTAATACGTGTCGTCCAGCGCGCTGCAAAGATTGGTCTGGGTGGATCGGCATTCGGGGCAGGCGCCGCATTCCGAGATGAAGAGCGGTACCACGTGATCGCCCACCTCGATGCTCGTAACACCCTTTCCCACCTCCACCACCTCGCCGCCGCCCTCATGCCCCAACACCGCCGGCCAGTACGCCGAGGCGTCCCGGCCGCTCATGGTATACAGGTCGGTATGACAGATCCCGGTGGCGTGAAGCTTTACCAGGGCCTCGCCCTCGCGCGGCCCATCGATATCAATTTCGTCGATCACGAGGGGCTGACGCTCCTCTACAAAAATCGCCGCCTTCGCCTTCATCGTTGTCTCCTTTCACTCGGCTTAACGGGGCTGAAATCGCTCCCGGGCCTCCGAATATGCTCTACGCAAGCTTGATGATACTCTTAGATTCAACGGCCCATCCCTGGTCCCCTGTTAACAATGACTCGAAATTATCGCTTCGATCTCGCCGGTCAAATCCCGCCATGCTTCCCGCTCCCGACACGGATCAACCAGGGCCGCCAGGCGCCGGCATCGCGCCTGAAGATCCGTATAGAACGCACGGTCTGTCTCCGCACGGTGAAGGAGGGATGCAAGGGCCTCGGTGTCTCCAACGGGAAACAATCCCGGATAATCATCGCCCAGAAGACCGGTTGATCCCGGAATGCGAGAACTCAGAATGGGAATCGAAGCCGCGAGCGCTTCTGAAATGACGTTCGCGCCGCCCTCCATTTCCGAGCTGAGCACGAGTATTCGACTCCCGCTCAACCGGGCAAGGCACTCGCGCCGGCTCAGCGGCCCGAGCCACCGATATCGTGGGTTTTCCATCATCTCGGATCGAGCCTGGCGTTCCATTCCCGGGCTGAGTGCGTCGCCTAAATGGATGATCCTGATGCGAGAAGACTCCGGAAGCAGCCGGGCGGCGAGCGCTGCGCGGAAGGGGTCTTTCACCGGCCGGAGGTGTCCTATTACGCACACCTCAAAGAGGTCCTCTCGCGGCGCGACCCGGCGCCGCGGCGCCGGCGCGGATTGCACGATGACTCGCAGCCGGTCTCGAAGATGTGGGGGCAGCGAGTCTCCTGCAGCCGGGTGGAGAGCCACGATCCGATCCGCCCATTCCAACGACTGCCGCGCCTCCGGCGCCGTTTCCAGATCGCGATAGAGATCGGTGCCGGTCAGGACCACGATCAACGGTCGCCCGGGTAATCGCTCTCGAAACCGCTTGATGGACTCATAGCTGCGCCGGGCATGGAGAGCGATCAGAAGATCGCAAGTCCCCCGGTGATACTCCTCTTTAAGCAAAACCTGGTGCCCCAGGCCGCGAAGGATATGCGCCCAACGGAGCGCGGTGACACGGTTGCCCTTCAACGAACCGGGCGGCGCCGGGGTCACCATGAATATCTTCATTGCCTAAATCCCGCAGGTTCGGAACCCGGCCCAGACATCTCGTCGATTCGGTTTGTAGAAGTTGCGCCAGGTATTGCGGATGAGATGAGCGCGGGTCGTCCAGCATCCGCCTCGAAGGACCTTGTGGTCGTAGAACCAGGGCGCCGAATACTCTTTGTAAGGATCGATTTCGAAGCCGGGATACGGCACAAACGCGCTGCTTGTCCACTCCCACACATTGCCGATCATCTGCCGGCACCCGCACGGGCTGTCGCCCGCCGGCAGCGCGCCAACGTCGATGGCGCCCGTGGATCGCCAGTCGAGATTGGCATGTTCGGGGCCGGGCCCAGCGTCTCCCCACGGAAAACGGCGCTTGCGGCCGGTTCGAGGATCCGACGACGCGGCCAGCTCCCATTCGGCTTCGGTGGGGAGACGACGGCCGGCCCAGCGGCAGTAGGCGCGGGCCTCAAACCAGTTCACGTGGAGGACCGGGAGGTGAGGTTCCAGTGGAACCCACCGGTCAAAGACGCGTCGCATCCAGGCGCCATCTTCCCCGCGCTTCCAGTAGACCGGCTGCTCGATTGCCTCTTCCATCCGCCACCGCCAGCCATCCTCGGCCCACAAATCGGAGCGATTATAGGCGCCATCGTCTACGAACGCCGCAAACTCCGACTGAGTGACCGCCGCGCGGGCGATTCGAAACGGCTCGACTTCAACCGGGTGAGCCCACTTTTCGTTGTCGAATATGAACGGCTCGGCTATCGTCGCGCCTAATAGAAACACTTCTCCCCCGGCGTCCACGTCGCCTGGGAGCGGTCCGGCGTCAGATGGCGGTGAGGAGGGGCCGCTCCCGGTGAACTTCGGCGGTGGGTAACCATGCGTCTGCCGGGTGTAGGTGAACGCCTCGGTGTGCATATCTTCATGGAAAACCGACAGCAGATCGAAGTACGCCTGCTCCTGAGTTGGACTTCCGGCTTCGAGAGCGCCCAGGACCCGGTCCCGTACTTCTTCGAGATACCGCAGCGTCTCCCCCCGGGATGGGAGCGGCAGCGACCAGCGAGAATCGTGGGCGATTGCGGCGGAGTCGTAGAGCGAGTCGGCGTTAGAGCGAAGCGGAGCGGCGCCGCGAGCTTCGCGCAGCGACCACTTCTCCTGAAACCACGCGACGTGCCCGACCTCCCACAACGGCGGGTTGACGATGGATAGGAGTGGTCCCATCATCTGCTCATCCGACAGGTCAGAAGTCAGATCCAGCGTCCGCTGCCGGACTTCACGTACCATTTCCAGCAGTGACATTCGATTCATTTCCGGATTCTCCGCTCAGGTTCGGAGGACGCGTTTAGCGCCGCCCGCGGCCTCGCGCTCACAATGAATCTCTCGCATCAATGACGACTACACTGAGATTATACAATGCGATGAGAGATCACGTGACGCACCACAATGATCGATCGAATCGTGGTCGCTGCCGGCGACCTCCGGAGACTTATCCATGAGACGCTCCAAAAAACTTCTTGACATCATTCGGGAGTTCCCCGACCGGGGGGATCAATGGCTGCTCGAAACTCCGGAAAATGTGCGCGGCCTGCTGCTCTCCTTCGGCGTGGAACTGGCTGAACGGCTCGACTTTACGCGAGTGCAGCGTATGCCCACCCGCTTTATCTCCGGCAATCTCCATAAGCACGAGGCGGATCTACTCTATCGTATCCCCTATCGATCCGAGGAGGGACAAGGCCGGGGGAGGTCTTTGTCTATGTCCTGATCGAGCCTCAGTCCAAAGTCGATCCATCCATGGGATTCAGGCTTCTCCTGTACATGGCGCTTATCTGGGATCAGCAGGCCCGGGAATGGATACGAAAGCGAGTCCCGGTCTCAAAATGGCGATTCCTGCCGATCATTCCGGTGGTCTTCTGCAGGGGCAGTCGGAAATGGGATACTCCGATTTCGATGACGACACTGATGGATTCACCAGAGGAGTTGGCCGAGTTCACCCCCAGTTTCTCGACGTGGCGCCTCAAGCTTAAGGCGGAGCCGGCGGAGGGGCTCACAAAGAGTGGACATCCTTTTGGATGGCTGCTCCGAGTGATCCAGAAGGAGAACCGTTCAGAGAAGGAATTGACAGAGGCGCTGGAGGCGGCGGTACAACATATTGAGGAGTTGGAGGAGAGCGACCGGGCAGGATGGGAGAAGGCAGTCTATTATCTGCATCTTCTGGTGCATCACCGGCGAAAGCCGCAGGAAGGAGAGCGGCTGAAGGCGAAGATTCGGGAAGGAGTGAGAGCCGGTAGAGGGAGAAAGGCGGCAGAGACAATGGCACGAAACCTGGCAGAGCAGTATATGGAAGAAGGGGAGAAGCGAGGGAGAAAGGCGGCAGAGACAATGGCGCGAAACCTGGCAGAGCAGTATATGGAAGAGGGCGAAAAACGAGGGATTGAGAAGGGCATGGAGAAGGGCATCATCCACGCGAAACAGGATGATCTGTTAGGGCTGATCGGGGAGAAGTTTGGCCCGGTTCCGGATCGCATCAATCGGCGAGTACGAGCGATGGACGATACCGAAAGTCTGGATCGACTGCTCAAACGGCTGGTGCATGTTAACAGCCTGGAAGAGATGCAGCTCTGATTGTGCGCCTAATTTGACCACGCGCCCACGTACCGTTCCCCCGATTTTTCGACCGAAGGTCGATACGCTGGAAACTCATCTGCCGGCGATTCCACGTCACCGCCAGGGCCGGCTCCAATCGTCCCCCCGCTATGCGAACTCAGGCGGCTCTGAACGCCGGGAAGAGTGAATTTGCATATCGCCGCTCGGCTCCGGTAAGATTTTAAGATGTGGCAGTGTATCGGTAAGGCTATAACTCTTGATGAGGCGGCGCGTGTCGTTGACGTCCCTCGGACCGCTGTGGTAGAATTGACAGGTGTGAACCGGTTTATTCTCGGGTCTCAACCCATCTACTCGGGCCCGACAATCAGCTCAATAATAGAGCAGAGCGGCGCACAAGCGCCGAAGTGGCGGAATGGCAGACGCGGCTGACTCAAAATCAGTTGCCCGCAAGGGCGTGGGGGTTCGAGTCCCCCCTTCGGCATAGCTTGAAGATATTGCAGATCGCTCCCGTTTTAGGGGCCCATACGGAGTGCCTCCACGGTTAACGCTATCCTTTTGATCAACCGGCAATCTGGTCCACTCCGGCACAAATAAGACCTGCAGTCGCCGCCTCCACTATCGGGGGTTGGGGGCCAGCGGCGACAACCGGTGAACTTACGCCGTGGGGTGCTGACTACTTCGGAATCATGGCAGTGTCGAATTGAAACCAGGGTGGAAGAATACAATTTAGGAGTCCCCGGTAGCTCGTTTTGATTAAACCGGCTGTTGCGATTCGCTAACCTTAGGCTTCCCTACGGGAGAGTACAGGGGAACGAGGAAAGAGGTAGACCAAGGATGCTAGAGCAAGAGAGAGCATACTACAACGCCCACTGCCAGGAGTGGGTGGAGAAATACCCTGGCAAGACCGTATTGGTAAAAGGTGACAGCTTGGTTGGAACTTATGACAGCCCGGACAACGCCGTGAGTGAGGGTATAAGGCTGTTCGGTAAGGAGCCCTTCCTGGTCAGGCCGATTGGTTTTCGGGACGAGGACATTAAGGTTCCCGCGCTCACGCTTGGCCTGCTGAATGCCCCACATTAACATCCGGTGTGGGGCGAATGCCAAGGATGCGTCCGGAAATGTGGTTCCATTACCGGGTAATGTCGCTTTGGTTCATCGCGGCCCACTTGTCCCGGTCATTGTGGGGGTTTTGCCGTCGGTCGCTCAGCAACTTTTGCAACAGGGACAGTCGGTGTCCGCTCCTGTTTCAGGATACGCGTTGATTGATACTGGGGCGACCTCAACCTGTATCGATGATGCGGTGGCGCAGCAACTTGGATTGCCAGTCATAGACGTGGTGAATATATCGTCTGCTTCGCATAGTAGTGTAAGTCAGAATGTCTGCCCCGCCTTCATTCAACTCGCAGGCTTTTTTAGCGTCAACGCGCCCCGCGCAATCGGAGCAGCGCTGGCGCCCCCGGGGTTAGTGGCCCTCATTGGAAGAGATCTGCTGGTAGCCTGCACGTTGTACTACAACGGACCAGATGGCTCCTTCACGCTCTCCATGTGAGCGCTCGTAAGCCCAGCGGAGATCGTTAGGCAAGAACGGGCGATCGATTCTTGATCACCGCTCTCACCCATTTCGCATCCATCCCATGATTCTCTCCCAGAATGGCCCGCTCACGCTGATGTATCATCGAATTGGTGTGCCGCGGCGGCGATCCGCAGCCAGTGTTCATTATGTTTCCCCCTCGGCCTTCGCCTGGCAGTTGAGCGCGCTTCAGAAGCTTCACATGGAAGTGATCGATCTCAGCGCGGTTGCTGAGCACGTGAATGGCGCAACCCCGTCCGCCCTTACCAGCAGGCACGCCGCGATCACCTTTGACGACGGCTTTGATCATCTTTATGAGAATGCGCTTCCGGTCCTGAAGCGATACGGGTTCCCGGCGACCATCTTCGTGGTCAGCCAGTTTATCGGGAAAGCAAGCGATTTCGATCCCCCGGCGTGGGACCGCGAGCCGCTGTTATCTGAAAATCGCCTCCGCGAGATGCACGCGTTCGGCGTCACGATCGGCAGTCATACCCGGCGGCACCCGCGACTTCCCGACTGCGATCCAGAAACGCTTCGGGATGAAATATCTGGCTCCCGAGAAGACCTGGAGACGCTGCTTCAAACACCGGTGAAAGCGTTTTGTTACCCTTTCGGTGCGCAGAATCAGTCCGTGCGAGCCGTGGTTAAGGAGGCTGGATATGATTTTGCCTGCTCCACTCAAAAGGGCCGGAACGATGCCGGAGTGGATCCCTTTCTCCTTCGGCGCATCCATATTCGCGCCGACACTACCCGCATGATCTTCCTTTACAAGATCTGGCGAGCGAGGTTGTTGAACCGTTGATATCATCGTTCTCCGTCAAGGTGCCGCATTATCGGATCATCGAGTATATTTCCGGCAGCTCGATGGGAGGCGCCGAGCATGGGGTTCAGGTTGATGCCCGGGAACTCCGCCGCCGCGGGCATGAAATCCTCTTTGTCGCGCCACGTGGACGCAAGATCACCAGGGCGCTTCAAAAGGAGGATTTCCCACTCTGGTCGCCAAAGACGTACGGAAAGATTGACCCCGTGACGCTGATGCGGCTGATCCGCGTCATCCGGAACCGTCGGATTCATCTTGTTCATACGCATCTCTCCACCGCGAGCCTGATCGGCAGCATTGCAGCGCGCGTTTGCAGGATTCCCGCAGTCGCCACGGTTCATGGTCTCAACAGCGCTTTCTGCTATCGCAATTCACACCTTATCGTCGCGGTTTCGCAGGCGGTAAAGGACCATTTGGAGAGTCAGGGGATCCCGGGGGGAAGGATCCGGGTCGTTCAGAATGGAATTAACGTCGCGCGATTTCAGGGACTGATGCGCCGTGAAGAGGCGCGGGCAGAGCTTGGTCTACCGGCGGATTCGCCGATTATCCTGTACGCAGGCCGGCTTTCGCCGGAGAAGGGTGTTGCGCTGCTTCCCAACATTCTTGGCCGTGTGCGGGAGCGCGTGCCCAATGCCCTGCTCGTTACGATCGGCGAGGGTGTCATGCAGTCGGAGATGGAGGACGCTCTGCGCAAAGCGCACCTCGAAGAAGCTGTCAGGCTGATGGGATACCGCGCCGATCCACTTCCATTTTTGGCCGCGGCCGATCTGCTGCTGCTCCCGTCGTATCGGGAGGGTCTGCCTCGGATCTTGCTGGAGTCGATGGCGGCCGGACTTCCCGCAGTGGCCTCCGAAGCGGGTGGCATTCCGGAAGCGATCGAGCAAGATCGCACCGGCAAGACTGCTCCTATCGGCGATGTTGAGGCTTTGGCGGACGCCTGCGTGGAACTGCTGCGTGATGAAGAGTTGCGGCTCAGGATGGGCGCCGCGGCGTGCGACCGGGCGGAACGACTCTTCTCCGTGGTCAAGAGTGTTACGGAGCTCGAGCAGGTATTCCTTGAAGCACGGGCCATGGGCGCGGTAAGGGGCTGAGTATCATCCGATGAAAGAGGCTCAACCGACCAGGATCATCGTACTGCGGAGCGGAGCTGTGGGGGATTGTATCCTTTCCACTCCGGCGCTCTCGGCGCTCCGGCGGGCTTATCCGTCGGCGCATCTCACGCTCCTTGGCGATCCGTTCAGCGCGGATCTCTTCAAGGGTTCGCCGGACATCGACCGGTTGATCAAGCTGGATCCGAAAGTCATGCGGCGCCGCGAGTATCTTACCGCGCTGCTCCGACTCAGGCGCGAGCGTTTTTCACTGCTGGTGGATCTGCATGGGAACAGTCGAACTTTTTTACAAACGCTCCTGATCGGTGGAAAGCGCCGCCTGGGATTTGAAACGCGACACTCCAGGAGCATTGTCTACACCCACCGGGCGCCATACCG
>DASRZA010000123.1:0-18155 GCA_035686845.1 Armatimonadota bacterium | reverse complement strand
GAGCTGGTAGGCGACTCCGTTCATCAGCCCTGCGGTTCGAACCGATGGACCGGCAGAGGTTATATAACCCGCTCCGGGGTGAATCCGGAGCCATTCATCAGGATGAAGCGGTTCTGTGCGGCGACGGGATCACGTGCCCGCGGAAGACCGTCATCCGGAGGTCATCGTATTGCTTACCGATCCCATCGCGGATCTGCTAACGCGGATCCGCAACGCGAACCTCATCTATCATGAGGCGCTGGAGATGCCGTCCTCAAAGATCAAGGTTGAGATATGCCGGATCTTGCAGGAAGAGGGCTATATTCGAAGTTACGAGGTTATCCCTGATAAGAAGCAGGGAATTCTGAAAGTTTCGCTGAAGTACGGCCCTCGCCGGGAGCGAGTGATCCAGGGAATCCAGCGAGTCAGCAAGCCGGGCCGTCGTTACTACGTTGGCGCAGCGGAGGTGCCCCGCGTTCGCCGCGGGCTGGGCACCGCGATTCTGACGACCCCTCGTGGAGTTCTGGCCGATCGAGACGCCCGGCGACTCCGGACCGGCGGTGAGGTGCTGGCATACGTCTGGTAGATTCTCCCGCGTGGAAGATTCTGTCGTGTGGCGGTTTGTCCTGCGCCGGGGCTGTGTCGTGCGACCCCGGCGCCCCGCGTATGATACAATAAGAAGTTGTAAAGGAATAACGACGTCGACGCGCCTTTCGGAATCAAAGATTCCGCGGGAGGCGCGGATTGCGGGCGCCCCCGGTCGGCGCCGAGGAGAGGTTATAAGATGTCACGAATTGGCAACGCTCCCATTGAGTTGAAGTCCGGAGTGAGCGTGGCGCTGAATGATCACCATGTCACTGTCAAGGGTCCGCGTGGGGAATTGAGCCGTGAATATGATCCGCGCCTGACGATCCGGCAGGATGATGGCAGCCTGATTGTAAGCCGGGGAAGCGAAGCGAAGCAGGATAAGGCGCTGCATGGACTGACCCGAACGCTGGTAGCCAACATGGTGCAGGGCGTTACCGAGGGTTATGAGAAACGACTGGAGCTTCACAGCAGCCAGGGTGACGTGTACCGCGTTCAGAAGCAGGGCGAACAGATTGTCTTGCAGCTTGGCTTTTCGCACACCGTAGAGGTGCGGCCGAAGCCTGGTGTGAAGTTCGAAGTTGAGATTCCACCCCGAACTGGCGCCGGACAGGTCACCGGTATCCTGGTGATCAGCGGAAACGATAAAGAAGAGGTGGGCCAGCAAGCCGCCGAGATTCGATTGCTCCGGCCCCCGGAACCTTATAAGGGTAAGGGGATCCGATACAAAGGTGAATACGTGCGCCGCAAAGCCGGGAAAGCCGGCAAGGCAGGCGGCAAGGGCGCGAAGGGGAAGAAGTAGAATATGGCTACCGACCGAAGCGCCATCCGGCGCAAGCATCATTTGCGTGTGCGGCATAAAGTGACCGGTACACCCGAACGCCCGCGTCTGTGCGTTTTTCGAAGTCTCAAACATGTCTCCGCGCAGTTGATCGATGACGTGACTCGCCGCACCATCACCGCGGTGTCCACGATGGAGCCCGCTATCCGAGGTGATTTGAAATGCGCCGATAACACCGAGGCGAGCCGGCGCGTGGGCCTCGAGATGGCCCGGCGAGCGGCTGAAAAAGGGGTGGATAAAGTCGTGTTCGATCGCGGCGGTTACGTTTACCATGGTCGTGTGAAGGCCCTGGCTGACGCCGCTCGTGAAGGCGGACTTAAATTCTAGGCCAATCCCGACCGTGCTTCGCGAAGTTGGTTTCCGGGGAATGTGACGAATATGACGCCATGTCCCTCCACCGGCGGGGCCGGTGTGATAAACTCAGATCCGGTCCTGCGCCGGATGCAAATAGAGGTGCCCGATACAGATCAGATAACCGGCGAGCGCAGTCCGGCGGAGAGAAGAGATAGATGGTAAGAACGTCCAGAGGGGACAGCGGCCAGAACAAAGATTTTGAGGAGCGTGTCGTACGCATTAACCCGGTTTCCAAGACCCACAAAGGGGGCCGGACTCGCAGTTTTAACGCGCTCGTTGTTGTTGGCGACGGTAACGGCAAAGTTGGCGCCGGGATCGGCAAGGCGAAAGACGTGCCGGAAGCGATTCGAAAAGGTGTTGAGGCGGCTCGCCGCAACATGGTCCAAATCACCACCATCGGCGGTACCATTGCCCATGAGGCGCTGGCGTCGTCCGGCGCCGCAACGGTGCTGATGCGGCCCGCTTCACCTGGAACCGGTGTCGTGGCCGGCGGTTCAGTACGGCATGTTCTTGAAGCGGCGGGAGTGAAGGACGTGTTGAGCAAATCTCTTGGAAGCTCAAACCCAATTAATAACGCCTGGGCGGCCATGGAGTGTTTGCGATCGCTCCGAACCCCCGACCAGATCGCCGCATTGCGCGGCACAAACATTCGCCGGATGCTGCCGCGGCGGCTGCTGCAGGATATGGGTCGCTGGGAGGAGGCCGCCGTTGAGCAAGCTTAAGATAACACTCGTTCGAAGTCCTATCGGTCTGGAAGGCTCGCATCGGCGGACCTGCGAGGCGCTGGGGCTGTTCAAGATTCGACGCAGCCGGATTCATAATGACACGCCGGTGATCCGCGGAATGGTGAGAAAGGTTCGGCATCTCGTGTCGGTGGCCGACGTGGAGGAGGAAACCCGTGCAACTGCATGACCTCGGGCCCAATCCGGGCGCCCGGCATACGCGCAAGCGAATCGGCCGCGGCCGGGGTTCCGGGCACGGTAAGACGTCTACGCGGGGCCAGAAGGGCCGTAAGTCGCGCGGCCAGGTCCCCCTTGGATTTGAAGGCGGCCAGACGCCGCTGCACCGGCGTCTCCCGTTACGCCGCGGGTTCCGTAACCCGTATGGGGTGGTTTACAGCATTGTGAATCTTGAACAGCTTGCCGCCATCGAGAGCGGTGTGGTGATCACTCCCGAGCTTCTGGTGGAACAGCGAATTATACGTAAGATGCTGGATGGTGTTAAGATCCTGGGCAACGGCGAGCTTTCCGGGCCGATGACAATCCGAGCGCATCGCTTTAGCGAGAGCGCTCTGCAAAAGATCGAGTCCGCCGGTGGTAAAGCGGAGGTTATTTAAGTAGTATGCTGACCACCATCGCTCGTGCCTGGAACGTGCCTGATCTCCGGAAACGGATGCTCTTTGTGCTGGGCATGTTCGCTCTCTTCATGCTGGCGTTGCAGATCCCGGTTCCGGGTATCGATCGGCATCAGATGGAGAAGCTGTTCCAAAATGGAGGTGTGCTGAACCTTCTGAACATGTTCTCGGGAGGCGCGCTCCGGCGATACAGCATCCTGGCCATGAGCATCACCCCCTATATCAACGCGACCATCATTATGCAGCTCCTGGGCGTGTTGATGCCGCAGATCGACGAATTGCAGAAGGAGGGTGAATCGGGCCGCCGACAGATTGCCAAGTGGACCCGGTGGCTCACCATCGTTCTTGCCGTTCTCCAGGCGAGCATGATGAATATCATGTTTGTGCGCCAGCGCATTTTGAATGTTACCTGGGAACAGTTCATCGCCATCACGATCATCCTCACGGCAGGCACAACCTTCCTCATGTGGATGGGCGAGCTGATTACCGAGCAGGGCATCGGGAATGGTGTCTCGCTGGTCATTTTCGTGGGCATCATGGTCCGAATGCCCCAGCAGTTCCTGGAGAGCTGGCAGGAGGCGCGGGTTTCCAACGGATTCCTGATGTTCGCGATTCTGATGATTCTCTTCCTGCTGGTGATCACGTCGATGGTCATCATGACCGATGGCGAGCGCCGCATCAAGATCCAGAGCGCCCGAAAGGTATCGGGAACCAAGGTCTACCAGGGGTCCACAACTTATCTACCTATTCCGCTGCTGAAGGCCGCCGGCGTGATGCCGATCATCTTCGCTATCTCCGTGCAGCTCTTCCCGGCGACGGTGCTGCGGTTCTTTAAGAAACCCGGTCTCATCTCGATTGCGAATGGACTCAGCCCCGATGGAAGCTGGTGGGGCACGGTGATCTATTTTGCGCTCGTCGTCTTCTTCACGTACTTCTATACTGCCGTGACCTTCAAGGTGGATGACATCTCGGATAACCTGCGAAAGTCCGGCAGCTATATTCCCGCAGTCCGGCCGGGGAGACCTACCCACGACTATATTGACCGGATCCTGACCCGGCTTACGACGGTGACGGCGCTCTATCTCGGTTTCGTCGCCTTAAGCCAGTACTACATCCCCGACTTTACCGGGTTCAAGCAGTTCACCCTCATCGGCGGGACAAGCCTCCTGATTGTGGTTGGAGTCGGCCTGGACACGATGCTGCAGCTAGAGGCTCAACTGCTGATGCGAGATTATGAGGGGTTCATCAAATAGTCCTTTACGTCTTGTACTACTCGGAGCGCCCGGCGCGGGCAAAGGAACGCAGTCTCAGCTCCTTTGCGCGCGCCTGGGGATTCCCCATATCTCCACGGGTGATCTCCTGAGAGAGGCGCAGCACGCTGGCAGCCGACTCGGACGCGAAGCCTCGCGGTACATCGACAGGGGTGAATTTGTGCCGGACGACCTTATTACGGCGGTCGTCGATCAGCGCCTTCGGCATTCGGCGCCCAGCACCGGGTTCGCCCTGGATGGATTTCCGCGCACCCTTAACCAGGCGAAGGGGCTGGACACCATCCTATCGCATAAAGGCGTACAACTTACGGGCGTGCTGTTTTACGACTGTCCCGAAGAGGAGCTGATCCGGCGACTTTCCGGGCGGTGGGTCTGCGATGGCTGCGGCGCTATATTTCATTTCGAGCCGGAGGACCCGGCGGTCAAACAGCCATGCCCGGTCTGTGGCGGCCGGCTCTATCGTCGGGAAGACGATACACCGGATTCAATACGTACTCGCTTTAAGCGATTCTATGAATCCACCCAGCCGCTCATTGAGTTTTACACGCGACGCGGTATCCTGTTACGGGTTGACGCCGCCGGCGAAGTGGAGGAAGTCTATCTCCGGAGCCTCGCGGCGTTGAGTATCTCGCCATGAATTGGACATCCCGCGCGCCGGGAGACGTGGAGTTCCGACGAAATAGTTTTGACTGATGAAGAGAATATACTTAAAAAAATCATCGGAGATCGAGCGAATACGGGTGGCGGGTAAGATCGTCGCTCACGTGCTGGAAGAATTGAAAAACGCTTGCCAGCCCGGAGTCACCACAAAGATGCTGGACGACCTGGCCGCGCGGATCATCGAGAGCGCTGGAGGTAGGGCGTCGTTCTACCACTATCGCCCGGATAAGCGAACTTACCCGGCGCATATCTGCACCTCTATCAACGATGAAGTGGTGCATGGGATTCCAGGCAGACGCGCGCTTTCCGAGGGTGACCTGGTTGGAGTTGACGTGGGTGTTTATCTAAACGGGTTTCATGCTGACTCCGCCGCCACGTTCCCGGTAGGGCAGGTGACCGAGGAGGCCAGGAGACTCCTGGAGGTGACCGAAGGGGCGCTCTATGCGGGAATCGCGCAGGCGCGCCTGGGGCGCCGGATAGGACATATTTCGGCGGCGATTCAGAAGTATGCTGAGTCAAATGGCTTTTTTATTGTTAAGAATCTGGTGGGACACGGCGTTGGCCGAAGTCTGCACGAGGATCCCCAGATTCCCAACTACGGTGATCGAAACAGCGGTGATAGACTTCAGGCGGGGATGACGCTTGCCATCGAGCCGATGATCAACGCGGGTACGGAGGAGGTCAGAATATTGCCAGACCATTGGACGATCATCACCGAGGACGGAAGTCTTTCGGCGCATTTCGAACATACGATTGCGATCACGCGCGATGGACCGGACATCCTGACCCTTGCGGCGGGCGTCGATGCGCGAAAGCTTCAGGTCGCTTTTTCGGGCGCGGCCTAGTTTGCCTCGTGCAACAGTTCTGGTGTATAATGTCTGGAGGTTAACCCTGTATGGCCAAAGAACAAGCGATCCAGGTTGAAGGTACGGTTAAAGAGACGCTGCCCAATGCGATGTTTCGCGTGGAGCTGCAGAGCGGGCATCAGGTGCTCGCCCACATCGGCGGAAAGCTTCGCGTGAATTTCATCAAAATCCTTCCGGGAGACCGGGTGCTGGTGGAGCTCTCACCCTATGACCTCGGACGCGGCCGCGTTATTTATCGCTACAGATAGACGCTTGCCCGGGTTGCTGGCGCTGTTGGATAGGTCGAGCGGGTAAGTTGTCGCCCACGTCTGGAAGCGGACAGGCGCCATCCCACGATTCTGCGTGTCGCACGCGCTCGAATAGCATCTATGCGAGTGCCGGGTGAATGATTTGGGCGCTCTGGCCGGCGTTCCTTAATCGGCGATAGGTTAGCGCCATGCTAGAAGGTGAGAAGGAAAGGGAATGAAAGTCAGGGCATCTGTCAAGAAGATTTGCGATAAGTGTAAGATTATCAAGCGGGCCGGCGTGGTGCGAGTGCTGTGTGAGAATCCCAAGCATAAACAGCGGCAGGGATAAACTTCGCGGAGTGCGTTCATAAGACCGCTTTGGTCGGGCGCACGTTTGATGCGGTAAGTATGATCAGGAGAGAGAGAATTGGCGAGAATCGCGGGAGTCGATCTGCCCCGGGACAAGCAGGCTGAGTATGCGTTAACCTCGATTTACGGGGTCGGGCGGACAAGCGCTCGCAAGATCCTGACGGCGGCCGGCATTGAGCTTAACCGCAAAGTTCAGGACATTCAAGACGCCGAGTTAGCCCATATCCGGGAGATTCTGGATCGGGATTACGTCATTGAGGGCGATTTGAGGCGTGAACGGCAGATGAATATCCGCCGGCTTGTGGAGATTGGAAGTTACCGGGGTCTTCGGCATCGCCGCGGTCTACCCGTGCGCGGGCAGCGCACGAGCACCAACGCGCGCACTCGAAAGGGTCCCCGACGCACGGTCGGCGCCAAGCGTAAGAAGAAGTAATCAGTTAATACGAGCCGATCGCTCGGCAGGCATGGGTTTACACGCATAGGCATTGATACACACAGGCGCGAGGAGACACCGATTTGGCGAGAAAACAGGCGGCGACCGGCAAAGCCAGGCGCAAGGAGCCGCGGAACGTTAGCACCGGCGTGGTGCATATTCAGGCCACGTTTAACAACACGATTGTGACCATCGCTGATCCGAAGGGTGAGGTGATCTCCTGGGCCAGCTCTGGCTCAGTCGGGTTTAAGGGGAGTAAGAAGTCAACTCCATTTGCGGCGCAGCTTGCGGCGGAAAACTGCGCTCGCAAAGCTGTTGAGCAGGGTATGAAAAAAGTTGAAGTGCTGGTAAAGGGACCCGGCTCCGGGCGCGAGACGGCGATTCGTTCGCTGCAGCACGTGGGGTTGGAGGTGACCTCGATCCGGGATGTTACGCCGATTCCTCACAATGGATGCCGCCCACCGAAGCGGAGGAGAGTGTAAGTTATATGGGACGTCATATTGGTCCCGTCTGCAGGCTATGCAGACGCGAGGGTGAAAAGCTCTATCTGAAGGGCTATCGCTGCACCACCAATAAGTGCGCGATTGAGCGGCGGAATGTTCCGCCGGGGCAGCACGGGCAGACTCGTAAGAAGGCGACGGATTACGCGCTTCAGCTTCGTGAAAAGCAGAAGGCCAAGCGTATCTATGGGACCCGCGAAGGACAGTTTCGGAATCTTTTTAACGACGCGGTGACCAAGAAGGGCGTCATTACAGGCGAACATCTTTTGCAGCTTCTTGAGAGGCGGCTGGATAACGTTGTCTACCGGTTGGGAATGGCCGCATCACGCAGCGAAGCTCGGCAGCTCGTCACGCACCGCCATTTCCGCGTCAATAGTCAGCGCGTTAACGTCCCGTCATACGTGGTGAAGACCGGAGACGTGGTGACCGCAGACGAATCGAGCAAGACCATTCAGCCGATTCAATCTGCCGTACGCAGTTTCTCGGGCAGGATTCCTTCCTGGCTGGAGTTCGATCCCACGGAACTGAAGGGTGTTATTGCACGTATGCCCAACCGTGAGGATATCGACACACAGGTTCAGGAACAACTCATCGTGGAGTACTACTCACGCTGACATATCGGGATCGTCATCTGGCTTGCGCTGAACAGGGCGCCCTGTTCAGCCCGTCTGCAGTCGCTGCAGTCTCGGGAACGTCGGGCACAGATGGCGGTCGCTCTCGCGCAGCGTCCTCGGCCGCAATATTCGGCAGGATGGCATCGCGAACCAACGTAGAGTGGGACTCATTTATGAGTAATAAAGGAATTCTGCATGCAGGCAAATCCAGAAATTAAGACGTTCACCTGTACGGAAAGGTATGGCAAGTTCGTCGTAGAGCCCCTTCAACGGGGATTCGGCAATACGCTGGGTCATGCTCTTCGACGCGTGATGCTCCAGGCGATCCCGGGCGCTGCGGTCACGTTTTTTCAGATCGAGGGCGTGAAACACGAATTCGCGCCTATACCGGGGGTCGTTGAAGACACAACCCAGATCATTCTCAATCTACAGCGCGTTGCGGTGCGATTGCATCGGAATGGCGCCACGCCATCGGAGTTTACGCTCCGAATCGAGGCGAGCGGCCCCGGTGAGGTAACGGGCGCCGATATCAAGACACCGCCGGAGATCGAGGTGGTGAATCCGGAGGTGCATATTGCGCAGTTGGATGATAGCTCGGCGGCGCTCCGGATGGACCTTATTGTGGAGGAGGGTACGGGGTACCGTCCCCCCGAGGCTCAGGAGAAGCGTCCAACAATAGGACTGCTTCCACTTGGCTCCATCTTCACGCCGGTTCGGAAGGTAGCGGTGATCGTAGAGCCTACCCGGGTCGGCCACCAGACTGACTATGAGCGATTGCTCCTGGAGGTCTGGACGAATGGCAGCCTGGCGCCAAACGAGGCGGTTTCGCAGGGAGCGCGCATTCTTCAGGAGTACCTCCGGCTCTTCTTAAGTTTTGGATCCGATCCGGGCGCCCAGATCGCCGGCTTCGGATTTATCGGCGACGATACCCCGGGGCGGAGCCGGATCCTGAATACACGCATTGAGGATCTCGATTTCTCGGTGCGCACGATCAACTGCCTCAAAAAAGAGGGAATCACCACCGTGGGCGAATTGGCGCGGCTTAGCGAAGATGAGCTGCTGCGCCTCCGTAATTTCGGCCGCAAGTCTCTCACGGAGGTTCGGGAGAAACTGAACGAGTTGGGGATACCGCTGGAGCGCGGCGCCGGCAGCTCCGAGGACGAGGATCTGGTCGATCGCCTCGGTGATCTGGATGAAGAAGAGGTAGACTGATGCGACATAGAATGAGCGGCCGTAAGCTCTCGATGCCGTCCGACCAGCGCAAAGCGCTGCTGCGGAGCCTGGTAAGCTCGCTGCTCTGGCATGATGAGATCGACACTACGGAGCCCCGCGCCAAGGAGGCGATCCGCGTCGTCGAGCGTATCATTACGCTGGCGAAGAAGGATACGCTGCAGGCGCGCCGGCAGGTTCAGGGCATGATTTTCGAGCAGAGTATTCCGTTTCAGGGGACTTCCGACAAATCACATAGCGATTCACGTAATCAGCATCGATTGCTGCGCCGCATTTTTCAGGAGCTCGGTCCCATTTACCGTGACGTGCGCGGAGGCTATACCCGTATTATCCGGCTGGGTCCACGCCGCGGCGACGCAGCCATGATGGTGCGCCTGGAGTTGACCAAGGGGGTTTCGATAGGGCAGCGGTCACCGGGCCGCAGAGCCGCGGCGAAGCCGACGCCCGCACCCGCCGCGCAGCCGACAGCGCCGGTCGCCGCAGCCCCGGGTGTCGCAGCGCCGGCTGCTGAAATCCAGATAGGGCCGGCGACGCAGCCGGAAGTTCCGGCCGCCGCGCCGGATCAGGATGTTCAGGAAGTTCCGGCCGTCGCGCCGGATCGAGAGGCTCAGGAGGCCCCTGCTGCGGCGCCGGATCGGGAGGTTGTCGAGACCACGGCTTAAGCAGTCGCGACATGTTTGGGAGCCTTTTAGACTCCCAGAGGAGCGACCTGGCGTGGGCTCACGGCGGATATGGATGACGCTGGCGTATGATGGCGCAGACTTTTGCGGCTTCCAGCGTCAGCCTGGTTTGAGGACAGTTCAGGGCGAGGTGGAACGCGCGCTTTCGTTGATAATGGGCGAAGCGATCAGGATTACGGGGGCCGGCCGAACCGACGCGGGAGTTCATGCCCGCGGACAATCGATACATTTCAACACGCGTTGGCCGGGACCCGTGGACCGGCTCCCGCGAATTCTGTATCCCCGGCTTCCGGCAGCGATCGCGGTTCGCCATGCAATGGTTGTTGGAGAAACATTTCATGCTCGAAACAGCGCATTGTTTCGTCGTTACGGCTATGGAATGTTCTGGAGCGACCGGGCGGATCCGCTGAAGGAACGATTTGCCTGGCGCCTGCCGACTGAACCGGATTTAGCGGTCATGCAGGAGGCGTCGGCGCTGCTGCTGGGAAAGCGGAGTTTTCGCGCATTCGCTTCGGATCTGGAGATGGGTGAAAGAATCGACTCGGTACGCCGGGTACAGTGGATGAGGTGGGTCCGGCGCGATGCCGGCGCCCTGTTTTTGATCCAGGCAGACGGTTTTTTGCGGCACATGGTGCGCAATATTATGGGCAGCCTCGCCGCTGTGGGGTTCGGCGCCTGGACCATTGATCGATTTGGCGAGTTTTTAGAGGCAGGAGTTCGTGTTAGGGCGCTGCCGCCGGCCCCGCCAGCAGGGCTTTGTCTGCTGAAGGTGGGGTATGCGACGGAGAGGATGGAGTAGAATGAAGACCTATGTTCCGAAAGCCGGCGATATCCGGCGCCAATGGTTCCAGGTTGACGCGGCGGGACAATCGCTCGGCAGGCTTGCGGTGGAAGTGGCGAAAGTTCTTCGCGGCAAACATCGTCCCACGTTTACGCCGAACGCTGACACCGGTGACTTTGTAATCGTTATCAATGCCGACCGCGTGCTTCTAACGGGCAAGAAGTCCGACGAGCCGGTTTATCATCATACGGGCTATCCCGGTGGAATTAAAGAGACCACGCGGGGCGCCATCCGCGCAAAGCGACCTATCAGGCTCATTGAAACAGCGATCAAGGGAATGCTCCCGCATAATAAGATTGGCGCCGAGATGTACCGGAAGCTGAAGGTCTATCCGGGGGCCGATCATCCACACACCGCGCAGCAGCCGCAGCCGCTTTCGGTCGCCAAGCCAGAGCGGCGGGTGCGCCGGGCCTCAGCCGCTAAATGAGCGCTATTCCTATTGAACCGCACAATGTGATGGAAAAGATAAACATTCAGGAGATGTTAAGCTGTGAGTGAAGAAATCGTACGGTATTATGCTACGGGCAAGCGCAAGAATGCAATTGCCAGAGTCTGGATTAAACCGGGCGCCGGGCGCATCCTGGTAAACGGCAGGCCGCTGGCTCAGTATGTCTGCCGCCCTTCGCTGGAGATGCTGGTGCGTCAGCCGCTTGTCATGACTTCTAACGCGGACCGGTACGACGTGCTTGCAAAGTGTACTGGCGGCGGCATTACCGGGCAGGCCGGGGCGATGCGTCATGGCATCTCGAAGGCGCTGGTCGTGATGGATGAGGAGTACCGTCCGACGCTTCGCAAAGCCGGGCTGCTCACACGCGACCCCCGTGTTAAGGAGCGGAAGAAGTACGGGTTCAAGCGTGCTCGACGTGGCTTCCAGTTCTCCAAGCGGTAAAGAGACGCTGCTTCCAAATAGAAAAGCGCCAGTCCTATCGGTCACAGAACCGGCGGGACTGGCGCTTTTTATATTAGAGAAGACCTGCGGTGAGTTCAGCGGCGGCGCTGACCGGGTCGATTTCCACCGGAGCGGTTTCCTGGCCTGCGAGCAGGCGGCTTGCGAGCGCCCGCAGAGCGCGTGGTCCCCTCCTCATTAAAGCGGGGCAGCACCCCCGTAATCTGTTTGCCACAATTCTGGCAGTAAAACATATTTGAAGCCACGGTGGCCGGGGAGACCCGGCTGTGATAATTACAGTTAGAGCAAGTAACGGAGATATCCAATAGCGATGTCCTTTGTGTTATGATGATGAGCGCCGCAATCAGCGGCGCGTAAGTCCTTAAGTTCAGTCTACCCCGTATGAGGGACCAGTTCATAAAGGGTCCATCTGCCTGCATGGAAGCATGCCAGCGAGCGGGGGTTCGGAGCGCCTCCATGCTCCACTATTGAACCCCGCCGGCGAAATTCAATGGCGCCGAAGAGTTGGCAACCTGGTCGGCCCAGATAGCCTGCCGGATTCGCTTGACGGCGTCCTGCGCCAGATTTTCCGGCTTCTCATGGGCCGCGGCGGCATCGTTCGCCGTTATCTCGAAGATCGGCCGCTGCGCCCAGAGAATTGCAGCCGAGTCGCCCTGGCTCGAATTATTCAACTGCGCCGCAAGCTCGCCGCGGTCAAGCGCGTCGTTAATAGCCTTCGCCGCGGCAACAGCGCGAGCATAGGGATCCTGGCCTCCCACCGAGTCGGTAAACGTGCAGATATCTATCTTCTGCATCCGCACGAGGGCGCTCGAAGACCCCTTTACGTGGTCCGCCTCCGCGGTAAGGGCGTGGGTGACGGCGCGCGGGTTGATCGGGATATGCAGGGATAACAGTTTCTGCCGGATGTATTCCACTCTCTGGGGCGGATTCGGGTGAGTCTGAAGATATCCCTCGTCGAATTCCGGCCGGCTCTCCGCCAACCGATTCAGGCGCTCCATAAAAGTGAGCATCCCCACCGGGTTGTACTTCTTCGTGGCGTACAGGTATTCGATACCGGATATGTCCGCCTCGTGCTCGTCATGAATACTGTGAGGGCTTTGCAGCGCCTGTACCACCTGCTGGCTCATCATGGCGATATTGGCTGCGGCCTCGCCGTTGGTCTGGTTCGGATGTATGCCTTCTACGAGCAGGGCGCCAAGAATCGGCAGCAGCGAGACAAGCGTGTCATGTTCCCGCTGCCTTATCTGCCTGAGAACGTGATGATGGACGTCGTGCGCCATCTCATGCCCGAGAACCGCTGCCAACTCGTCATCAGACTGCACGAAATTTAACAAATCTTGGGTAACGAAGATGTAACCGCCAGGAAGTGAGAAGGCGTTTATATCGGGATTGGCCGGATCTGGGTGCTTGTCTTGCACAATGTTTACGACGTAATGAATGTCCGGATAAATGGTGCCCTTCTCGAGCGTTCCCACGATCGATTGAAGCAGCGCCAGCTTCTTCGCATCCTTGACGAAGTTGTACTCTTGCTCGACCTCTTTGAATCCCTCTTTGCCAATCTGCGCTTCCTCAGGCGAAATGGCGGGCGGAATGGCAGGACCGCCGGCCTTTTTTGGTGTTCCGGCGTCCGCAGTCGTCTCAGTCTGCGCGAGCGCGTGATTGGTACTCGAGGGCGAAGAGGAGGTCGCGGTTGATGGAGCGGTCGCGGTTGATGGAACGGTCGCCGGAGCTGCAGAGGCTGGCAGAGAAATGGCAGCACTCGCCACTACGATCGAGAAGAGCTTCCATCGCTTTATGACTTCACCGGGCCGGGCGCGGCCGTGCCAGCAGTTGAAAAGATCCGCTCTATTTGCCACCACCGCCTCGCTGCGAGTCATTCGCTCCCTGTAACGCTTAACGATATCCATGAGTCCCCCATTCAAATGACACATGGGGTCAATTGCAGAATGTATTTTAGACCCCTTTCGGCCTCTATCCGTTCCGGTGACATTCGCGTTCCATGTCAAAGCAGGGGAACTAAAGCGCATTTGCGCGCCGGTCCGGTCCGGCGGCGCGGCGCCTCTCAGAGCGCGCCCACCGGCTCTGAAGTTTACGCTACCTATCAGCGGCGGGTATAATCTACTGAATGCTCGCACGAGCAAGAACATCTTGGCACGCCCCGCCTACCGCGCCGCGGTGAGCCGGACGCAGTCCGGATTGAACGAGAGAGTGAAGCGATGTCGACAGCCGCCGGTTACATTACGCGCCAGAAGCGCTTTCGCGGCGTGCCGGTTCTGACCCCAATCGGCAGGCTGGTGACCGCGCTTCTCGTATTCATAGGTGGAATGGTCGAGCTCTTCCTGGCCACAGTCTCGGGAATCTTTCACTCTATCGTGGACATTCGACTTGGCGCGGTAGAGCGCCGCGTGGCCTTGATGGATTTTCTGGAAGTCGTGCGGCAGATGCAGGTAGTGAGCTGGGGCGCGTTCTGGATCGCGATCATTACCGTCAGCTCGTCGGGCATGGTTATCGCAATGGAGACTGTGCAGCAGCTCAAGAACTTCGGCATGGCGCAGGCGTTTCTGGGGGGCGGAGTGGCCTACGCGACGTTCCGAGAGATGGCGCCGGTGCTGACCGCGGTGGTAGCGACGGCTTCGGTCGCTTCGTCCATGACAGCGCAAATTGCCTCCATGAAAGTGACGGAGCAGATTGACGCGATCCGGGCGATGGGAGTGGATCCAATACGGTACCTGGTGATCCCACGCGTCGTCGCTATGACAATCATGATTCCGGTGCTCGCGGTGGTGGCCGACTACTGTGGGGTCGCGGGCGGATTTGTGATCGCGAGCTCCCATCAGATCGCGATCTCGACTTATACGAACTCTATCTATCAAGTGGTGGCGCTGCAGGATTTTACAGGCGGCATCATCAAGGCGTTTGTCTTTGGTATCTTCATTTCACTCACTGCATGTCTGCGCGGGATGCGGTCCAGCGGCGGCGCCGCCGGGGTTGGTAAAGCCACCATCTCCAGTGTTGTCACCTGCATCATCCTTATCTATCTCTTCGACACCATTCTTACCGCGGCGCTCTGGCCGAGCTAGTTCACCGCATTGAGTGTTCTCCATGTTTAAAGCCAATTCGAACAACGAGCCAGCAGCGTCCGGTTCTCGTCCCGGCGCGCGGTCGCGTGACGCCGCGCGGTCGCGTGACGCCGCGCCGGGGGTGCTGGAGCCGGCCGGCGACCAACCCTCTGAGACCGGGCGCGACGCCGGGCCAGCGGGGGCGAAGCCTGCTGCGCCGAAAACCCACAAGGCGAACGGCGCTTCTGAGAACGGGTCCTCCGCGGATCAATCATCGAAGAAAGCGGATGAGCGGAAACCGCCCTCTCCGGAAGATGGCGCGAAAGATAAAGATAAAGATGCAGTCCCAAGTCCCGCCCGGATAGAAGGGCTCACGACGAAGGATCGCGAAGCGCTGGACAAGAAGTTGGATCAGCCGGATGATGGGAACGCTCCGCTCGATGAGCGAGATCTGCGAATGGTCATTATTCGCAACCTTCTCTTCCGCCGGGGGGAACGCGTGATCCTGCGAGACATCAACCTTGACGTTAGCCTTGGGACCCTTCTCGCCGTTATGGGGATGTCCGGGTGCGGCAAAAGCACACTGCTCAAGCTCATCGGAGGTTTGGAAAAGCCGAACCAGGGACAGATCATCATTGCTGGCCACAACATCGCCGAAATGCCGGAGCGTGAGCTGGATCGCCAGCGCCAGAACATGGGATTCGTCTTCCAGGGCGCCGCTCTCTTTGACTACATGAACGTGTATGAGAACGTCGCCTTCGGTCTGAGGCGTCACACGGCCCTTCCGGAGAAGGAGATCAAGAAGATTGTGGCGGACAAGCTCGCGCTGGTCGGATTGGAGGGCACCGAGACTCTGCTCCCCGCCGAGCTGAGCGGCGGCATGCAAAAGCGAGTGGGATTGGCTCGGGCGATCGCCGCGGAGCCGCCGCCCACCATTTTGCTTTATGACGAACCGACCGCCGGCCTGGATCCCATCATGACAGCGGTCATCAATGACCTGATCCTCCGGGTCCGCGATGAGCTTAAGGTGACTTCTATTGTCGTTACGCACGATATGGGGAGCCTGATGATGGCGGACCAGGTTGCCATGATTCATAACGGCATTATCGAGGCATTGGGTTCTCCAGGGGAGCTGCTGGCTACCAGCAACCCGGTCGTGGAGCAGTTTATTCACGGTCACGCGGAAGGCCCCATTGACGTGGGCAACGTGTCCGCAGAATTGTAATCAGCCCGGCGCCCGCGTTGGGAGCTTCGAAGTCGAGGAGACCAGGACAATGGAAGATCGCGGAATGTGGAAGGTCGGCGTCGTAACTCTCGTTGCGATGGTTGGTGTACTCGGGATGGTCGCGTTTCTCGTTCCAATGGTGCGAGAGCGAGTCACAGGCGGCCGCTGGCATTTTTACGCTGTGTTTGACGATGCCGGAGGCCTTCAGCCTGCTGAGCAGGTGACTCTCGCCGGCGTCACTATCGGTACCGCCTCCAGTGTTCAGTTGATCACCCGCGCCGATTCGAAGGGCGCCATCATGGTTCAAAAGTACCTTACGTCCCGTGGGCTGCCTCCTCATCCACTTCCTTTTGCTCTGGTGAAACTCGCGATCAAGAAGGATTATGAAGGGCAGTTGTATACCTATTACAAGTATGAGGTTGGCGCGTCATCGCTGATCGGCACGTCCCACCAGGTGACCGTCACTCCCCAGACCGCGCCCTCTGAGCAGGCGCAGGTCACGGACGTGGTTAAAGCGAACGATATTGTTTTTGGAGGCTCTGCGCCAAGTTTGTCGAACATGGCTCGACCCGCCGGCAATATGATGGGCTCCATCTCGCGGCTCTCCGATACCATCCAGAGCCTGGTCGCGGATCCGCGGCTTAAAGCGAAACTGATGGACTCGATGCAGCAGATAGACGATGCCGCCAGAAACCTCAACGCCACCACGCAGAATGCGCGTATGCTCGCCCAGAACGCCAGTGGCACGCTGAACCAATCGCTTCCTCGCATCACTCGGAGCATGCAGAATGTTGAAGACAGCACTGCTAACCTGAGAACAGCGAGCCAGCGCGTGCCCGCGATGGTGGATCAGATACAAGGATCGCTTACCAGAGTTCGGGGAAATCTTGTCTCGGCTTCGCAGTACGCTGATGATACGATCAAGAACGTCGACGATACCAGCAGCAGTATCAAGCATTTTGTAGCAGACACTGGAACGCTTCATGACCTTCATGATACCGTCGCAAACTTCAAGGCAAGCAGCGCAAAGCTTGACGAGACTCTCGCCAACGTACAGAAGCTGACATCCAATCCGCAGCTTCAACAGGACCTGCCCCAGATCATTGCCAATCTCAAGGAAGCGACGGCGCAGTTAAAGCCCACCATCGAGCAGGCTAACAAAACCCTCAGCACTTTCCAGAGATTGGGAACCACGGCAAACACCACCCTTGGCGGCATTAATAAGATCCTGCCCGGGGGTGGCGGCCATAAAGGCGCGGCCGAAGCCCGCGCTGAGCGGCCGCCTCACCAGAACCTTGCGCTTCACTCCGGCATCGGTTTTCTCGTCGCTCATAAGACCAGCCCTCGGTTCCCGCATTCCGGCATCGTAGATCCCGAGATTCAGCTCGTGTACGGTCCATCGATCTTCGACCTCGGAGTCTATGATATCGGCGGCCAGAATCGTATCACGGCTGAGGTCGGGCACAGGTTCTTTGGAAACTCCACCACCGGCGTCAATTTGCGTTACGGACTGTACCGGGGGCTCGCCGGGCTTGGAGGCGATTTCATTCTAAATCCAAAACTCGGAATCTACGCCACCGCGTACGACCCCAATCTTCCCAGTGTCGACCTGGAGTCAGTCTTAGATCTGTCGAGTAACCTGGGCCTCTGGGCCGGCATCGACGAAATCAATCGCGATCCACGGCCGTTCCTTGGTATCCGAGTGCTGCCGCATTAGGAGGGAAGACAGGCGCGAGGCGCGAGGCGCGGGGCAACCGGCGCCTCGTACCTCGCGCCTGGGTTTCAATGGGAGTGTGAAGGTGATGGGCGATCTGCTGAGAGAGAAGCAAGTGGCGGAGGGGGCGCGGTTTGTCGATTACGCCGGTCGGCAGGCGGCGGCGGATTTTGGCGCGGCCGGTGATGAGGCGTCCGCGGTCCGCTCAGCGGTCGGTCTTATTGACCTGAGCTGGAGAAGCCTGCTGCGCTTCACCGGCGATGACCGGGCCTCGTTTCTCCACAGCATGACCACCAACCATGTTCTGGATCTGCCGGCCGGCGCGCTCCAGCGCACAACCTGCTGCGATTCCACCGGGCACCTCGTTGGTGTGCTGACCCTTATCAACACCGGGGATGCGTACTGGGCTGAGATGCATCCGGGATGCGCTGAAGACGTGATGGGGA
>DASRZA010000122.1:0-6303 GCA_035686845.1 Armatimonadota bacterium | reverse complement strand
TGTGAGACGGGCCAGCCCTAGCATCTGTTCCAGTGTGCGAAGTAAACCGTTCAGATCACGCCCCGGCTGATCCTGTGCGCGGGAGAGTTGATCGAGCTGCCGGAGCGTCTGCTGGACGCGGGCTATATCCACGCCAGGGGTCTCCGGATGCGTGGTCGGCGATGGGGCGGATGGAGTAGAGACCGGAGTGGCTGTGGAGGGAACGATGGGCGCCGATTCAGCGGACTCGCCGAAGAAATAGGAGACCGGATAGCCGGTGACGGCGGCGATTTCCTGGAGTTTATCCGGCTGCGCGAGATTCGCGCCGCTGACGTACTGGTAGATTAACGCGTGCGAAACGCCGAGGCGAATTGACAGCTCTTTGAGAGTCAGGCCGGCGGCTGCCGTGGCAGCTTTAATCAGCTCGCCCTGTTCCCTACGGCCCTCACGTGTCTTGAGGTCCATCTGACAAGCTGCCCCGTTTCCAGCGCGAGCCCCCAACGAAGCCGGCATTCTCTCGGCGCCGACGCGGCTCTCCGCTCCCGCCAATGTCGCAAAAAAAAAAGTTGCAAAGAAGATAGTGGTGATGTGAACCGCAAGGAGCCCCCGCCGGAGACTCCTTTGTCCCCGGCCTCCACGCGGCTCACACCACCAGAGAGATCGCTAAGACCCTGCAAGTATCGTGGCGATCCCCGCACCACGAGTCATTATAGCGAGACTACGAATCGATGTCAACTCGATTCGTAGTCAAATTATGATTGGCTTTAGACTACTAATCCGGACGATGTAGAGAGCGGGAGGGTGAGAGAGTGGGAAGCTAAAGCCCTTCGCTATGATCGGCCGTCCCTTCAGGACTTCACGGCCGGCCAACACATTGGCTTGACTCACGCTTCATCCTTTTTCTTGATCTTGATTCATCCTTTATCCTTCATCCTTTTCGCGTGTCCATCATCCTTTTCGCCCTTCGATCACCCTTATGTTGACCTCCTGCGGTGTCGGGCCTATCATGATAAGGTGATGGCTTTTTTTCGGGAGATACGTAAACGCGGCGCCACGAGCGCCGGTGTCGTAAACGCTTTGGACGCGCCAAAGGGAGACCAGATCTGAATGATGATGACTTATCCACGGCGAATTACCCGGGAAGTGCGGGTTGGCAGCGCCATTGTCGGCGGATCGAATCCGGTTGTAGTGCAATCCATGACCACCGAGAACACGCGCGAGGTGGCCGCCTGCGTGCAGCAGATCGTCGCGCTCTACGAAGCCGGATGCGAGATTGTGCGCGTAACCACGCCCACGCTCGCAGACGCTCAGGCGGTAGGCGCGATTCGAGCGGATCTGGATCGGCGGGGCATCGACGTTCCATTGGTAGCTGACGTTCACCATGAAGGGATGGCCATCGCCCTGGAGGCGGCGCGTCACGTCGATAAAGTCCGGATCAATCCGGGCCTCTTCGTGTTTCGACGGCGTTCGGATGGAACGGAGTATACCGAGGAAGAGAACCGGCTGGCATGCGAGGAGATCGAGCAGCAGATGCTGCCGGTTATCAACGCCTGCAAGGCGCGGGACATCGCGATGCGGATCGGCGTCAATCATGGATCACTTTCGGACCGGATCATGGTGGCGTATGGCGATACGCCGGAGGGGATGGTGCAGTCTGCCCTGGAGTTTGTGAGGATTTGCAGGAAGCACAATTTCAATAACCTGATTCTCTCTCTCAAGGCGTCGCGGGTTCCCATTATGCTCGCGGCCAATCGGCTTGCTGTTCAGCGGATGGATGAGGAGGGGATGAGCTATCCGCTGCATTTGGGCGTAACCGAAGCCGGCGATGGTCAATACGCGCGCATTAAGTCTACCGCGGGGATTGGCACGCTCCTTTCAGAGGGAATTGGCGATACCATTCGGGTCTCACTTTCTGAGGATCCGCTGAATGAGCTTCCCGCCTGCTACGATATCCTGCAGGCGCTCAACCTCCGGAAAACGAAGGTGGAGTTCATCGCCTGCCCGAGCTGCGGTCGTACCAAGTTCGATCTTCCCACTGTCCTTCACCGGGTGAAAGACGCCACTGAACACTTAGTCGGCCTCGACATTGCGGTGATGGGGTGCATCGTGAACGGACCGGGTGAGATGGCCGACGCCGATTATGGATACGTTGGTCGTGGCGGAGGGGTGATTTCGCTCTATCGCGGGCGTGAGGTGGTCAAGAGCAATATCCCGCAAGAGCGAGGTGTGGAGGAGCTAATTGACCTGATCAAGGCGGATGGCCGGTGGGTGGATCCGCCTCTTCGATTGACGAGTGTTCGAATATGACGCTTCCCTCCGGCCTGAGAGTCCTCTCGGGGACCGCCCATCCCCAGCTCGCGGCGAGCATTATTGAGCACATTGGCATCGAGCCGAGCCAGTGTATTGTCTCTCGATTCTCCGACGGCGAGGTGAGGGTGGATATCGATGAAAGTGTCCGGGGCAAGGATATCTTTGTCGTTCAGCCAACTTGCGCCCCGGTCAATGAAAACCTGGTCGAGCTGCTGATCATCCTGGATGCGCTGAAGCGGGCCTCGGCACGGCGGATTACGGCGGTTCTGCCCTACTATGGCTACGCGCGCCAGGATAAAAAGCGAGGTCCTCGTGAGCCGATCAGCGCCCGGCTCGTGGCTGATATGATCACGGTCGCGGGCGCCAGCCGCCTCCTCACGATTGACCTGCACGTGCAGCAGATCCAGGGTTTCTTCGACTTTCCGGTGGATCATCTTCCGGCGGGCCCGATCATCGCCGACCATCTGCAGCGGTTAAATCTGCCGATCGATAAGACGGTCATCGTCTCTCCCGACGTGGGCCGTGTGGGCGCAGCGGGCGCCTTCGCCGATCGGCTGGGAACGACGATAGCCATTATCGTAAAACGCCGGAATGAGCCAAATCAGAGCGAGGTTTTAAACGTCATCGGGGAGGTAGCGGGCAAAGTCTGTGTTCTGGTGGATGATATGATCGACACGGGCGGCACCACGGTGAATGCGGCGAAGGCGCTCGTCGCCCATGGCGCTCATTCCGTGATCGCTTGCGCCACTCACGCGGTTCTGTCGGGGCCCGCGGTGAGCTCTTTGAGAAATGCGCCTATCGAGCGATTGATCGTGACCGACACTATTCCCATCCCGCCGGAACGCCGGCTTCCGAACATGGAGATTCTTTCCGTGGCGCCCCTGCTCGCGAACGCGATTACCCGGATCGCAAATGACGCGTCGGTCAGCACGCTCTTCCGAAGCGATTGGAAGAATGGATAGTCATCGTTCCGGGAAAGCCGTCTGTCATGTTTGAATGGATACGAAGGCTGAGGCCAGCGGCGCCGACCGGGTCTTCCGGGCCGCTCACGGAGGGTATTGCGCTGGTGGTCGGGCTGGGCAATCCGGAGGATAGGTTCACGCGCACCCGGCATAACGTGGGTTTTATGGTGGCCGATCGATTGGCGGAGCGCCACGAATTCCGGATCCGGCACAGGGAGAAACGGGCGCTCACGGGGTCATGGGTCTCATCGAACGGCCGGGTACTCGTCGCGGAGCCGCAAACCTATATGAACCTGAGTGGCGCCTCCGTGCGGGCGCTCTCCCAATTTTACAAGATATCACCGGACCGGGTCCTGGTGGTCTGCGACGATACCGCGCTTCCTTTCGGGCGATTGCGTATCAGGCGGGCCGGTTCCGAGGGGGGGCACAACGGTCTGCGATCGCTCTCACAGCATCTCGGGACGCAGGAGTATCCCAGGCTGCGCATCGGTATCGGACGACCGGCGAGTTCCCAGGCGCTCAAAGATTATGTGCTCTCGGCGTTCACCTCCACCGAGATGTCGGAACTTCCTGCCATCTTGGACCGGGCGGTGGACGCCATCGAAACCGCGGTGAGCGAAGGCGTCGACGCCGCGATGACCCGGTTCAATGGCGCGTGACGACCCAGTTGATGCCGGTTCAATGGCGCGTGACGGCGCGGTTAATCCCGATTTAAGGACGCGTGACGATGGGGCTGAGTCCCGCTCGCGCAAATCGAGCGACGTTATGACCGAGCGAGTCACTATGACGCCGGAACAGCGCCCGGCGCTGGAGATCCTTGCGGTCTCCAAAGAGTATCCGGGCGGCGTACGGGCGTTGGACCGAGTCCACCTAACAGTGGAGACGGGGGAATTTGTCGCGGTCGTAGGCGCATCCGGCTGCGGCAAGTCAACGCTGATCCGACTTGTGGCGGGGCTGGAGGTTCCAACCAGTGGTTCCATTCGCGCGCTGGGCCTGTCTCCCGAGCAGATTCGGGTCCAGCGGGGGTTTGGGGTAGTCTTTCAGGACCCCGCGCTCTTTCCATGGCGAACGGTTCGGCAGAATATACTGCTCCCGGCGGAGCTGGCGCGGGACCGATCCACAGCCAGCCGGGTGGATGAATGGATCGGGCGCGTCGGCCTGACCGGGTTCGAGAACGCGCTCCCCGCGCAGCTCTCCGGCGGAATGCGCAGCCGAGTGGCTATCGCTCGCGCGCTGGTATCCCGGCCCCCGTTCCTGATGATGGACGAGCCATTCGGCGCGCTCGATGAGCTGACGCGCGGCGCTATGCAGCAGGAGCTCCTGGGCGTTTGGAGCGCCTACGGCCCCACCACGCTATTCATCACCCACAGCGTCGCCGAAGCGCTATTTCTATCCGACCGGGTGGTTGTGATGTCGCCGCGGCCAGGCAGGGTCGCTTCGGTCGAAGACGTGCCATTCCCTCGCCCTCGCGATCTCCACCTACGCCATTCCTCCGCCTTCACCCAGCTTGAGGAGCGGCTGCTCAATCTGCTCGGAGGGTAGTTCTGACGCCGTGGAGGAAAGGCAAAGGATGAAGGATGAAGGATGAATCAGGCCAACGCATCGGCCGCGGTGAAGCCCCGGAGGGGCGGCCGATCATAGCGAAGGGCTTCAGCCCTGGGAAAGGGGCCGGGTATCCACGCACTCGGAAGTCCTGAAGGGACGGCCGAGTTTTTAACGCCCTGGTTGAGGATGTTTCGCATCGATTGACGCGTGATCGCATTTCTAATCTCGGGCGTCCTCTTGAGAACGCGATTATGAACCGGCGCTGGCACGTGTTGAACGCCGTGAAGAAGTAAGGGTCGCTTCAATTCTACCCCTTCGGCACAATTCGTGAGGAGATCTTAGCCAGAATTCATATGACTATTATGGATGTAAATAGCTATCCATGGTATAATTGACTTCAGGAGGGCGACAATGGCAAGCGCAAAGCGGACGATGACCTTGAACCTGACGGATGCGGAGATGCGGGTGTTGGAGGAGCTCGCGGAGCAGAAGGATCTCTCAAAGACAGCGGTTCTCCGCCAGGCGCTCCGGCTTTACCAGTTGGTGGATGCCCGCCTGGCGTCAGGGAGGAAGCTCTTCTTTGAGGATGAGAAAAAGAAGGAGAAATCAGAGCTTATGGTTCTATGAGGACCCCGATTACCCTGGTGGACAACGAGACTGGCGACCTGGTCGAAGCGCAGCTCTTCGATGAAGTGACGATCGATCACTTCCTGGAGACGGAGAACGAGTGGCGCCCTCTGGTCAGGTCTGCGGCGCTGCGTGTGCTGCAGGAAGAGCGATCTGGGGAGCAGATACCGCAGCACTGGCATTGGGACTGGACAAGCAAAACCCCGGAACTTGGAAAGCTGGGGGTCACCTTTTATGGCGTGGAGTGTGTGGGAAAGCTTCAAGGACTGATGAAGGTGGAGACGCCCGGCGCGGATCCGGTGGTATGCCAATGCCGGCTCGCGGGACAGCGAGGGAAGCCACTCGTTTACATCGATTATCTCGAGGCCGCGCCCTGGAATGTCAAATGGTTGATGCAAGAGCTTGGGCGCGGCGCACGATTCCGGGGTGTGGGGACAGAATTCGTAAGAGCGGCGGTGCAGCATAGCTTCTATGAGGGCTTCCACGGCCGCGTCGGTCTGCACTCGCTGCCCACGTCGGAAAGATTCTATCTCCAGGGGTGTGGGATGACCGATGGGGAGAGGGATTTGAACAAGGAAAAACTCTTATGGTGCGAGTTCACTCCGGAGCAGGCGGCACGGTTTTTGAGAGGACGGAATTTGTGAAGACTACGAATAAGAGTATTGAGTGGCTCAAGCGTATGGCCGACTTTGAGGATGAGGGTACCGTATCCGTTGGCGGTTGGGTAACGGATATCGCGAGGATAAACGCTCCTCTTGAGGACGGCCGAACGCGTTCCAGATTCGGCAGGTTTTTGCTCCTTGCCCAAAGGGAGAAGCATCTGACCAGCGAGGAGTTTGCTCGAAAGGCGGATGTCGACCCGGCCGAGCTGCTGAAAATC
>DASRZA010000121.1:0-8580 GCA_035686845.1 Armatimonadota bacterium | reverse complement strand
CTCACCCCCTCACCCCCTCACCCCCTCACCCTCTCACACCCTCACACACTCAACACCCTCCAGCGGCCGCACACGATTGAGTCGCTTCATGCTAAACTGACGCGGTAGTAGCGCTCGCTCATGAGAACCGGTTGATACGGGTCAAATGGCCGCCCGGGACATCCTACGATGAAATCGAGATTCGCTGATCTTCCCCGTACCGAGATCCATATCGCCGCAGGAGAAGGGACCGGGCCGTTTGAATGGCGGCGGCACAGCGTCGGTCATGGCGGCATCAATTCGCATCCGCTCCCGGAGCGAGTCATCCGGGGCGCGCGCCAGCTCGGGCCCCGGTTGATTCGCACTTTCCTCCAGGAATATCTGAGAATCTATCCCGACCGCGCTGTTTTCGACTGGGGCCGCTGCGATCCGTACCTCGAATCGCTCGCCGCCACCGGCGCCAACGTCATGGCGGCCATCACGCTCAAGCCCGGCCCTCTCTTTCCAACCATTGATCACACGATCTGGCAGCCCGCCGATACGACGGAGTGGCAGCAGGTGATCACCGCGCTGGTCCGCCGCTATTCAGTGGAGCGCCCGATTGTGACGCATTGGGAGGTTGGGAACGAGACCGATATCGGCGAGTGGGGAGGCAGCCCATTTCTTGTCAATACGTCGGACGCCTACTTCGATTATTACCTGACGATGGTGGAAGCCATCCTGCTGACCTTCCCCGATGCGAAGGTGGGCGGGCCGGCGCTCGCCGGCGCGAAGCACGACTTGCTGCCCGGTTTTCTTGACCGGTGCGCCCAAACAGAAACTCCGCTCGATTTCATCTCATGGCACTGCTATGATGACGATCCCGAACAGCACGCTCGCCTGGCGGAATACGTGCGCGGACTGCTGGCGGATTGGCCCGGCGCGCGGCCCGAGCTGATGGTCACCGAATGGAACAAGAGCTTCGACCCCGTATCAGTGGAGGAGATGGCGTTTGATCCCGCCCGGGCCGCTCATACCGCTGCGACCATCCTGGCCATGATGGACGCTAAGATCGATGCGTCGTTCTACTATCACCTGTGGGATCAGACAGCCTATATCGACGAGTTCAGCCCATTTTTCGCCGATCCGTCCATCATGGCGGTTCACTGGAACGAAGTCCCGCATCGCTTCGGCCTGTTCGGCGTCAAGGGAGAAGTGCGGCCGCAATACTTCGTTTACTGGATGCTCAGCCGGATGGGAGACGAGCGGCTGTCGATCGATGGCGATCCGGCGCCCCTGCGGGCCTGCGCCGCGCGTGGCGACGCCCGGATCGCGACACTATTGATCAATTACGGGCATGACGCCATCGACCGGATCGCCGATCTCCATTTTGACGGCATCCCTCCAGGTCGCAAGCAGTTGATTATCTACCGGATCGACGATGGCCGCCACTGGTCAGAAGAGACACTCGACCTCCATCCGGTTGAACAGCGGGAAGTGGACACCGGAACCCATTTCCACTGCCAGGTTTTCAGCCCGACCGGAAGCGTGACGCTGGCGGCGCTGCGGGAAGAAGGCGCGGGGCGCGGGGCGCGAGGTACGGGAAACTGAGGACGGAGGATGGGCCACGCATTCCTCGCGCCCCGTACATCGTACACCGAGGAATCTTTTCGGGGACACGTCAAACGACCGAGCATGATCGCCTCTCCCTGATTCGGGGACGGGCCAAGAGAGAGATTGCGGCGGCCGCGAGGCGCAAAACGTGAGCAGGGACTTGCTGTGAAGAGCCTGATCGTCGTGTGGGAAGGTCCCTATGCTTGGCCGGGATATGAGCAAAGTAATGGCCTTCCACCGCTTCCCGGACATTCAGGCGTGTATTTGCAAGCGTTTGAGTGTGACGCTGGCTACGCGATATATGCTGCCGGAATTACGAGCCGTAATGTAGGTGTGCGGTTCAAGGAGCATACAATAAAGTACTTGAGCGGGGATTACACTGTGCTTGATGTCGAGTCTGCCCGGCATGGCGAGCGAAGAGAGATCTGGCATGGGTGGGGGGAAGCACGCTCAAAACGAGGCGAGTTCGAAAGAAGAAAGGCGGAAATCACGGCCGCGGCGCGTGAGCAACTTGCGGCCTTCAGGATATTTGTTGCCGACGTGGGCCCGAAGAACAGGGTCTTGAGGAGAATAGAGGCCGCGGTAATGGATCTGCTTTATAAGCAAAACGAGCCGCTTTCAAGACTGCCTGATCGTGGAATGTCGTTATCCCGACGTTGGGTTCATGAAGATTCGATTCTCGTACGGTGCATCTGCAATCATAGGTTTCACGGTGTCCCGTTGGCCTTTGAAATTTAGCTCAATCACTGCGAGCGTCGATCAGGGTTCGGGTCACCCATGGCCGCGGCTACCCTCTTACCACAAGTTAGATTACTATAAGACCGGTCTAATCTCGTTGCGCGTCCGCGCCGCAAAGGGGTACTGGGGCGCGGGCTGGGTTGTCTGTTGGAGGAACGGCGATGACGAGCATTAAACGAGCGGTGGCGGCGCCGCTGGCGGTCACGACTGCAATCGCCGCGTTCGGCCACATAGCAATGGCCGCTGTGCCGGCACAATTCACCGCTTGGGGCACGAAGGCGCCGCCATTCCCGCCGGTTCCTGCCGGCTGGACGAGGGCGCTCGGGCCTGCCGCGTCCACTCCGGCGATGAAGTTCACGACCGAGGATCGGAAGAGAGGGTATGTGCTGTTCGCCCGGGACCCGCTGACCCCCGTGAGCACGGATGCGGCGCCGGGGCGGTCGGAGCGCCTTCAGAACCTCTTTACGGTCGCGGCGCAGGGTGAGTATGTTCCAATTTCATTCGCCATTCACGCGCTGCGGCCGCTGCAGCAGCTTCGAGTGACGGTTTCGCCTCTGAGGTCAGCGTCCGGCGCAGTGATTCCGGCGGATCATATCGACATTCGCGTGGTGCGACCGGTGCGAACGCCGGTCGATCCAGCGGCGCATACTTATCGCCTTGAGCCGTTCTTGATCGAGAAGATCCCGTCGGTTTCGGTTCCGGCGGACGCCAATATACAGTTCTGGCTCACCATCAAGGTACCCAATGCCGCGCCGGCCGGGGAGTACCGGGGCCGGGCCACTATCGAAGGGATCGACGGCGCGGCGGCCCCGATCACGCTCCGGGTGCTGCCCTTCTCGCTTCCCCCTGTTTCGACTCCTCGCTGCCTGTCGTTCTCACCGCCTGCCGACAACGCGATGCTGGAAAAGGAGCTGATCGACCTGCGGGAGCATGGCCTCTTCCCGGATGGCCTGGTGGGCACGCACTTGAAGAGCCGCGACCGGCATTTTGGCCCGGACGACGCGGCGGCGACCCGGCAAGAGAACGACCGCGTAATCAAGGCGGCGCTAAAGGTGTATGGAAGACTGCGATTCCCCCTCAGTTACGAGGTCGGAAACCAGGTCATTGAGGGCTGGGATCCGAACATTTACTGGATGGTATTCTGGCCTCACAGCCGGCAGGTCGACGCCGACTTTCTAAAAGCGGTTCAGGTTGGCCTGGACCAGGCGAAGGCGGAAGGGTGGCCGCCGCTGCGTATCTACGCGCTTGACGAAGCCGGCGCGCATGGCTTGCTGGATGAAGCGGTCTATTACTACGGGCTGCTTGCCGCCCATCTGTCGAACGTGAGGAGCTACACGACGATTGGTGGCGGAATAGCGATGGGGCACGATGAGATCGGTCGGCTTGGTAAGATTGTCACCTTTCTTGACACCAACCGGTTCAGCCCGGAGATCGCCCATGCGCTGGTGGCGAGGGGAAAGCCGTTCGGGGTTTATAATGGCGCTCGCAGCACGCCGGCGAGCGCACGTTTCTTCTTCGGGTTCTACGGCTGGAAAACGTCGGCCTCACAGGTGCTGCAATGGGCCTATCACGAAGGCGATTCGCCGTTCAACGGGAATGGGTTCCGGAAAGCCGATGAAGGTTATGTGTATGAGGCGCCGGATGGCCCGCTTCCGAGCCTGATGATGGAGGGGGCGCGCGCCGGGGTCGACGATTACCGGTTCGTTGAGCTTCTCCGCGATTGGATTAGCCGCGCACGCCAATCGACCGCGACGGGCGCCAGGGCGGCGGCGGATGCGGCCGAAAACCGCCTCGATTCGTTAATGGAGCACATCCCGATGACATACCAGGCGGTGAACAGCGAGGATCGCAGTCCGACGCCGCCGGACTCACTTCTCCGGCAGTGGCGATGGGCAATTGCTCAGGAGATAATCCGGCTGCAGACCTATGGCGGCGGACGCCCTGTTCTTGCAGCCGGGTTGAAATCCGCGCGGGCGGCAGCCGCAGTCGGGTCCGGTGGTCCGGGCCGCCGGTCGCCGTTTGATCTTCCATGGGCTGCGCCGGCGCCGCAGGCGGTCCGTTACGGTCCCGAACTGCTCCCGGCGGGAGAGTTTGGAAAGTCGCTGGACCCGTGGCAGGCGCAGGTCTGGAACGGCAAAGCCGGAGGCGGAGTTCTCGATCCTGCGGTCACCCACGAGCGGCAGCCCTCAGCGCGGCTCGAGATCCCGGCGGGAGGCAGCAGCCAGAACGTGGTGACCCTGGTCTGGGGGAATTGGGGAGTCCAGAAACTCGACCTTACCCTGAACGGCGGCAGAACGTATGAATTCTCGGCATGGGTCAGGCAGGCGCAGCAAGGAACGCTTCCCACCCTGCGAATCGCGCTTTCCGGAGCGGCCGCGCCCCCGCCCCGATCGGGCGTTGATGAGCCGGACGCCAGCGGTTGGCGCCGGGTCTGGACCCGGGTGACTCCGCGCTACCCGGTTACGCCCGGCTACCTCGCCGTATGGCTGCAGGGACCTCAAACCGATTGGGTGAGCGGTCTGAGCTTACGTGAGGTGATTCCGCCAATCGTCACGCTGTCGATGGCGCGGCAAACGTTCGACGAAATAGATCGCAGCGGATCAGTCGATATAACGGCGGCGCCCGGTGTGACCCCGGGTCAGATTCGCATTACGCTCGCGCACGCAGGCGGACCGGCCGTCGCGACGCTGCTGATCCCATTCGAGACGCAGCCAACCGTGGCGACGGCGGGCGATGGGCTGGCCGTCACCTGCCCGGCCGTCGCACAGACGTGCACGCTCAACTTCGATCCGTCTACCCTCGCGCCCGGGAAATACGAGGTCCGGGCAGAACTGTTAGATGCCGCCGGCGGCGTGATGGGCGCAGGGACGGTTGATTTTGAGCGCGCGCCGGCGTGGAGCTGGGGACAACAGGACGGAGGACGGAGGACGAAGGACGAAGGACAATAGGACGAAGGACGGAGGATGAGTCAAGTCAACGTAATGTCCGGCCGTTCGTGTCGGGCGGCGGGTTAGGTTTCGGGCGCGGGTCGTTTGACCGGGGGAAGGACGGCAGACCACGGACCGTGGAAGGAGCACACAGAGGAAAAAGAAAACGGTTGGGACGTATCCTATCAGGTCATCACAGACCATTGAGGAGGTTGACATGCAGATTATTCGTACGGCGATCATCGGCCAGGGACGGAGCGGACGAGATATTCATGCGGCTCAGCTCTCCCGTGATCCGGATCATTACCGGATCGCGGCGGTAGTGGACGCGCTGCCGGAGAGGCGCGCTCGCGCCCGGGAGGAATATGGCTGTGAGGTGTTCGAGGATTATAAGCCGCTGTTAGGACGGGATGATCTCGACCTCGTTGTAAATGCCTCACCGAGTAAGTTTCACGTTCCGGTCACTCTTGAATTCCTGGAAGCCGGCCATAACGTGCTGTGCGAGAAGCCGCTGGCGTCCAACGTCGCCGACGTGGATCGGCTTATCGCGGCGTCGAAAACGGCGGGCAAGACGCTGGCGATTTTCCAGCAGTCCCGGTATGCGCCCTACTATCGCAAAATCCGGGAGGTGATCGATTCCGGGGTGCTGGGCGAGATTATTCAGATCTCCATTGCCTTCAACGGGTTCTCAAGGCGCTACGATTGGCAGACGTTGTCGAGCGAGATGGGCGGAAATCTTCTGAACACCGGCCCGCATCCCATCGACCAGGCGCTGCAGCTTTTCGGCGCGGACGTGACGCCAAAGGTCACCTGCTTTCGGCGATGCGCCATTAGCTATGGGGACGCCGAGGACCACGCGCTGGTGATCCTGACTGGAAAGGGCCGGCCAATCATTCAGATCGAGATTTCCTCGGTTTGCCGGTATCCGCGTGACACTTATCTTGTATACGCAACCCACGGCGGGCTGCGGTCGGATACCAAACGGGTGGAGTGGCAGTATTATGATCCTGATAAGGCGCCCGATCTGAAATTGACAACCTCTCCAATACAGAGAGCCGATGGCACACCGGCGTACTGCAGCGATTCGCTGGAGTGGCACACTGAGGAATGGCAGGCGCCGAAGGACGTGGGGTTATTTGAGGGGATGGCGAGCTCCTTCTATGCAATGCTCTACCGGACGCTGACCGCCGGTGAGCCACTCGAAATCACGCCGCAGCAGGTCCGGCAGCAGATCGCGGTCATTGAGGAGTGCCTGCGGCGGAGCACCGACGAATAGTCGCGCTGAACCGGGCGCCCCGGACAAAGACGAAGGAAAAAGGGAAGCGGGTTTCTGGTGGGAAGTCCTCAAAATAGAATGATTGGATTGGCGCTGGCTGCCGCCATGCTGCTCACCACCACGCGCCTGTTGGCAGCGGGGCATGTCTCGTTGGACGCCTCCCACCGGTACTACCGGGACGCTGCAGGGCATCCGAAGTTCCTGATCGGTTACTATGGCTGGGCTGCCGTGCCGGATGGATATTTCATTGATCATCCTTCCCGCTACGCCGCAATGATGACGCTGGGCGCGCCTTACAGGATCAATTACATCCGCATCAGCCTCGGCGTCAACCGGATGACGTCCCGCTGGAACGGGGAAGGCCGGCGCACTCCGGTTCCCTTCGCCTACGTGAATGGTAAGGCGGACCTGGATCGATGGGACCCGGTGTTCTGGACCGGCTTGAGGCGCCAGTGCGAGCTTGCCCACCATAAAGGGGTAATTGTCCACATCTCCCTCTTCGATGGCGTCGAGCTGCGGCCGCAGCGAGGGGCTCAATTTGGCTACTCTAACTCGTTCTGGAATCCGGCCAACCAGGTGAGGCAATACTATCCCGACCCGGATCTGAATCATGATGGCGGCATCGAGCAAAACAGAGAGTTCTACCAGTTGGACGCGTTCGAATCCAGCACAGGGCTGGGTTATTACCAGAAAAAACTGATCGATAAGGCGATGGCGGAAACGCGCGGTGATACAAACGTCTTCTTCGAAGTTGGGAACGAGCTTCTCAGCTCGCCATCGACCTGGAACACGGCTGTCATCCGATATATTCGGTCGCGAACTCATGACCCGGTTTCACAGTGCGGCGGCGGCAGGGCGACCAACCTGATGGGCTGGAGCCAGCATTCGGCGAATACTCCCGCCGAGGTCAAGGCGAACGTGGCGTCCATCGTCGGTCGGGGTTATCCCGCGTGGGAAGACCCGGATGGACCGGCGCTCTCTGACTTGAATGTCTCACCCGACGATCTCCGACGCTCCGCATGGTACTCGTTCGTTGGTGGGGCCGCTTGCTGGGGTGGGTTTACGGTGGATTTTTGGACCGGTGGACCGGGATTCAACGCCGTGAAGGCCGGTTACTACAAAAACCTCGAGGCTTTCATTGATCAATCCGGCGTGCGCTTCTGGGAGATGGCGCCGGCCCAGAACCTGGTGAGCCACAGTGAGGTGAACTCCTGCCTGGCCCGGCCTGGCGCAGCGTATCTTGTTTACACGCTGGATGATGCGACCGTCTCGCTGGATCTAACAGGCGCGGCCGGAACGATGAAAGCTCGAAGCTACGATCCGAAAACCGGCGCGTGGGGCAAGCCGCTGCTGGTCACCGGTGGAGGAGTACGAACGTTTCAGAAACCGGACGCGGCGCAGGATTGGGTGCTCTACGTGGCGAAGGCGAACCCGTGACGTGATCACAAGTAAGCGTCGATAAGGCGGCGCCATGAACATGCGCGCAGCCGGCGGGGCGATGAAGCCGGTAGTAATAGCGGCCCGAATCAGATGGAGATATCGAAAAATGCCTGGCGCCAGATCGCTTATCGGGGCAGTTATTATTCTGCTGATCTTCGGAGCCGGCGGCGCCCGGGGCGCGGCGCGGTCGTCAATAGGACGTACGAAAGCCCCACCACAGGCGGCCGCGCTCGGTTACACCGTCCATACGTTTCACAGCAGCTTTGATCCGAAGCTTGTTGACACCGCGGATACGAGAAAATCCGGCTTTCAGTGGTATCTCGGGCAGTTCTTCGGCTCTCCCGCCACCCGCTCCGACACGCTCACGTTCAACAAGGGGGGCGGGATCACCCTCAATGGCAAACCGGGCGCCTCCGCGAGCATCAATAGCGCGTCGCCGGCGCCGGGCGGTTGGATAGGTTCGGCTTTCGGAGGCGGCGGCTATTTTGAAGCGACGCTCAAGTTCAATCCCAGAAATACCATCTCCGCTGTGGATAAAAAGGCGTGGCCGGCGTGGTGGTCGATGTCGATTGAGCACATGGCCGGTCTGCCAGGGCAGCAGTGGCCCGGTCAGCCGGCGGGATACGC
>DASRZA010000120.1:0-19215 GCA_035686845.1 Armatimonadota bacterium | reverse complement strand
TGTTAACGATGACCATTGTGGATGACGCGACTGCCTGAACCGTTCCAAACTGCCGGATCAGGCGGCCGTAGGCGTCCGCAATCGTTCCGATCGGCAGTCCGGGAGCGACGGGCGCAGCGCCGTTCGGGAGCGGAATCTCTTCCGCTCCCACCGCGATCGCCACGCCGGCATCGGGCGCCCGCGCCGTCGAGAGCGCCGCGGCCAGGCTTGGGCCGGGCGGAGCCGGCGCGGCATTGACGGAGGTCAAGATGCAGAATGCAAACCAGGCAAATACAACCGCAGCGTCTCGCACGGACATTGTTCTCTCCCGACTATGCTACCTCAATCCGGCCGGTACTGACGATGTGGACTGAGGAATCGCCAAGCATCAGCTCTACCGTGCCCGGCTGCAGCACGAAGTCTTTCTTGGCCTCATCCCAGTACCAGAGGGCTGGCGCATCGTAGGAGAGCGTCAGGTTCACCCGTTTTGTTTGGCCCGGGCGCAGAACGACCCGCTGGAAGTCGACGAGCTGCTTCATGGGGCGCTTCACCGGGGATTGTGGTGGCCGGACGTAAAGCTGGACCACCTGGGCCCCTTCCCGGTGGCCCGTGTTAGTGACGCTGGCGCTGACGCGTACGGACCCTCCTTTACGCAGCGGGCCGCCGCGCAGCGACACGTCATGGATTCCGAAGGTGGTGTAGCTCAGTCCATAACCGAACGGATAGAGCGGCTGCCCTTCGAAGTACATGTAGGTTCGCTTTGTAATGTCCATATCGTGCTGCGGGGGAATGTCGTCAATACTCCGGTACCAGGTTTCGGCGAGCTTGCCGCCCGGATTCGTATTGCCGAACAGCACGTCGGCGATGGCGGTTCCCTGCGCCTGCCCGGCGAAGATGGCCGACACGATGGCCGGCAAATTGTCCTGCTCCCACGTCACGGCGACGGGCGCGTTGCTGGAGATCACTAAAATGGTTTTCGGATTGGCTGCATAGACGGCCTGGATCAGCTCATGCTGGACCCCGGTGAGCTTGATATCGAGCCGGTCACGACCTTCGGAATCGACTTGCTCGTCGACGCCGGCCACCACGATAGCCAACTGGGCAGCCCGCGCCGCATCCACGGCTTCGTTGAACATCGTGTCGTCTTTGGCGCCGGTGACCGTGCAGCCTGGCTTAAAGACGAGGGTGGGCTTGCCGGCCGCCGAAGAGACCGGGGGCGGGGTCGGGTTGAGCTTGAACCACTCGACGTTGAGAAGGTCGCCGCCGCCGCCCGCGAACCGGAAGAAGACCTTATGCTTTCCAGTGACGCCATGCAGCGGCACGGTGAGGCTCCTCCAATTCTGCCAGGCGCCCGTCGGGGGGACGGTGACTTTGGCCGCCACCGGTCCATTCAGGCTATCCAGGTGGACCTCGATTGTGCCCCCTTGGGTGGCGCTGGCCACCCGGAACACCATCTCCGTCTTTCCGGTGAAGTCCTGCACGGGGAACTGCACCCACGAGCCGTTGGTGATGAAGCCGACATCGGTTCCACCCTCCGAGGAGCCTTCGGTTTGCGCCCCGCCGCCGAAGGCCTGGATTTCACTGGCCCAGACCTCCTGGTGATGGATGGTAATGCCCAGGGCGGTCGCGATGCCTTGCATGGGAGAGATGCGGACGAAGGGAGAGCCGCTGTAGCCGCCCAGGATGGCGGAGCCGGCGGTGGGTCCAATGACAGCGACGGATTGGATTTGAGCCGGGTTGAGCGGCAGGATGCCGTCGTTTTTGAGCAGCACGATCGATTGGCGCGCGGCCTCGAGAGCGAGCGCCCGGTGCTTCGGCGAGTCCACAACGCTGAACGGGATCTGGTTGTAGGGGCATTTGGCCGGCGGATCGAAATCGCCGAAGAGGAACCGGGCGGTCAGCAGTCGCTCCACAGAAAGCGTCAGATCCGCTTCGCTGACCAGTTTCTGATTCAGCGCCGCCATCAGGTTACGGGGGTAGGTTCCGCCGCAGTCCAGGTCGCAGCCTGCCCCGATGCCCATGGCCGCCGCTTCGACGTACGAAGTCGCGTAATGATGCGGCTCATAGATGTTGGCGATGGCGTCGCAATCGGAGGTGACATATCCCTTGAATCCCCACGTGTCGCGAAGGATAGTCGTGATAAGGTTTTTATCCGCGCAACAGGGGACGCCGTTGACGGCGTTATAAGCGCCCATCACCGAAAAGACCTTGCCTTCCACCACGCAGGCGCGGAAGGGTTGCGAGTAGTATTCCCAGAAGCTGCGTGGGTCGACCGTCTCGGAGACGGAGGTGCGATCATCTTCGGTTTCGTTGGCGATGTAGTGCTTGGCGCAGCAGACCGTTTTCAGATAATCCGGATGATTCCCCTGCATCCCCCGCACCGCCTGGACGGCCATGACGCTGATGAGATGCGGGTCCTCGCCGAGGGTCTCCTGGATCCGTCCCCAACGAGGGTCTTTGGCGGTATTGAGCGTCTGAGGTGAGTAGTACGCGAGGTCAGCGCCGGAGTGGTTGTGGTAAGCGCGCGCCTCGTCAGAAACCGCGGTATAGATTTGAAGCTGCAGATCCGGGTTCCAGCTATTGACGGTTGCCAGGGGAAGCGGAAACGCTGTGACCGGGCCGCCGCGCACCAGTCCATGCAGCGCCTCGCCGGAGTAATAATTGTAGCGGGGGAGCTTGAGCCGGGGGACGGCGGGAGCGTTGTTGCCGAGCTGGCTGACCTTTTCGGCCGCGGTCATGGCGTTGGCCATCACGTGCGCTCGCTGCTGCGCGCTTAAAAACGCGTCCCGGTTGATGCCGTAGATCTCACCGCTGCCGGCGGGGGCTGCGGCAGCCGCTCCGGTTTCGCCCGGAAAACCGCCGGCTGCGTAAAACGCAGCGGCGGCGCCTATGGCCAGAAAATCCCGACGCGTAATGGAATTCCGGTTTGACCCCTTGCTCATCTGTTCTCACCCTTTCTCATCGAACCTCTATACGTGCGCCGTGATAGCGCCACCGGGAAATCGCCGAAAGGATTCGGCCCCTACGACCTGACGCAGTCGGAGCCGCCCGCTCCATTCTCGATGCGGCGTCCGTCCGGCGCATTTGGTTGCTATACAACGCTTTCGGCACGATTGAAGCAGAGTCCTTGCATGATTTCTGCCGCGTGGCACGCAAAAGCACACGATATAAAAGCATCTGAAGCGCCGACGTCCCAGCCCATGCATCGCTTCCAGTGGCGCGGGCGTCCCAGCCCGTGTGCTGCTGACCCACAGGCGCGGAGGCCTGCGCCGCCCACAATCCCTGGGGCCCGGGCGGCCCCCCTATGAATTTAACGATCGATCACGGCGCCGGATGTTGGCTGTGAAGAATGGTAATGAGATGATGCAGAAGTTCGAGGCTGGATTGAGCCGGGCGGCCGTTCCGCGCCTCTACCCGCGAGAAATCAAATACGACACCATCCCAGCGAGCTCCAACCGATCCCGCCGCCGGCTGCCTGGCCAGCTCGTCGGAGAGTTGGCTCGGATCGTCCATATCCGGCGCGGCGACCTGGTAGAATGTGATGCGCGATCCCTTACGAGCGGCTGCAGCCATATCGGCAAGAGTCCCGCCTCTCGCAGAGGTCCTGCGGGGGGGGAATTGGCGTGGATTGTCCCAGGAGCCGTACTGCGACGTAAATTCGCCCGCCGAAACGATGATGGGTAGTCCCGCGAAGGGGACGCCGGCAGGGATGTTCGCCGCCGCGGTCTGCTGTGCTGTAGCGTAGAGGCGCTGAAGGAGATTGAGCGCAGTGTCAGTGCGAAGCTTTTGCCATGCGCTCAGCAGACTTTGCGTGCGCTCCGCATCGTTGTAGAAGGGAAGTGAGAGATCCATCGCAGTCATAGAACTCACACCCAACACATAATACGAGTCTGGCCCGAGATCGATAGGATCGACGTGCGCCTGGCGCAAGAAGCGGAGTCTCCCCTCGGTGGTGTACCCGAAGTCTGCCTTCTCAACGGAGGGGGCAGGTTCCCTGGCTGGCCGACCCGACGGCGCATAGCCTGGTATGGACGTCTCGCGCCAGACAATCCCCGATACTCCAGGCCGAATCACACTCTTCAAGAGCGATAGAAGTGGCGTCGCTACGACCGGAGCGAACGGGCTCACTACAGCCTGTCGAAGAACGGGATGAGTGGTCGGCGCCCGGTGTGAACGCTCCAATTCCAGCGCGAGCCGTTTCTGACGCTGCGCCGAGGTCTCGCCGAGAAGGGTATAATCCAGGGCGTCGGCGGGCGCGGCGTACCCCCAGGAAAACAGATCCAACACGGGCAGTACGCGAATTTTAGCAGGCTTAGTCTTTGTAAGCGCCTCTGCTACCAGCGCGCCGGCGCCGGGCGGAGGAGGCGCATTCTTATCGGCAGCGACGGATTCACCGAGACCGGGGACAACAAGCCAGAGCTCGTTCATATCTGCGGCGGGCATGGCAGCGATAACCGAGTCGAGATCCCGAAGCGTGCGGGGCCGAACCATCACCGCGCGACGCTCGTACCCTTTCAGAAGATCAAAAAGTGGTGGCGCCTGTGCCGGAGCGGCGGACCCGGGGCGTTGGCGCGGTAACGGAGGGGATGTGAAAAGATCGTCGACATTCGCGGCGTCACCGATATCCACCATGCCTTCCAATCCCGCAACCCGGAGCTGCAGTGAGGGTTCGGTATAGAGCATAATGCTGCCGTCCAGCGAGACATGTCGCTCCAGATCGGAGTCCTGCACGGTGGCCTGATTCTTTTCATCTGCCTGCGCCTGTGCCTGAAAATGGTCGAACATAGCGTGCGCAATGCGCTGCTGCTCCGGAGTCAACTGCTCAAAGTTCAGGTAAATCGTCACCCCGGAGTTCATAAGTCTCCGGTCGGTAGGAGCCTGCTTCAACTCCTCTCGCGTAATGGTTAGCGAGTCGGAACGCAGAGGTAGATCGGCTATCGGATGGACTTTCGCCAGCGCGTCGGAGGGTCCCATCAGTTCCCGTCGCTGCTCGCTGCCTGAGTCGAAAAGCTCTCCAAGAATCATACCACGCGTGCCAATTCCCAACCGATCATCGGTTAACACGAACGCAGGACCGATCACCCGAAACGTTCCCGTGACGCAAAACGCCAGCGCCGGAAGGAGATCCGCGGGGGCCGCGCGATCGGCGCCGACGAAGGTCAGGAACAGGCTTTCGAGACGAGCGTCCGCGTAAAGCTCGGTCCGCGTCTGATGGGAAATCCGGGCGACGAGGTCCCCGACCGTCTTCAACCCTTTGAGCGAGATGGGCGCTCGAAATAGTGGAGCGTTGTAATCCAGATCAGAGGGCTTGGGGGCGTTGGGGACTTCAGCCCGAAAAGGAACGCCGTCAAACGTATTCCGAGTGTCTCGTGGATTGGGCATGCTGCCGAGCTGCTCCGCCGCCGCTCCCGCCGGCGGAGGAATAGGCGCACCCATGTAGTCCGTGTGCCTATTCGTCCCCACGACGGGCAGCATCATCTCAGCCTGCTGCGACAGCCGCAGCCGAGACTGCAGGAGCTGCTCACCGGTCACGATCTCGGGTTTGGGCGGAGCGGCGCGCGGAACGGACGAGAAAGCGGTCCTTCCCTCCGAAGGAGGAAATGAAAAAACTGTAAGAGAGCCGCCCGGAAAGAGAGCCTTGAACATCGACTGCTGCTTCTCGTCCAGGTCCGCGATTCCTAACCCCTCCTTGCCGGTCAGCTTCTGCCACTGTCCATCGTTCAAGCTCGTCGCCAGTAATCGGAGCACGTCCGATGGCGGCATATCGTCGTAAATGTTCGGCGTCCCGGGATGAGTATTCAGGACGACCATCGTAGGGGGCGCGACTGCCTGGACCATTCCGAACTGCCGGATCAGCCGGCCGTACGCATCCGCAATCGTTCCAACCGGCAATCCGGGAGCGATGGGCGCCGCGCCATTGGGCAGGCGAACGTCCTCCGCTCCAACCGCGATCGCCACGCCGTTTTCGGGCGGCCGCGCCGTCGAGAGGGCCGCGGCCAGGCTTCCGGCCGGCGGCGCGGGCGCGGCATCGAGGGCGGGCGCCATGCAGAACGAAAGCGCAGCAAGTAGAAGAATAACGTTTCGGACGGACATAGTTCCCTCCGGCAGAGGCCACGCGTGTGAAACCTCGCCGGTTGAACTTTCTCGTATTGTTGAACCGAATCCTCTTTATGGGACGAGGGACGTAGGACGGAGGAAACCCACCGCCGAGGCGCGAAGTTCCGCGAAGTTCCGCAGAGAAAGAAAAAACGCTTGGGTCTGGAGACCCTCATTCAACGCGTCCCGCCGGACCGCACGAGCATAGCGCTTTACAGCCGGCCATTACGCCGGACGCCACCAGGGCTGAAGCTCTTCGCCCTATTCGGTCGTCCCTTCAGGACTTTGGATTTCTCTATACCAGGTCAGCCGGGGCCCTGAAGGCGCGTCCGTGGTGACGCTCGGCCGTAGGCCCGCCGGATATTACATATGCCCGGAATATATCCGGGGAGTTCCATATGCCGTTTCAGGCAGGAGCCTTCAGATCAGAGAGCGAAGGAGTAATACTCAGCGGTTCGGGCGGAACTGGGGCTGACTCAGTCGATACAATCGCGACGATCGATCAAAGGTTGAATGCTCCCATTTGAATTCACCGTTGAGGGGCCGCCACTTTCACACCAGACCCGCGACAGATCCAGATTACGTGCGTGGAAACTGCCGGTTTCACGTGCTGCCTCTTGGCGATGGCGAGAGAATGCTCCGGTGGCGGAAAACCTGCGCGTGACGGTAACCTACTATCATGAAGGATTGGAAACCCGTATTGATAACGACAACCTCCTGAAGCCGATCCAGGATGCCTTGATAGGCGTGGTATACATTGATGATCGTCAGATTACCGATACGATGGTCAGAGAGACAGCGATCGATGGATCTTTTCATGTTCGCGGCGCCTCCTGGGTGCTCCTCGAAGCATTCCATAGAGGGAATGAATTCCTTCATATCATCGTGGGGCCGGCGCCCGATCACGCAACGCAAGGCTGGGGAATACGATGAGCGACGATGAGAATCTTCAAAAGGCTGCAAGTCAGTACCGGAACGATGGCTACACCGTCACAATCAGGCCGGCCGACAATGATTTGCCGTCGTTCCTGACTGGCTATCGACCCGACCTCATCGCCCGTAAGGGAGATGATACCGCGGTCGTCGCAGTGACGACGCGTGATGACTTGATGAAGCGGGACGAACTCGCGTATACGGCAGCGGCTGTGAACGCGCAAACGGGTTGGAGGTTCGATGTTGTCGTTGTCGCTGACGCGGCGTGGCCGGATCCGGTCAGCCATCGGTCTTCAGAACCGACTCTGGCACAAATTCGCGGCCTTTCATTGGAAGCGGAGCAATTGGCCGCTCAGCGTCACGTGGAGGCCGCTATTCTGATCGCCTGGTCGGCTGCTGAAGCAGCCCTGCGCCGGCTCGCGTCCTTCTCATCAATCGGGATCGAGCGGATGGATGCACAATTCGTGATGAAGACATTGTATTCTCAAGGTATTCTCTCGCATTCCGATTATGAACGACTGCAGGCTTGGGCACGGGTGCGAAACACGCTGGCGCACGGCTTGAGAGGCGCGCGCGTTGACCATCGAATCCCATCCGCCATCAGAGACTGGCTGGAACGCATCCTGACGAGCGAAGCCTCGGCTGCGGCATAACCGGCTAAAGCGCGCCCGAAGTGGAGTGGCAGCACTGCCGTCTATCAACCCATCGATTATAAAGGAGCGCCATGTCGGAATACCAGACGATGATTCGGGATCTGCCGCAAAACCAGCGGCCGCGGGAACGGCTGCTCGAGTTCGGCGCGTCTGCGCTCTCGGACACTGAGTTGCTTGCAATCTTGCTCCGTGTCGGAAGCGCCCGCGAGTCGGTCCTCCGCCTCGCTGAGCGCCTACTGCATCACTTTGGCAGCATCAAAGGCATCGCTCAGGCGACGGCCGTGGATTTGAGCGAAGTGAAGGGGATCGGGCCGGCCAAGTCGACGGAGCTGCTCGCCGCGATAGAGCTCGGGATACGGCTCTCACGGTTTTCCGAGGCGCCCCGACCCACGATCCGGTCACCCCAGAACGTGTACGATTTATTCGGGTCTGAGATGCGCTATCTCTCGCAGGAGCAGTTTCGAACGCTCTCGCTGGACACCAAGGGTGGAGTCATCCGCTCCCGCACGGTGACGCAGGGGAGCCTGAATGCCAGCATCGTGGAGGCGCGTGAGGTTTTCCGGGAGGCGATTTCCTGCAACGCCGCCAATCTCATCGCCATCCATAATCATCCCTCTGGGGATCCGTCCCCGTCCCAGGAAGACATCTCGCTCACCAAGCGGTTGGTGGAAGCCGGCAAGGTCATCGGCATCGGCGTCCTGGATCATCTGATCGTCGGCGATGGCAAATTCGTCAGCTTGAAAGAACGCGGTCTGATGTAGCGCGGGATACCCCAAGATCCGCGGTTTGAGTCTGGCGTAAAAGTCGGACTTTGTTAACGCTCAGGGGTTGTTAAGTGGTGAACGGCGCGCCTATTGGGCGCCCGTCGAGACCCAGCGCTCAACCCGCGGTCCGCCGCAGCGCGGCGAAGCAGCCCAGATCGGCGCCGCGCCGGGTTTGTCCGTCGAGGTCTTTTGTCGGGGTCTCCGAGGGGTCACCGGCGCCAATGGCGGGGCTGCCCGGCTGGATGGGATAGTCGTTGGACTTTGGATTGCGAAAGCGGGGGTCCTTCTCCATGATATTCCCCACTCCCATCTCATCCGGGTCCACTTTCGTATAGCCGTGGAATAGGCAGTGGTCGTAGCGAATCCCGGATGTCATCCAGTTATTGCTGAAATGCTGCCCGGGCCGTCCGACGACTATGTTGTTGATAAAATGGACGTTCTGGCTGTAATCGGCGCGTAAGTCAACATTGTTCAGGTAGGGCGTCCGCTGGTTGCGCACGACGGTGTTGCAGCGGACAGTGGCATTCCGGGCATGGCCGATTTCAATTCCCCGACCGCCGTTGTCGAAGCAGAGATTGTTTTCGATGAGGAAGCCGCCTACGCCGTGGCTGCCGTCGATGATGATCCCGTTTCCGTCGGTGGGCTGCCCGCCGTTTAGCGGAGTCGGCCCCTTATTCTCGTTCTGATAACACACGTTGTCCCGGACGATGTTGTGGGCGCCGGGCTTTTTGTCGAAGTCAACACCCTCCCAGAGGGAGACGCCGCTGCAGTTATAGATGCTGGTGAAGGCGCTGCGGTAGACCCGGTTTCGTTCGACGGTTATATAATCGCTGAAACCGGTGGCGATACCTCTGCCGCCGCAGTCATGCACCTTGTTGTTCAGGAACCGGACGTGGTGGGATTTGTTGGCCATGACGCCGGCTCCCTCGTTGCTTTCCCCGACGGGATGAGCTGTGTGCTTATGTCGAAGCCGTTGATCTCGACGTAGGCGGCTTAGTCGATCCGGAACGTGGCCCACGTCGCGGAGGTCACCCGGGGATGGGCGCCGGGAAAGGCTTTGTAGGTGATCCAAGCGCCGGGTGCTCCGGAATGAGTGATCTCCACCCCTCCGCCAGAGGGCGCCCCGTTTTCGACGTACAGACCATCGCTGACCAAAACGGTGTCGCCGGGCTCCAGAGTATTCGCCGCCTTCTGAATTGTGCGCCAGGGTCGGGCCGCGGTCCCCGGATTACTGTCATCCCCCGTTGCCGCATCCACGTAGTAAATCTCGTGTGATCGTTCGGTGGGAGGAACGAGCGTCTTCGCAAAGATGACCTCCGCTCGGTACTGTGGGGTATCGGGGAGCGGGGCAGCAGACAGAGATCCGGAGCCCCGCTGTGGCACCGCAGAAAACTGGCCGCCAAACACGAGCAAGACCAGGAGGAGAGCAAACTTCGGTAGGGATTGAGATTTCACGCGCTGATTCCAGACAATTCGTGATGGCTGAGCGAGAGACCATCCCGTCCCGCGGGGCGGAGTTTCGCCCGCCTCCAACATTGGACGCGGGCGGGCGCGGAACCGTTGCGTCACGGGGATCACAGCCGGGGATAGAGTTGTGGCGCCGCGATGCTGTGGGACTGCGGTAAAGCGGTGTCGAAATCGCGTGCAAACTGGAGCTAAATTTCACCCTTGAGCAACAATTAAGCCTTTTTCCAGATGCAACAACCCTGCATCTCCGGGAAACTGCCTCGTTAGCGATCCGGTGGACCGGGCGCGAAGTTGGTGTCTCAACGGGTAAGCGGGAGTACGGAATTCTTACAGCAAGCGGTGGGTAAGCCGCAGCGTAGCTCTCGGTCGTATTGCCCGGATCGCATGCCGGCAGAACGCCAAAACATCATCTCTTTCGCTACAATTGTTGGTGAGGGCGGTCCGGATGAATTCATGAATGGAATTTGTGCCTCCCATGGATACAATTTATGCGTGAATTCATTGGCCCCGATTGAGCTAAGCAGGATGCTTCCCAAGCCCCGAATTGGGCTGCCAGCCCCAGTGCCTACAAGAAAAAAGAGGATTCGCGTATAATCCTCTCAAAGATCCGGGTAATCCAAACCTTTTAGTGGACTCAGTTCGATCGGGAGTACAGCCGGCAACTAAAAGTGCAGCGGTGAAATGCTGCGTTTACCGTAAGGGAAGTACTTGCATTTAGCGACTTCGGGGTCATCGGGACAGGACGATCCGATTTCGTGGACTCCCTTTACCTCCGCCCGCTCAGACGTATGTAGTTTTGACTCGATAGGTAACTCAGACAGAATAATTATGGCTATAGTATCAATTCCCGAAAAGTACCTTCCAGGCCTTAGGGCGCTCGCGGAACTCTCCGAACCGACGGCCAAGCAGCTGACGGATGCAGTGGGTACCGCTCCACCGGCGTACGATGCTGACCCAATTGTTGATCATGTGTGGTCGAAAGTACCAACTGTCGAAGTCGATAGTATTCGGCTCGTCGTTGAGACACTGCTTTTTCTCTGCTCAGCCCGTGCCATACTGAATAAGCCGCTTGATGATTTTATCGCAGAGATCTTGCTCAACATAAAGGTTTCGTTGGGTTCTTCGTGGTTAGAAGGTAACAAGGAAAGGGAAGTCAAGGAACGTATCACAACTCTGCTCAAGCTTGAAAGTATCCGCGTAACGTCTAAGGCTCGATTTGTTACCACGGAGTATCCCAGTCTCTTCTGCAGTGCCCGCATCCTCACTGACATACGTCCGGTATTCTCGGACGATATCCTGAAGGTTCCGCATCACGCAGCCGTCGTTCATCAACTCAGAATTCATTATCACCAAAGCCGAGAGCTGAAAGAGATGTTCCTAACTATTGATATAAATGATATAATTGCGTTAAAAGAACTGCTGGAACGCGCCCAAGAAAAAGAAGCAACGCTACTCACAATGTTAGAGGTAGCCGGGGTAAAAAGCCTTAAGGGTTCCGACGAATGAATGGGTTACTTGAAGAACAGCGCAGTCCCGCTCAACTCATTAGGGACTATTACCAGGAGCACAGCGCGAGGGCTAAACCCAAACGAGATGCTCTAACAGAGAAGAATGTATATGGTAATACATCGCGGCGAGCGCGGGCCATCGACCACCACTTGGACCTACTCGATAACCTTGAGTGCATTCAGGATGATGAGATGCGGCAGCTCAGTATGACCGCTGGCCGCTATCGAAAGGCGATAGCGTCGGTGGGGGCGGAAATCGTCAATCCAGGGCCGCCAAATCGTGAAAAACCAGGCGACAGATACGCCCAGGGTTTTTTAGCACGCTCATTCCTGTCTCTCCTAGCGCTCCCAGCATCGATTTCTGTACTGCTGATTGCGCTTGCACTTTTTCAGATCCTCATCGGCACTCACAGAGCCGGATCTCCGCCCCTCGACGCACAGATTCGGCGTCTGGCCATTGTCGCTATTGGCATTTTTGTATCACTATCGATTCCAGGTGTATTTTTGTGGATTCGGCGTCTTGATACTCTCAAAATCCAGGCACAATTGCGGAGCGCGCGGCGCTCAAGCGATAAGGGTGTAGATGGCCGGTGAGCAGCCAGTCTCGCCTCCCAGTCAAGTCGCGGTCTCGGTCTGTTAGGAATTACAAAGGCTCACACTGCTCCAAGGAGGCCTTCAGGGGTTTACAGGAAGCAGCAGATCAATACAGCGATAGATTGACTGATGTTGCGCGAGCGCTCTCAGAACAGGACCAATGCGACGAGATCCAATTAAAACATGTTAGAGCCGCTGTACTCCAAGGGGGCAAGAGTCCACCAGCCAAGCGGTCCCTGGCGCCGTTGAGTATGCACATCGGAGTTGGAATCGTCTTTTGGTCTCTGCCATCAATTCTCTCGTTTGCGCAACCTGCCGTCCACTTTGCCTACGGTATGCTGGTTGTCGGCATCATTGTGCTCGGCTATGGGTGGTGGAAGCAGGAGTGACGAAGTGACGACATGACGTCACCATTTGTATCGACGGAAAGTGAGACACGCTTTCCAAGCCGCCATCAACTCGCCACGGAGATCTGTACGGGCGCGAAGAGTCAGAGCAAAGTATTGAACTCCAGCGTGAACTGTTATTACCGACGGGCAGCCCCGTCTTGATTGGGATCCCGCGGTTGTGGCGGGGTTCGAAGGATGCCAGTGAGCACACAAAGGCGCCGATTCGCCCCACGATTGCGGAACTTGGGCTGACTGCGGCACCCTGTAGCCGCAGGATTCAAGCCCGCCGATACCGTAATTGCGGACCGAATCGCTCAATCTGTGACATGCGTAGCGCCCATCTTCCTGACGGCGAGCGCGTAAACTGCGTTTCCGAGGGATCCGATGAAGACGGTGGCGCCGTCCGCGGACATCGCCGGCGAAGCGAGTAGAAGCCCCGGGCCAAGCCGGTATGTTCCCAGAAGAGCGCCGGTTTTGCCATCCAGCGCGTGGAAGGCGCCGTCTACGCTGCCAATAGTCACGACGCCGCCGGCGGCCGCACAGGATGAATCGTAGATCACACCGCCCGTATCAGTGCGCCAGACGAGACCCCCGGTAGCGGGGTCGAGACACATCACGGAGCCGGCGCCTCCAAGAGCGGCCATGTAGAGATGGCCGTCGGGCGTAATGGCGGGGCCGGAGTAGCCATACGAGCCGGCGAGGTCGGGCGCGTGCACCTCCCAGACGACGTCGCCGGTTCTCATGTCCACCGCGTGCAAGGTATCATCATTTGAGGGCACATACACCCGGCCTCCATAAACGGTCGGAGCGCCGATTGCCGGGCTGTAGAAGAAATTGCGGCCGAATGACTTTTTCCACCGAAGCGCCCCCGTTTTCGCCTCAAGCGCGTAGAAGCCGTTATCCCAGGCGCCCACGTAAAAGGCGCCATCGCCCGCGGCCGCCCGCTGCTGGATGAATCCGTTCGTCTGATACGTCCAGGTGATCTTGCCCGTGTCAGGGTCCAGGCCGTAAATGGTCCGGTCACCGGTTCCGACGCAGGCGATTCCATCGGCTATCTGAACCCCGGCGAAGACGGGACCGCCAAGCTTCGTCTTCCAGATCGGCTTTCCGGTCGAGGTGTCGATCGCGTAGACGAAGTGATCCATCGATCCAATGTAGACTCGACCATCATCGATTCGAGGAGCGCCATACAACGATCCGCCGGATTGAAACTTCCAGCGAATCTTACCATTGTCCGCGCCTAATGCGTAAAGCGCGCCATCAACACAGGAGACATAAACCACGCCGGCGTCGTATACCAGTTTGGATTGCACACCTCCGCCGAGCGGTGTCCGCCACCGTTCCGAAAGCGCGGCCGGTTCCGAAGATTGCGCGGGCGAGATCAGGAGTGGTAGTGTCGCCACATAGTCGTCGCCGCCGTAGCCGCCCTGGTCGTGCGCCTCCTCGCGCCGGTCGGGAGGCATTGGGAGCGAGAGCCGCGCCTCGATTTGATGCCGGCCGGGCGACAGTTTCGAGCGATCTAAGCTCACCGACGCCGATTCTCCGTCGGCGGTCATGAGCATGGGCTGCCAGGGCCCCGTTGAATCGGCTCGCCACTGCCAGACAGCGCCGGAGGGAAGAGGACCGCCCGATGCGGTCGACGAAAGCCGATCCGTCCGGTCAATCTTGGCCGAGACTCGGATCCGGGTGTCCGGTTCGGCGTGGGTCGGAATCACTGCGATGATCTGGGGGGCCGCTGTTTCTTTGCGATGGCGTGAGAGCGTGACAGTTTCCGGCGTGACGGCGATGGAATCAAATGACCCCTGGTAGAGGCCGCGGTCCATGATGTACTGCACGCCATTGACGCGCCATTGGATATCCGCATGACCATGCCCGCAAAAGACGATTTTGACGTTATACGGCTCGATGGCGTGGATGAACTCGCCTTCATTGTCCACCATCTCAGCGTCTCGGCCGACCCAGTGATGCATAAAGATAAAGACCGGAGTCTCTCGCCCCGTTTCGGCGAGATCACGCTTCAGCCAATTCATCTCACCGGCGTCAAAGTGGCCCCAATGTTCGAGAGTGACGGTGCTGTCGAGCAGCACAAAATGACATCCATGCCGATCGAAGGATTGGAAGAGGGGAATATGCATTGCATCCTGGATCGACTCTTTGCCGAGCGGCGCCCAACGCACGTCATGGTTGCCCAGAATGGAATAACACGGCATCGCGAGCGCTGCGAACGTTTTCTGGTAGACTTTGTATTGATCAGCCGTGCCTTCGTCTACGAGGTCGCCACAGTTGACGACAAACTCCGGCCGGGGAGTGAGCAGATTGATCTTCTCCACCTCCGCCGCGTTGGCCGCGACGTTCGTTCCGGCGTTCCCAATGTGGGTATCAGTAATCCGCACGAAGGTGAATGGCGGCGCTGGCGCTGGCTGCGCCCGGGAAGTGGCCGACGTATCGGCCAGAATAAGACAGGTGAGAAGAGCGAAAGACGCGTGAGGGGAAAGCATGTCCGCATGATACCAGATGGGATAAGAGGTGTCGATTCCGCCCCGCGCTCTTCGTCGATCGCAGAGGCTTTATGCCGGAAATAATTGTCATAGGCGCGGGTTTGAGCGGATTGACGGCGGCGCTGCAGCTCCGAGACGCGGGCGTCGAGACGCTGGTGTTGGAGGCCGGTTCGGTTCCGGGGGGCCGGATCGCGTCGATCCGCCGTGACGGCGCAATCCTAGACACGGGCGCACAATTTATCGGCCCACGCGATCCGTACACCAATACTTTCGCGCTGCTGGAAAGGATAGGCTTCGCCGGCGATATCCAGCACTCATCCAACGTCGCCGCGCTCGTGAAACGAGGCAAGGTTGTTCCGTATCATTACGGGTCGGCCAAAGACTTCGTAACGCTGCCTGTGGTGAGCTTGCCCTCGAAGGTGCGACTGTTCGCGGCGCTGGCCGAGATTAAGCGGCATGCGGCGATTCTGGATTTTCACCACCCGGAGCGCGCGGCAATGCTCGACGATGAGGACGTCGCGCCCTATCTGATGCGCCTGGTGGGGCGTGACGCGCTGGAGCATCTCTTTGAACCGCTGATGGGCGTGCTGTACTATTATCCGCCATCGGGGGTGTCGCGCGGTTTCCTGTTATCGACGATCAGCGGGCTGGGCGCGGTGGGCACCCATTGCCTCAAAGGCGGAGCGCAGGTCCTGACCGATCGGCTCGCGGCGGAGGTTGGAGTTGTAACCGGCGCCCGGGTTCGCACAATTGCACGGAAGCGCGGCCGCTGGACGGTGACCTGGGACGGCTCGAAGGGCGCGGAGACGGCCGACGCAGAGGCGGTGGTACTGGCAGTTACGGCGGATGTCGCGGCTTTAATCTGCGACACGGCAGTTCCGTCCGAAGCGACGTTCCTCCGGTCGGTGAAGTACACCTCGTTCGTGGGCGCAGCGTTCTTCACGAATCGGCCGTGGGGCGGTAAGGTGTATGGCTGCGCGATTGCCGCCGATGAGTCATCCTTGCTGGTCGGCGCCTCGTTTGAGCAGAACAAAGGCGCAGATCGGGTTCCGGCGGACAAGGGTCTTTCCATCGCGTATCTGAATGCCGCAGCGAGCGCGCGCATGATGGCGGCGCCGGATGACGAAGTGGCCGTCGCGGCACGGGCTGAAATGGACCGGTTCTGGCCCGGGTTTTCCGAATCTACCGAGTGGAGCATCGTTTTCCGCCATCAGCGCGCCACACCCCTCTTTGAGCCGGGGTCGGTGAAGCGCCTCGCTGCGTTTCTCTCCCGTCCAGATCCCACCCCTGGCCTCTTTTTTTGCGGCGATTATCTCTGCGGTCCGCACCTCGAAGGCGCGATTACATCCGGCCTCCGCGCGGCTGATGAAATCTTGAGGGCGCGCTCCCCGGCCGGCTGAAGCTCGAACGACTGGATCTTGATCGTCCGCAAAAAGGATTCAGGTCTTGCGGCGGCAAATAGTATGAGTGACGCATCCGGTTCAAGTTCCAAGCCGGCCGCCCGACAGGGGTGGATTAAACCCGGCCCTCGTTCAACTCCTGTTCCACCATTTCGCGTTCGTGTGACAGGCTCGCAACGTCGTTAGAGAGATGAAAGGTTGCTCCAAATGTCATTTCGTACCGGACTTCGCTTGATGATGGCGCTGTGCGCGCTCACCTTAATTCCGGCCGGGGCCGCGGCGGTTTATGCCGCGCCGCCGATGCAGACGTTCGTGGTCAATCCCGAGACGGGCGAGACGCAGGCGCAATTCGCGGCGCGCACCGCGTGGTGGCGGAAGGCGAAGTTTGGGATGTTCATTCACTGGGGCATCTATTCGGTTCCCAACAGCGATCATAACAACACGACCGGCATGGGCGAATGGTTCATGAGCAACCATAAGATGCAGGTGAAGGATTACGAGAAATACGCGGCGCAGTTCGATCCAGTGAAGTTTAACGCCAGCCGGTGGGTGAAGGTCGCCAAAGACGCCGGCATGAAGTACATGGTCATCACGAGCAAGCATCATGACGGATTCGACATGTTCAATTCCAAGCTTTCCGATTACAACGTCGTGAAAGCGACGCCGTGGCATCACGATCCCATGAAGGATCTCAGCGCCGCGTGCCGCAAGCAGGGGATCCGGTTCTGTTTCTACCATTCGTTTATGGATTGGCACGCGTTCGACTACCTGCCTCGTCGTCCGTGGGATACGCGGCCAACCGCGGGCGCCGATTTGAACAATTACGTCAAGTATTTTGAGGGGCAGCTTAAAGAGCTGCTCACCAATTACGGCCCGATTGGCGTTATCTGGTTCGATGGCGGGTGGGAGCACAACGCCGCCGACGAGCATTCCCTCGAAGTGGTGAAGATGATTCGGAAGCTCCAGCCGAACATTCTGATCAATAACCGGCTGCAGCTTCCCGAGGATTTTGACACGCCCGAGCAGACGATTCCCGCCAACGCGCTGCCCAAGGGCCGGCTCTGGGAAACGTGTATGACGATGAACAACGATTGGGGCTACGCCTGGAACGATCAGAACTGGAAATCGACCCAGGACCTCGTTCATAAGCTCTGCGACATCGCCAGCAAGGGCGGCAATTTCCTGTTGAATGTTGGCCCGGACGATCAGGGGCAGTTTCCGCAAGCGGCCGTGGACCGGCTGGAGCAGGTCGGAAAATGGATGAAGATGAACGGCGCGAGCATTTATGGTACGACGCAGAGCCCGTTCAAAAAGCCGCTGTTCGACGGACGGATTACCACCAAGGGGAATGCGCTCTACCTTGAAGTATTTCAGTGGCCGGATGGACCGCTCACGGTGCCTGGCCTGAAGACTCCGGTCGTTTACGCCCGTGCGATAGACGGCAATGAGAAGCTCGCCGTGACGCAGGGCGAAAATGGGCCGTCGATTGCGAAGCCGGCAAAGATCAATCCGATTGCCACTGTAGTGGAGCTCAAGCTGGCGGGACCGCCGGTGGTCGAGGATCTGACCGCGATAGCGCATCCGCAAGCCGACGGCAGCTACACGCTTGCGGCGGCCGACGCAAATCTTCAGGGCGCCCTTCAGGTGGAGACCAAGAGCGACACTACGCCCAACATTGGCTACTGGCTCAACCCGAAGGACACCGTTTCCTGGACGCTGGAGGCGCCGAAGGCAGGCGCCTATACCGTAACGCTTGACTACGCCTGTCCCGATGATAGCGCCGGGACCACGTTTACCGTTGGCCTTGATGGCGTCCCGGGCGGAGTGGACGGTGTCGTAGGCCCCACCGGCGACTGGGGCACGTTCAAGGAGGAGACGCTGACCGGTACGCTGAACATTCCGGCCGGAAAGCAGACGCTTCGTCTCACCCCGAAGGACATGCCGCACGGCGCGGTCATGAATCTGCGTCGGATCGTGTTGAAGCCGGCGCCGTAGGCGCGGACGGAGGACGGAGGACGGAGGACGGAGGACGGAGGACGGAGGGCGAAGGACGGAGGACGGAGGACGGAGGACGGAGGGCGAAGGACGGAGGACGGAGGAGAAGGCTCGGGGTTCGGAGTGCGGGTACGGGGCGCGAGGCGCGGGGGACGCGGGTCGAGGCGCTGCAAGCGCCGCATGCTGTAGAACGCCTGAATGCGCCCACCATCATTCCTTCGAGGAATCTATCGCGCCGGTAATCTCAACGTGTGTACCGGGCCCTCCATTCCGTCGTCGCCGTACCCACCGTGTTTATAGCGGACCGCGCGCCCATTCGCCGACACCGCAACCAACTGAAACCCTTCTCCAACTTCCTGGCGAGCGCGCAGGAGCAGCTTTAGGTGCGGATCATGCCACGCCCACATATCAGACCCGAAGTAGCGGCGGTCGGTGGAAGTCAGCCTACGGCGCCCGCCGTCCCAGAGCGCAAGAACTCCAACGCCCATATCGATCCCCCCGGTGCCCGCAATCAGGGTGTGCGGCCGGTGGGGGATCCACGCGAACGTGTTAAAATCCAGCAGCCCGCTGTAGATCCGGCGCCTGAAAGATCGACCGCGCCGTTTTTTGACGGCATAAACCTCGAGCATCCGGGGCTCACAGTCCCCGCCGAGCGCCTCAGCCAGGTAGCGGCCATCCGGAGAAGTATACCCGCCGTCATCCGGAAGGTCGGTGATCTGGAGCCAGGTCCTGGGGTGGCGCATGTGGGCCGGTGCGCTCATATTAGCCGGCGCCGGGAGCGCGGGCGCCACCAGGACAACGCCGATGGCGCACGCGAAAATGAGATAGCGCATTCGCATTTTTAGAGCCTCACTCCCCAATACCGAAGATACAAATGTCGCCTCCCGGAATTGCCCGTGCCGGGTGCACCAGGGCTTTCAGACATGCTGGCCGCACTTT